>CAZRLM010000184.1:0-3854 GCA_964600835.1 uncultured Oscillospiraceae bacterium
CAGGCAATCGCCCCGCCGACAGCCGCCAGGATGGAGCGGTCGATTTCCTCCTCGCCCAGCATTCGGAACACGCCGTCCACCACGCCAAAGTAGGTGGTGAACCATACGGCAATCGTCGACAGCAGGATGATCGTTCCGGCTTTCCGGATGAAGCTCCAGCCGCGCTCCCACATACTGCGCAGCACGCTGCCCACCGTCGGCCAGTGGTAGGCAGGCAGCTCCATCACGAAGGGCGCGGGATCGCCCGCGAAGGGCCGGGTCTTTTTCAGCATGACGCCGGAAACGATGATCGCCGCCATGCCCACAAAGTACGCCGAGGTCGCCACCCATGCGCTGCCGCCAAAAATCGCGCCCGCGATCATGGCAATGAAGGGCACCTTCGCGCCGCAGGGAATGAAGGTGGTCGTCATGATGGTCATGCGGCGGTCGCGCTCGTTTTCAATGGTGCGGCTCGCCATGATGCCCGGCACGCCGCAGCCCGTGCCGATCAGCATCGGAATAAAGGACTTGCCGGACAGCCCGAACTTGCGGAACACGCGATCCAGCACGAAGGCGATGCGCGCCATGTAGCCGCAGGCCTCCAGGAACGCCAGCAGCAGGAACAGCACTAACATTTGCGGCACGAAGCCCAGCACCGCGCCCACACCGGCCACAATGCCGTCATTGATCAGCCCCGCCAGCCAGTCCGCCGCGCCGATCGCTGCCAGCCCGCTGCCCACGATCACCGGAATGCCGGGCACCCACACGCCGTAGTCGGCGGGATCAGGCGCTTCAAAGCCGTTGGCCTCCAAATAGGATACGGCGTCCAGATAGGTCATTCCGACGGTTGCCGCTTCCTCCGCGTCCGCGGGAATCGCGTCGTAGTAGGCGGTCAGCGTACTGACGGCCAGCGTTTCCTCGTCCTCCACATCGACCGGAGCCGAAGCCTCGGTCGCCTGGAACGCCTTCAGCTCATCCAGCGCGGCTGCCTCGTCAAAGTCCCCGGCTTCGGCGTCCACGCCCACAAAGGCATTGACTGCCTGCATCGCGGAGGCATATTCCTCACCGGCTTCCTCATATTCCGCCGCGCCCATCCCGAACAGGTGCCACCCGTCGCCGAACAGCCCGTCGTTGGCCCAGTCCGTCGCCGCCGTGCCCACGGTGACCATGGAAAGATAATACACCAGAAACATGACGACCGCGAAAATCGGCAGACCCAGATAGCGGTTGGTGACCACGCGGTCAATCTTGTCCGAGGTGGACAGCTTGCCCGCCGACTTCTTCTGATAGCAGCCCTTGATCAGCTCGCCGATATAGACGTAGCGCTCGTTGGTGATGATGGACTCCGCGTCGTCGTCCAGCTCCGTTTCGGCGGCCTGAATGTCCGCTTCAATGTGGGCGCGCACTTTACCGTCCAGCTTGACCTGCTGAAGCACCTTGTCATCCCGCTCAAAGATCTTGATGGCGTACCAGCGCTGCTGCTCCTCGGGCAGACCGTGGACGGCGGCCTCCTCAATGTGCGCCAGCGCGTGCTCCACCGCCCCGGAAAAGGTGTGCATGGGAACGGTCTTGCCGTGCTTCGCCGCGTCGATGGCCGCCTCGGCGGCTTCCATGACGCCCGTACCCCGCAACGCGGAGATTTCCACCACCTTGCAGCCCAGCGCCCGGGACAGCTCCGCGGTGTTGATCCTGTCGCCGTTCTTCCTGACCACGTCCATCATGTTGATCGCCGCCACCACCGGAATGCCCAGCTCGGTGAGCTGCGTGGTCAGGTACAGGTTGCGCTCCAGGTTCGTGCCGTCGATGATGTTGAGAATCGCGTCCGGTCGCTCGGCCATCAGGTAATTGCGCGCCACCACCTCCTCCAACGTGTAAGGCGAAAGCGAGTAGATGCCGGGCAGGTCGGTGATGATCACCCCCTCGTGCTTTTTGAGCCTGCCCTCCTTCTTCTCCACCGTCACGCCCGGCCAGTTGCCTACAAACTGGTTGGAGCCGGTAAGCGCGTTGAACAGCGTGGTCTTGCCGCAGTTGGGGTTCCCCGCCAGGGCAATTCGCAAATCCATGTTCCTCTCCTCCTTGTAATTAGTCTCAACTAACCGCTGATCGAAAAAATAAGGGCCTCGCGCCGCGTCGCTTATTCCACCTCGATCAATTCCGCGTCCGCCTTGCGGATGGAAAGCTCGTAGCCCCGCACCGTCACCTCGATGGGATCGCCCAGCGGCGCGACCTTGCGCACGGCGACGGTCACGCCCCTGGTCAGGCCCATGTCCATCATCCGCCGCTTGACCGCGCCCTCGCCGTGGAGCTTCACCACTCGGGCGGTGTCGCCAATCGCCACGCTTCTCAGTGTTTTCATGTCCATTCCTCCTTTTTCAAAGCCCGCTCAAACCATGATCTTCTGCGCCATTTCCCGGCTGATGGCGACGCGGGAGTCCTTCACGTTGACGATGACATTGCCGCCCCATGTGTTGACAATGGTCACCGCGCCGCCCACGACAAAGCCCAGCGTCTCCAGATGCGCCTTGACCTCCTGCTTTCCCCCGATTTTCCTGATGATGTTCTCCTCCCCGATGGAAGCGAGCGCCAGCGGTATCATCCGTTTCACCTTCTTTTCTTGAAATTAGTTTTAGCTAACCACTGTCCTGAAAAAATCGGTTAGTTTTTACTAACCGTAAATATTATACGCACCCTTCCGCTTTTTGTCAAGCTTGTTTCCCTGTTTTTTCACAAAAAAGATGCACTCCGAAGCGTCACCGATTCAATCCGCGCCGAACGCCCGGAATCGCTCTCTCATCTGATCGACAGAAAAGTTGGCAATGTCAGTCAGCTCATACTGTCGCTGCAAGTATTTGATGAACTCACAGCCCAGATAGTACCCAACGTCGCTGTGGCCCTGATACTGGCGCCAGTCCCCGAAAAAGTCCTGCGTGCTGATCTGGCTCTCCACAAGTCGGAGATACTCCCGTTTGATTTCGCCCCGATGCGCCGCACACCAGGCCAGCCAGCCATTTTTATCCTGATGGTAGTGGTTCCCGTCCCGGCACAAAATCTGCTCGCAGACCATGGCGATTCCCTCCCGGAACAGCTGCGCCAGGGATTCGTCGCCCGCCGACCGCGTTTCCGGATACAAAACGCCGTAGGTTTGATGCCATTTATGGCCGATTTCGTGGAAAATAAGCGCCTGCATATCGTCCTCGTTCTGCCAGTTCAGCTCGACGATCTTCTCAATGCCCAGCAGAATCACATCCCGGCCGCCAAGGGTGGTCGCCCAGCCCGCGCCGTTGCACAGCCCCAGGTACAGGACGACGTCCAGGTCAACATCCCGGTCAAAGAGCAGCGGGAGACGGT
This sequence comes from uncultured Oscillospiraceae bacterium, assembly GCA_964600835.1. GTDB lineage: Bacteria > Bacillota > Clostridia > Christensenellales > Aristaeellaceae > UBA11524. Next base: position 3,328 of record CAZRLM010000184.1, read on the forward strand.
CATTCAGCCGCTTCGTCACGGCGATAAAGGACGCGTTGGCGGCGCGCGCCGCGTCCCAGTCCTGCGCCACATGGTTCATCACCGGCAGCACGTCCCTGTCGAAATCGTAGTCCTGCGCATCCTGCTCGCACTTTTCGTCCAATTCGCCGTCAATGGCGTGGGCGTACCTTCTCCAAGCCGCCAGGTCGAGCGTCTGATTTGGATAGCAGTTCCAAATCTGATCAAACGTGTTGATGATTCTCATGCGTTTTTCCTCCCCGCGCCCAGCAAGCGCCTCTCCTGAGCTGATTATATCAGAGCGCTTTTTCACTGTCAATCCTGCGCAAACTGGCAGGAAATACTTGCGCTGACGCCCCGTTTCGTGTATAGTAATAGCGTAAATCAGTGCAGGAGGCTGAGCATATGGAAACCAACAAACGGCCGGAAGATATGAAGCGGATCGACAGTCCCGAGCTGGCGGCGGCCTTTATCGACGAGCAGGTCAACGCCGTCCGGGCGCAGGTGGGCGACAATAAGGTGCTGCTGGC
>CAZRLM010000185.1:0-3846 GCA_964600835.1 uncultured Oscillospiraceae bacterium
ACTCCTTTTGAAGTTTTCTTGAATCAATCCTGTTGCACTTGATTGACAATCTACCATCTCCATGGTACGCCTCCTGCCGCTTCATTTGTTGGGTTCAGGGAATCAGAATACCGGGCATGACATGACCGTCCGGGTTTCCCAGGCTGACGCCCAGCAGGGCGGCCAGGGTGGGTGCTTCGTCGATGATCTCCACGCCGTCCAGCCTCGCGCCGGGGACAATGCCCGGGCCTTTGAGAACCATCGCGGGCTTGGGGCCTTTGCGCGGGTCGTGGCCGTGGGTGGCCACGCTGTATTTGTAGTTGGAATTGTCCGCCTTGCCCACCAGCTCGCCGGTCAGCGCGTTGGAGTAGGCATAGCCGTCCGCGCCCTCGACGCTGAACACAAAGTCGCCCTTTACGTGCATTTCGCGCTCGGTTTCCGCCGCGTCCCGGATGCGCTCAAAGCCCACGTCCTCCTCCGCGGCGTAGCGGGTCAGCAGCGCGCCGACCTGCGCGGTCAGCGCGGGGTCGCGCACATACACTTGCAGGCTGTGCGCGGCGGACTTGAAGATGACGTCGTAATCCTTCAGGCTGCCGTCCTCGTTCAGGCGGATGAAGCCGTCCCGCACCAGCAGGGTGTTCGGGGCCACCAGCTTTTCTACGGGAGTCTGCCCATGATCGCTGGTCAGCACGATGGTGGTATCCTCCAACACGCCCGCCTGACGCATGGCCGCGATGGTCTGGGAGAGCAGCAGCTCGGTTTCAAAATAAGCATCCTTGTAGACCGGTCTGCCGTACACGCCATAGCTGTGCCGCGTGTGATCCACCAGCGACAGGTGCTCGAACATTACCTCTGGATGGTGGTTGCGGATGGCCGCCAGGGCCGCGCCATGGGCCAGCAGGGTAAAGGCCGGGTCGTACAGGCCGTTGAGGTGTACGCCGTACTCGCTCCAGAATTCGTCCAGAAATTCCGGCTTCGCGCCCTGGCGGACAAACTCGCGGTACATACTCTCCGGCGTGCCCTCGCTTGTCCAGGTTTCCGGCAGATGCCAGTCGACGTCCACATCCCCGGTCACGGGCCAGTGGATCGCGCAGGTGGTATAGCCCGCGCGCTTGGCCGCTTCCAGCACGGTGACCACGTCGTGATCAAAGTGATGGCAGCTGCGATACCAGGGCGCGTGCTCCATTTCCGGCACAAAGGTCTCGTTGTTGATGATGTGATGACGGTCGGGGTACACGCCGGTCATCATGGAGGTATGGATGGTATAGGTCAGCGTGGGATACACGGAGATCACGTTGCTGACAATCGCCGCGCCGTCCAGGATGCTGCTCATGGTGGGCAGCGTTTTCATGAACTCGAGATCCTCGGTGATCATCGAGTCAATGGAAAGCACATAGAGCCTTCTCTTTTTCATGGCGGTCATGCCTCGCTTACGCGTTTTTTTCCTGAATGGCCAGCTTGATGATGCGGCTGGTGCCCAGGCGGTTCGCACCCAGGGCGATGAACCGCTCCGCATCCGCAAAGGAGGAAATGCCGCCCGCCGCCTTGATCTTCACCCCGGGGCCGACGTGGGCCTTGAACAGGGCGATGTCGTCGAAGGTCGCTCCTGCGGTGGAGAAGCCCGTGGAGGTCTTGATGAAGTCCGCGCCGCTGCGGGTCACCAGGTCGCACATGGTGATCTTTTCCTCGTCGGTCAGCAGGCAGGTTTCGATGATCACCTTCAGCACCAGGTCGCCGACAGCGGCCTTGAGCTGGCGGATCTCGTCCAGCACATAGTCGGTATGACCGGCCTTCAATTCGCCGATGTTGATGACCATGTCGATTTCCGTCGCGCCGTTGGCTACGGCGTCCTTGGCTTCAAACACCTTGGCGGCGGTGGTCATGTTGCCGTTCGGGAATCCGATCACCGTGCAGATGGTCATCTTCCCCTGCACATACTCGCTGGCCTGCTTGACATAGCAGGGCGGAATGCACACGGAGGCGGCGCCGAACTCGATGGCCTCGTCGCACAGCTGGCGAATCTGTTCAAAGGTCGCGGTCTGCTTCAGCAGGGTATGATCCACGATGGAGAAGATTTCGTTTCTGTTCATAGGTCGGCACGCTCCTGTTCTGCGATTTTCAGTTCAATTTGCTGTTTATGGAGGAAGGCCTTCCATTCCTCCGTGATTCCTTCGTCGGTCACCACCATGTCAATGGAGCGCCAGGTGCCGAAGAACGCCGGGCTGACCTTGGAAAACTTGGAGGAATCCACCAGCAGGATTCGCTTCATCCCGTTTTCCATGGCGACGCGCTTGACGGCGGTTTCGTACTGCTCCACACAGGTGAGGCCCAGCTCCATGCTCACGCCGGAGGCGGTGATGAACGCCCGGCTGGAGCGGATGCCTTCCAGCATCCGGATGGCCTCGGGGGATTCAAAGGTTTCCGTACCTGGATGGTAGTAACCGCCTGTAAAGACCAGGCGCTGGATGTCCCGGCACCGGGCCTCGGTCAGCACATTCAGCGTGGAGCAGATGACTGTGATGTCCATGCCCTTGGGGATGTAGCGCAGCATGGCCGAAGCCGTGCTGCCGCAATCAATGAACACCGAGTCCCCGGGAACAAGCATGGCGGCCGCCGCGCGGCCGATGGCGTCCTTTTCCCGGCCATGTACTCCTAACTGCTGTTCCAGGTCGTAGGTGACGGCTTTCCCATCCTTCGGGCAGAAAGCGACGCCGTTGACCAGGCGAATCAACCCTTCCTGCTGCATTTTGGCGAGGTCGCGCCTGACCGTCATTTCGGACACGGACAGGTGCTCCGCCAGGCTGCTGACAGACATGGCGTCGTTGCGCGTCAGCAGCTCAATGATGGTATCGCTCCGCTGGATGTTTGCCATCACACACCTCTTTTGTTAGGATTCTCACACACCGGGAAACATTTTGCACATTTATTATAGCGCACCATTCCCGTTCAGGCAAGCCCTTTTGCGAATTAATTTCAAATATTCTTTGGGAATGTTCAGATTTTTTCCAGAAATATGGCGAGCCTGATGGCTTTGTTGTCGAATTTGTTCAATCACCTGCCATTCAGACACGATTTTTCTGGTATTCCCGCCGACAATCGGGCAGAATATATTGCTTTGCGCCGAAGGATGTGTTATGATAAAAACAATGTTGCGATTTTATCATGCCGTGACAACATCCTGCCGTCCGGCAGGGCGATGAACGATCGTTTGGCTTCGGGCAAACCGAAACTTGAGGAGGGGACATCCCATGACCAATCAGTATGACATCATTATTGTAGGCGCTGGGCCGGGAGGCATCTTTTCGGCCTATGAGCTGCTGAAGCTGCGGCCTGATCTGCGCATCGCCATGTTTGAGAGTGGCAATTCCCTGGAAAAGCGCCATTGCCCCATTGACGGCGTGAAGGTGAAAAGCTGCGCCCACTGCGCCAGCTGTGCCATCATGAACGGTTTTGGCGGCGCGGGCGCGTTTTCCGACGGCAAGTACAACATCACCAATCAGTTCGGCGGCACGCTGCACGAGTTCATCGGCAAGGAGCAGGCCATTGAGCTGATGCGGTATGTGGACAACATCAACATGGCCTACGGCGGCGAGGGCACCCGGCTGTATTCCACCGCCAACACCGCCATCCGCAAGCTGTGCCTGCAAAACAAGCTGCACCTGCTGGACGCCTCCGTCCGTCATCTGGGCACGGACAAAAACTATCAGGTGCTCCAAAACCTCTACGCCCTGCTGCATGAGAAGATCGACATCTTCTTCCGCGCCCCGGTGGAGCGCATCGAGCGGCGGAAAGGGGAGGGCTACGCCGTTTTCAGCAAGGGCGAGGAATACCGCTGCCGCCAGTGCGTTGTGTCTGTGGGCCGCAGCG
>CAZRLM010000186.1:0-3750 GCA_964600835.1 uncultured Oscillospiraceae bacterium
CCAGGAGGGCCGCATGGCCCTCCTGGACCTCCCATCTTTGACAGCCTTGCTTGGTGTGCAGAGGGCGATCGGAAAGCCGGGCAGACGACCTTCGTCCCCTGCCGGCGCCAATGGCACGGAATGCCTGTTGGCGTAACATCAACTCCGCATTGCGCGCCTTCCGGCGCGCCAAAAGACGACCTATGCCATCGCATTGTTCCGATAACGCCAATCACAACGCATTAGCTCCGGCGCTGCCAAGGGCCGCTTGCGATGCCTCAGACGCCGATGCGTAGGCGACCTCTGATGGTCGCCGTTTCGCTCCCAAGCGTCTCATGTGGCGCCCCGCGAAGGCTTCGACCCGCTGCCTATGGAAGCGGCGGGGGTCCGGGGCCGCGGATCCATCTTACGGCGCTGAGCGGCCCCGGTCGGCTTTTGGTTCTTTTCGCCGAGTCGAAAAGAACGTCCTCACACAAAAATATAGTAAAAAAGAAGGGCACCCGCCGGGTGTTCAAGCAACCTCGTTGCGTAAAGCCTACACATAGCCCGCGTCATTTGACGCGGCCCACACCCCCTTCCCTCTAATCGCAGGGATTCCGCGCCTGCGGGGTGTACTCTGTCAAACAGATTTTTGTGGATAACCCTGTTGATTTTCCCTTCCAAAACGGCGGAAAACCCAATCCATATAGTTGTTTTCCGCCCTGTGGAAAGAAAAATCCACACCGTGTGAAAACGGTGGAAAAAACCCGCTTTTCAGGCGGAAAAAACCGCGCGGCGGGCGAAAAACCGCGAAATTTCCCCGTCCGGCTCCTGTAAAAAGGCAGGAATCAAACCTTGATTCATGGAATATAATCAAACGGGTGGTTCTCCTCCACAGCCCTGGGGATAAATCGCGCTTTTTTCCACAATTTATGCACCCCCGGAAATGGAGCCGCCGCCTTGTGTTGCGGGGCTTTTCCACAGCTTCCACAGCCCCTACTGCGATTACGAAATATATATATACCACCAACAATCTTATGGAGAGGATGATCCCATGCAGTTTACGATGAACGCCCAGGACCTTCTGGACGGCTTGAATACGGTCACGCGCGCGCTGTCCGCGCGGCCGGCCAAACAGATATTGGAGGGCGTGCTTCTTGACGCGGATGAGGATGGGATCACGCTCACCTGCTCCGACGGCAGCCTGACCATTGAGTCCGTGCTGACCGCGGACGTGAAGGAGATCGGTCGCGCCGTGCTGCCGGGTAAGCTCTTTACCGAGCTGGTGCGCAAGCTCCCCGGCGGGGATGTGACCATCCGCGTCAACGAAAACCATTCCGCCTCCATCCGCTGTATGTCCTCCAAGAGCAACCTGGCAGGCATGAACCCCATGGAGTACCCGGAAATGGCCGAGGTCGAGCATGGAACCTTGGTCAAGATTCCGCAGAACAAGCTGCGCGACATGATCAGCCGCGTCGTGTTTGCCATCGCCACCGACGAAAGCCGCCAAATTCTGACTGGCGTTCTGCTGGAGGTCGTCAGCGACGAGGCGCGCATGGTCGCCCTGGACGGCTTCCGCCTCGCGATGCAGAAGCTCTTCCAGCCCTTCGAGCTGCCTGCCGACGTCGAGCGTTTGAAGGCCATTATCCCCGGCCGCGTGCTCAGCGAGTTGAGCAAGATCCTCCCCGACGAGGAGGAGTTCTGTACGCTGCTCATTGGCAAAACGCGGATGCAGGCCAGTTTTGGCAACACGCGCCTGTCCACCGTGCTCCTCGCCGGTGAATACATCGACTATCGTAAGATTCTGCCGCCCGCCTTCAAAACCCAGGCTAAGGCGAACCGGATCAGCGTGCAGAATGCCATCGACCGCGCCAGCCTGATGGCGCGCGAGGGCAAGAACAACCTGATTCGTATGGCGTTTTCGCCGGACACGCTGACCATCACCTCCAACGCGGAGCTGGGCGACGTGCTGGAAGAAATGGACGCCGTCACCAATGGCGACCCGATTGAGATCGCGTTCAACGCCAAGTACATCACCGACGTGATCCGCAACATCAGCGACGATGAGCTGTGCATGAAGTTCAACAGCAACGTCAGTCCCTGTGTGGTGGTTCCGCCGGAGGGCGACCAGTACACCTACCTGATTCTGCCGGTGCGGGTGTTCCAGTAACGCAAGATGCTGATTGAGGAATTGAAGCTGCGCGATTTTCGCAATTACGGAGAGCTGACGCTTCGCCCCCATCCGGGGATCAACCTGCTCTTCGGCCAGAACGGCTCCGGCAAGACCAACCTGCTGGAAGCCGTTCATTATTGTGCGCTGGGGCGCAGCCACCGCACGAGCCAGGACAGGGAGGTTGTCCGCAAGGGCGCGTTGAGCGCCGCCTGTGGCGTCACGCTGTCACGCGGCGGCGCGCGGATGGACGTGGCCGTCCGTCTGACGCCCATGGAGGCCCGCCGGAAGCAGGTGTACGTCAACCGCAAGCGTGCGCCGCGCCTGTCCGACCTGATGGGCCGCCTGCAATGCGTCATCTTTTCGCCGGAGGACTTGATGCTCGTCAAGGAAGGCCCGGCGCTCCGCCGCCGCTACCTGGACATGATGCTCAGTCAGCTGTCGACCCCTTATTTCACGGCGCTTCAGCAGTATCAAAAGGCGCTGGAGCAACGCAGCGCGATCCTGCGGGAAATGAAGCGCGGCGCGCGGGGCGACGGCGCGATGTTAGACGCGTTTGAGGACGCGATGGCGCGGCAGTGCGCGGTGATCGTCCCAATGCGACGGCGGATGACGGAGCGGGTCGCGCGATACGCGTCGGAGCGATACACGTCCATCAGCGGTCGGCCCGGCGAAAAGTTCGCGATGGCCTATGAGTCCTGCATGACGGGCGAAAATGACCTGGCGGAAACCGCGCGAGCCGCGCTGCGTTCCGCCCGCCGGGAGGACATCCTGCGCGGCGGCTGCGGCTTCGGCGCGCACCGGGAGGATCTGGCGCTGACGCTCTCCGGCCGGGAGATGAAGCTCTTTGCTTCCCAGGGGCAGATTCGGACGGCGGCGCTGTGCATGAAGTTAGCGCAATTGGCGGTGTTCCGGGAGGAGAGCGGCGAGAACCCGATTCTGCTCCTGGACGACGTGATGAGCGAGCTGGACATGACGCGGCGGACGCGCCTGTTAGAGGAGCTAAGCGGCGTGCAGACGTTTGTAACGTGCACGGACGAGTCCGACCTGCAAGGCTGCCGCGAGCGGAGGAGCTACCGGGTGCGTACGGACGCGTCCGGGCTTGCGCAGATCGAGGAGACGAGCGAGGGCGAAGTGATCGCCCAGCCGGAGAACGATTCCGAGGAACCGGATTTTTCCTGACCGAAAGGTGGAAAAAGTCCGGTTTTTTTCTTTGCGCTGAGACGCAAAATTAGATAGGGCGGGCGACCGGATAATCGAAAAGAAGAAATATTTTTTATTAGAAACGGGACAAACAATGAAAATGGTGACATACAACGTTTTTTTAAATTGTAATGATATAAAAACATAAATAAGTATGTTACACGATACAATTAGATTGCAGGAGTGCATCCGAAGGGGTGCAGGGGGCGACCGGAAAGCCTGGCAGGCAACCTTTAACCCTGCCCGCGCCCGCAGGCGCGGAATCCCTGCGATTAGAGGGAATGGGGTGTGAGCCGCGTCAAATGACGCGGGTTCCTTGTAGGCACAACGCGACGTGGTTGTCTGAGCACCCGGCGGGTGCTCGCTTTTTTACTATATTTTTGTGTGAGGACGTTCTTTTCGACTCGGCGAAAAGAACC
>CAZRLM010000187.1:0-3748 GCA_964600835.1 uncultured Oscillospiraceae bacterium
CGCCGCCGCCGCGTCCGCGGAGGCCTGAGTCAATGATATCCTGAATGACCTGCTCCCGGGTCATCTCGGTCAGCGCCTTCGCCAGGGCCTTGTAGCCGTCAAAGGCGATGTACTCGTCGATGTTCTCCGGGTCGATCACGCCGCAGTTCTTCAGCGCGATTCGCTTCTGCTGCTTATAGAAGCCGATTTCGTCGAGGGACTTCTGCACGCTGGACTCGTGGGTCGCGTGATCCACATAGACCAGATGCTGCACCTTGCGGCCCTTGAGCAGGTGCTCGGAGACGATCTCGTCCACGTTTTCCAGCTTGACGCGGCTGTAGAACGTGCCTTCGGGGTAAATAATCACAACAGGGCCGGCCTCGCACAGGCCGAAGCAGCCCGTCCGCACCACCTTGACTTCCTTGTCAAGGCCCTTTTCCTTCAGTTGCTCCTCAAAGCGCTCGATCAGCTGAGCGGAGCCGGACGACGAGCAGCCCGTGCCGCCGCAGACCAGCACATGTGCGCGATAACGATCCATTGGTTCTCCTCCTTATTACTCGGCCTTTTCCGCAGCGCCGATCGTGTACTCCTCCACCGGATGGCCGCCGATGATGTGCTCCTCCACAATGCGGGAGACCATGTCCGGTGTCACCTTGACGTAAGTCACCTTGTCCTTGCCGGGCATGATGATGTCCACCATCGGCTCCAGGCGGCACATTCCCACGCAGCCGGTCTGAGACACGGTCACATGATCCAGCTTACGCTTGTTCAGCTCATCCACAAAGGCAAGCATCACCGGGCGGGCGCCCGCCGCAATGCCGCAGGTCGCCATGCCGACCACCACGCGGGCCGCGTCATGCACTTCCTTGCGCATCGCGATATGCTCCAGCGTCTTTGCGCGGATCGCTTCCAATTCAGCCAGGGACTTCATATCATTACACCTCCAAAGATCGGATTGATTTCTTCCTCCAGCGCTTCCCTGAGCCAGGCCGCGACGGCCGGCTCGTTCAGCGGAATATCCCCAAGCACCTTCCGCACCTCGCGGGTATCGAAGGCGCATTCGCCCTTGGGCGTTTTTCCCTCAAAAAGGAACTCCGGGCGGGTCGGATTGGTCAGCATCAGGCTGAGCAGCGTACCCGTCAAATCGCCCAGGGGCAGGCAGTCAATGTTGCGCGTGTCGAAGGTAGCCCGCAGGGTCGTTCCCTGCCCCACCGTGCTTTCCAGCGTCAGCTCTCCTCCGGCGCGCTGGGCGTTTTCCATCATCATCGGAATGCCCAGGCCCACCTTGCGCGTTGTGCGGGTGGTGGCAAACGGGCTTGTCACCCGCCTCAGCAGCTCCGGACTCATGCCCTTGCCGTTATCCTTTAGCTCGAAGGTCAGCCAGCCGTTCTCCGCCAGCGTCAGGCGGATGGTCACCAGCGACGCTTCCGCCCGGATGCTGTTTTGCGCCAGATCCAGCAGATGCAGCGACAAATCGCGCACGCCCTCTCACCTCGCGTTCATGGGTTTGAAAGGAGGACAGCGCCCGCTTAGCGGTACTTATCCAGAATGGCCGGCACCTGATCAGGCGTCAGACGGCCGTACACCTCGTCGCCAATCATCATGACGGGCGCCAGGCCGCACGCGCCCAGGCAGCGGGTCGCGTTCAGCGTGAAGCGGCCGTCGGGCGTGGTCTTGCCCACCGGGATTTTCAGCTCCTCGCTCAGCTTGTCCAGAATCTTCTGGCTGCCCTTGACGTAGCAGGCCGTGCCGAGGCAAACGCCCACGACGTGCTGTCCCTTGGGTTCCAGGGAGAACTGCGCGTAGAACGTCGCCACGCCGTACACCTCCGCCAGGGTGGTGCCCAGGCCATCGGCAATGATCTGCTGTACATCCTGCGGCACATAGCCGAAAATGTTCTGCGCTTCCTGAAGCACGGGCATCAGCGCGCCAGGTTCGCCCTTATGCCGAGCGATGGCTTGATCCAGCTCGACGTATTTTTCTCTCTGATCGGGCATAATGGTCAACAACCTCCTTCATGTATCCTGACTCCAACGGGAAAGCATACGCATCCCCGTAATGTTAATATTCTAACATAAAATTCTCGGAAAAGATAGTACCAATTTCGCCAAAATTCCCACACAAGACCAAAAATACAATCAAAAATCACAAAAAAATGAGGTCATTGTTCGCCTTTCCCGCCCCGAAGCGCCTCAAACAGCCCGCCAAGGGAGAAGCGCTCCGTCGGAAAATCGAACACAGGCTCCAGAATATTGCCCAGCTGATGCGCGTCGGAGGAGTGAAGCACCCCCCGCCCGGTCACCGCGCTCTCGTCCACCGGCAGGGCGGGCGAAACCTCCACAACGGGAAACGACGGCTCCGCGGGCATCATGCCCAGGTTGACCAGCAGCCCGTTGCTCCCCCGGTTGATGTGCGCCGGGATCGCAACGCCGCCGCGGCTGCGAATGATCTCCGTGCACTCGGTCAAATCGAGATCCGTCGCGCCGATGAGCATCCGCGTTTCCTCCGCGACCACCTGATCGTCCGTATCCATCACCAGCTGCCGACCAAAAAACGCCGGCCGGTTCGGGAATGGCGGCAGATGGGACGAAAAGACCTCGCCCGCCGCCACGGCCGCGTCCACCGTCGGAAAGTACCCCAGCAGATGCACCTCCTCCCGCGTCGTGATCTCCATGCCCGGCACAAGCAGCAAGCCGTAATAGTCCGCCGCCTCCTTCACATAGGGCAGGTTGCGGGCGGTGTTGTGATCCGTGACGGCAATCGCGTCCAGCCCCTTCAGGTGCGCCATGCCGCAGATGTTCGCCGGGGTCATGTCGTCGTCGGCGCAGGGGGAAAGGCAGGAGTGGATGTGCAGATCGACCAGCACGGCTTACGCTTCCTCTCGCGGCGACCCCGGCAGCCCGGCGCCGGCCATCATCGCACACAGCTCGTAGGCGGTCTTGGCGCTTTGCAGCACCGCGACGCCCTCCTCCCGCGCCTTTTCCAGCGACGGGCCTTCCATTTCAACGCCCTCCGGCAGAATGACCGCCGCCATCTCCATCAGCGAGGCGACGGCGATCACGTTCATGTGGGTCTGTACGGTGATCCACGCCATGCCGGCCTGGCCGTGGGCCATCACCCAGCTGAGCAGGTCGCAGGTGTAGCCGCAGGACACCGCCTTGCCCGTGTCCGCCTCCGGGGTCATGTTTTTCGCGCCGGTCAGCGCGATCAGCTCCTGTACGGTCATCGTTCTCTCTCCTTTTATTTCCGCGTCGTCTGCGCCAGGTTGACCATCTGCTGGGCCATGATTTTCAGCTGCTCCTTCATTTTGTGGATGCAGTCCATCTCCCGGGCGAAGCCCTGCACGATGTCCTCGGCAAAGGTGCGGCAGGTCGGGCTGCCGCAGGAACCGCAGTCGTACCCGGGCAGCTTCTTGTAAATCTCCTCGATGCGCTCCATTTTGCGCATCGCCTCGACAATGTCGTCGTCGAGCTTCATGGCGCTGTTGGGCAGAATCGCCTTGCTGCTGTACAGCGGATACTTCGTCAGCAGGCTGACGTCCACCGTCTTGTCCGGATGCAGGCCGGACTCGCAGTCCGCCATCCGGCGGATGATGTTGCGGGCTACATAGTTGTTCTCGAAGTTCAGCGGCCCGCCGACGCAGCCGCCGGTGCACGCCGAGCCTTCAAAGAACGTCAGGTCACTCAGCTTGTCGTTTTCGATCTCCTCCAGCACACGGATGACGTTCTCAATGCCGTCGACGGCCATCGAGTTTTCCGGACAGACCGCG
>CAZRLM010000188.1:0-3745 GCA_964600835.1 uncultured Oscillospiraceae bacterium
CAGGGGCAGCGCCCCTGCTCAGGGGAGTCCAGAGGGAGCGAAGCCCCCTCTGGAAAAGTCAAAGTGCTTGTGTTATAATGAAGGGCGATGACGAAAAATGGGGGATGCCTATGCGGCTGAAAAAGCTGGAGCTGTACGGATTCAAGTCGTTCGCGCAGCGGACGGAGATCGTATTCAACGAAGGGATTACCGGCATTGTCGGGCCGAACGGCTCGGGCAAGAGCAACATCGGCGACGCGGTGCGCTGGGTGCTGGGCGAGCAGAGCGCGAAAACACTGCGCGGCGCGAGTATGTCGGACGTCATCTTCAATGGCACGCAGAAGCGCAAGCCGCTGAGCTACTGCGAGGTGTCCCTCATCTTTGACAACGAGGATCGCGCGCTGCCGATGGACTTCGCCGAGGTGATGGTCACGCGGCGCGTCTACCGCAACGGCGAGAGCGAATACTACCTCAACCGCTCCGCCTGCCGCCTGAAGGACGTGGTCGACCTCTTCCGCGACACCGGCATCGGCAAGGAAGGCTACTCCATCATCGGTCAGGGGCGCATTGACGAAATCCTCTCCCGCAAAAGTGAGGATCGCCGCCAAATCTTCGAGGAAGCCGCAGGCATTGTGAAGTTCAAGGCCCGCAAGGAGGAGGCGGACAAAAAGCTCCAGCGCACGCTGGAAAACGCCGCCCGCGTGGACGACATCCTGGAGGAGCTGACACGGCAGTTGAAACCGCTGGAGGCCCAGTCCCGCGCGGCGCGGGAGTACATCGCTCTGTCCGGTGAATTGAAAATTCTGGACATGAACCTGTTCCTGTACCGCTCCGACAAGGCGAAAATCCGCCTCGCCGAGCTGGACGCGGACCTGCTGACGCTGCGCACGGTCGTTTCCGACACGGAAGCGGCATTGGCGGACATGACCGCCGACCGCGACGCCAAGCAGGCCGACATCGCCCGCCTGGAGGAAAAGATCACCGCCGCGCGCAACCGGCTGATGGCCTGCGCGGAGGCGGTGCATGAGGCGCGGAACGCGCTCTCCGGGCTGACCAGCCGTCAAACGGCGCGGCAGGAGCACCGCGCCCGCATCCTGGACGAGCAGCAGGAGGGCGAGCGCCGCCTTGCCGAGCTGGACGCGCTGTTCGCCCAGTGCGCCGACCAGCGGGACAGCCAGCAGGCGCTGATTGTTCAGGCGGAGGACGCGCTGCGTCAGGCGCAGGAAGCCGCCGCCCGTCTGTCCGACGAGGAGCGCGCGCGAAGCGAGGCCCTCGAAAACCACAACACCGCCATGATGGACGCGCTCAACCGCCTCTCCGCCGTCCGCAACGACCAGACCCGGCTGAAAACCATGCGCAGCCAGATGGAGGCGCGGCTGACGGAGTTTTCCGCCTCCACCGGGGAGATGGCCGCCGAGGCGCAGCGCCTGTCTGCCGCGGTGGACGACGCAAACGACCTGCTCCGGCAGGAGACGGAGCGCCAAGCCGAGCTGAGCGACGCGCTGGAAAGCCGCAATCAGGCCCTCGAACGCGCCGACGCGGACGTGATCGCCCTCCGCGCCAGGGCGGAAAAGCTCTCCGCCGATTTGCAGGCCGCCGCCAGCCGTCACAAGCTGCTGAGCGAAATGTCCCGCGAAATGGAAGGCTACAACAACGCCGTCCGCCGGGCGATTCAGTTCGGCAAGCAGCAGGGCATGAGCGGCGTGAAGGGCGTGCTGGCGCAGCTGATCACCGTGCCCAGGGAGTATGAAACCGCCATTGACATGGTGCTGGGCGCGGCGCAGCAGAACATTGTCACCGACAATGAGGAAACCGCGCGCTTGCTCATTGACTACCTGCGGCAGAACCGCTGCGGCCGCGCGACCTTCCTGCCCATCACCACCGTGCGCTCCAAGCTGCTCAACGACCGGGAGCGGCAGGCGATCCGCCTGCCCGGCGCGCTCGGCGTCGCGTCCGACCTGATCTCCTGCGCGCCCGAGTTCCGCGGCGTGATCGAGAACCTGTTGGGCCGGACGGTCGTCGCCGACAATCTGACCAACGGCATCGCCATCATGCGCGCCGGCAATCACGCCTTCCGCCTCGTCACCCTCGAGGGCGACGTGATGCACTCCGGCGGCTCGATGACCGGCGGCTCCAGCCAGTCGCGGATGGTCAACCTGTTCGGCCGCGAGCGCGAATTGAAGGAGCTGACCGCCTCCCTGCAAAAGGGCAAGGCGGACTTTGAGCGCATGAAGCAATCGCTCTTCGACGGGCAGACCCGCAAGAACAACCTGAAACAGGCCGTCAGCGAGGCGACAAACGCCCTGCACCAGCAGGAAATCGCCGTCGCCCGGGAGAACGAGCGCGTCCAGTCCGCCAAGGCGGAGCTGACGAGCCATCAAAGCCGCATGGCGCAGAGCGAGCAGGCGTCCGTCCAGCTGACGGAGGCGATTGCCGATCTCGACCGGCAGCTCGCGGGCATCTCGGCCCAGTCCGGCGACGGACAGTTTGACCAGGCCGCGATGGACGCGGAAACCGCCCGGTTGCAGGAGCTGCTTGCCCAGGCCCGCCGGGCGTCCGCCGAGGCCGCCGACCGCGTGATGGAGCGGACGCTGGCCCTGTCCGACCTGCGCCACGCGCTGGACAGCCTCAGCCGCGACCACACCCGTTTCGAGCAGGACAGGGCGCAATTGCTGCGCGATCATGAGCGCCGCGCCGCCCAGCTCCGGGAGATGGACGAGCAGGACGCGCAGGACGCCCTCGAAATCGCCCGCGTAGGCGACCAGGTGACGCTCCGGCAGCTGGAGCAGCACCGGCAGGAGCAGGCCGCTCAGGGCCTCGAAAACACCCGGCAAACGGCGCAGGAATCTCTCCGCCAGCTCCTGACCGACATGGAGGGTCTGCACAAAACCTACGCCCGCGACGTGGATCGCGTCCACCGCGCCGAGCTGTCCCGCGCCAAGGTGGAGAGCGACCTCCGCGCGCTGCAAAACAGAATTTGGGACTCGTATGAGGTCACCTACGCCGGCGCGGAGGAGTTCCGTATCACGGAGCATTTCGATCCCGTCGAGGCCGACCGGCAGGCCGCGGAGCTGTCCACGAAGATTCGCGCGCTGGGCACGGTGAACGTCCACGCCGTCGAGGAATACGCCGAAACCAAGGCCCGCTACGACGACCTGACCACCCAGCAGGCCGATTTGAAGCAGGCGGAGCTTGACCTGCGCGAGCTGATCGAGCGATTGCTCACGCAGATGGAGTCCACCTTTGTGGAGAATTTCAGCAAGCTGCAAGGCTATTTTTCCGAGACGTTCACCCGCCTGTTCGGCGGCGGACACGCCGAGCTGACGTTGATGGATCCCGCTGACCCGCTCAACTGCGGCATTGAGGTCAACGCCCAGCCCCCGGGAAAGAAGCTGCAACTGCTTTCCCTTCTCTCCGGCGGCGAGCGCGCCCTGACCGCCATCGCGATTCTGTTCGCGATGCTCAAATTGAAGCCCACGCCCTTCTGCATTCTGGACGAGATCGAGGCCGCCCTCGACGACGCGAACATCGGCTACTACGCCGACTACCTCAAGGAGTACAGCCAGAGCACGCAGTTCATCGTCGTCACCCACCGCAAAGGCACCATGGAGCGCTGCAACGCCCTCTATGGCGTCGCGATGGAAGAACAGGGCGTCAGCAAAATGGTCTCCGTCAGCCTCCAAAACTACAACGAGTAGGCGGGGGCGTAGCCCCAGCCCCCCCCCACAGGGGGGGCGGCGCCCCCCAGGCACCCCCAACCCCAGGG
>CAZRLM010000189.1:0-1271 GCA_964600835.1 uncultured Oscillospiraceae bacterium
CTGGGCATGACGCTGGTCATCCTGTCGCTGATCGCTATCGCGATTTCCATGTCGCTGCGAAGTGCGACCAATGGGAGGCTCAGCCGCAGTAAGATGATCCTGAAGGACACGGAGAGCAACGAGGCGGGTTACCGCTCCACCCAGGACATGGAGGTGTTCCTGGGCAAGGAAGGCGCGACGACCACCGTACTCAGGCCCGCGGGCATCGCCGAGTTTGACGGCGTGCGCCTGAACGTGGTCAGCGAGGGCGAGTTCATCCCCGCGGGAACCACCGTGCGGATCGTTCGTGTGGAGGGCAGCAAGATACTGGTTCGTCCCGTGACGGCGTAACGCCGCCGCGGCAGGATAGAGAAAAAGGGGGATTGGACTTTTATGGAAATGGCATGGATTATCTTTGTCGTCGTCATTGCGCTGATCATTTTGACGGTGTTCCTGCGCTTCTTCCCCATTGGACTGTGGATTTCCGCGCTGGCCAGCGGCGTTCACATCTCCATCGGCACGCTGGTGGGTATGCGCGTCCGGCGGATTCAGCCCCAGCGCCTGGTGTATCCGCTGATCAAGGCGAACAAGGCGGGCCTGAACCTGACCATCAGCAAGCTGGAGACGCACTTCCTGGCGGGCGGCAACGTCGACCGGGTGATCAACGCCCTGATCGCCGCGCAGCGCGCCAACATCGAAATGGCGTTTGAAAAGGCCTGCGCGATTGACCTGGCCGGTCGCGACGTGTTCGAGGCCGTGCAGATGTCCGTTACGCCCAAGGTGATCGAGACGCCCGTGGTCGCGGCCATCGCCAAGGACGGTATCGAGCTGCGGGCCAAGGCACGCGTCACCGTGCGCACCAACATTGAGCGCCTGGTGGGCGGCGCCGGCGAGGAAACCGTCATCGCCCGCGTCGGCGAGGGCATCGTCACCACCGTTGGTTCCGCGGAGACGCACAAGCAGGTGCTGGAGAACCCCGATCTGATCTCCCGCACGGTGTTGAGCAAGGGCCTGGACGCGGGTACCGCCTTCGAGATCCTTTCCATTGATATTGCCGACGTGGACGTGGGCCGCAACATCGGCGCGCAGCTGCAAATGGATCAGGCGGAGGCCGATCGCCGCATCGCCCAGGCGAAGGCGGAGGAGCGCCGCGCGATGGCCGTCGCGCACGAGCAGGAAATGAAGGCCGCCGTGCAGGAGATGCGGGCGAAGGTTGTCGAGGCCGAGGCCGACGTGCCGCGCGCCATGGCCGCCGCGCTTCGCGAGGGCAAGCTGGGCGTGATGGACTACTA
>CAZRLM010000189.1:1281-3745 GCA_964600835.1 uncultured Oscillospiraceae bacterium
TATCAGATGCAGAACACCATCGCCGACACCACTATGCGGGATTCCATCGCCAAGGCGAGCGCGCCGCAGCAGACCCTGACCGAGCCGAAGAAGTAACGGGTTTCTTTCCCAAGGAGGGATGCGGATGGATGCGATCATCGCGATTTTGATTCTGGTCGGCCTTGTTCTCATGAAGGGAAAGCCCGGCCTGCAGAAGCAGCAGGGCAAAAAGGCACGGCAGGGGAAAGTACCCGCGCGGCAGGTTGTCTTTTCCGAAATGGACGACGAGCTGGATGAAGCGGACGATCTGGCGGATGCGAGGCCGGTCAAGCCGACGCCCTTCGTGCCGGAGCAGCCCCACATTAACGTGGAGCAGCCGTCCATCGCGCCCCGTGTGCGCGTCACGCCGCACCTGCCGGATATGTTTGCGGGCAGCATGAACGCCAAGACCGGAGAAGGCGAGGATCCCTGCCATGAGGATCAGCTGGCCTCTGCCGCCCCGCAAATCGCGCCCGTCCCGACGGAGCGACCCGGTTTGACGCTGAACTTCTCCGGCAACGAGATGGTTCGGGCGGTGATTATGCAGGAGGTGCTGACGCGTCCCTGCGACCGGTGCAGGCGCGCCTGACGCGCGGGCACGGCAGAAGGTTCGCGTGAAAAACAATGGAAGGCGGGCGCGTCGGAACGGCGGCTCGCCTTTTTCGCGCGCTGAGAGGGGATTGCGCGCCGTGTGTCGAAATAGAAATGTCATTGCAACAGATGAGGAGGGCCCCATGGAACCGATCAAGGTGGTTATCGCGGACGACGACGAGGGAATGCGGCTGATTGAGCGGCGGATGATCGAGCGCGTGGAGGGCTTCACCCTGGCGGGGGAGGCCGCCGACGGCAACGCGCTGCTGACGCTGGTGGAGGACGTTCGTCCGCAGGTTGTGTTTCTGGATGTGGAAATGCCGGGCAAGACGGGCGTGGAGTGTGCGAAGGTGATCCAGGACATGGATCCGTCTATCGTGCTGATCTTTGCCACCGCCCACGACCAGTACATGGGTGATGCGTTCGAGGTGTATGCCTTCGACTACCTGATCAAGCCCTTCAAGGTGGATCGGGTGCTGCAAACGCTGGAACGCGCCCGCGACCGGATTGCGGGCAGGCGGGAGGTCGGCGAGCCTGTGCCGGAGCTGCCCCGCACCGCGCCCAAGGCCGCCACCGGACGGCTGATGCTGCACCACAAGGACGGCGTGTCCTTTGTGAACATGGGCGATATTCTTCTGGTGCAGCGGGAGGATCGGGCGACGGTGATCTACACCGCCGGCGGCGGCCGTTATGTGACGGGCGATTCGCTGGGAGAAACCGAGGCGCGTCTCGACCCGAACGTGTTCTTCCGCTGCCACAAAAGCTACATCATCAACCTGAATCAGATCAGCAACATCACGCCCTATGGCCGCTGGACGTATATCGTCCGCCTGAACGGCACCACGCACGACGCGCTGATCACCCATGAGAAGTACGAGGAGCTGGAGCGGATGTTCTCATAACCAGCGCAGGAGGAAACGCGATGCTGTACTTGACGCACTTTTCCTTTCCAGACGCGGATCAGGAGTTTGACTTTTTCCTGAACGTCAAGCGCACCTGCTTCAACAGCTATTATCCCTTTCAAATCTTTCCGGATCGCGGGCTGACCAGCCTTGATTTTGAGCCGGTCACGATTCTGTGCGGCGGCAACGGCTGCGGCAAGTCCACCGCGCTGAACGTGATTGCGGAGACGCTGGGGGCGGCGCGCGATACGCGCTATAACCGTTCCAACTTCTTCGAGGACTACGTCGCCCTGTGCGACGCTGAAACGCGTGGCCCGTCGCCCGCCGAGATTCGGATCGTCACCAGCGACGACGTGTTTGATTTCATGCTCAACCTGCGGGCGATCAACGAGGGCATCGACCGCAAGCGCGAGCAGCTCTACGATGATTATGTGGTCGACAAGCGCGCTCGCTTTCAGCTGCGCTCGATGGACGATTACGAAGAGCTGCAGCGGATCAACATGGCGCGGCGGAAAACCCAGTCGAAATACGTCCGGGAGCGGCTGATGGACAATCCGCGGGAGCATTCCAACGGCGAGAGCGCGCTGATGTACTTTCAGGACAAGCTCAAGGACGGGGGGCTGTACCTGCTGGACGAGCCGGAAAACAGCCTTTCGCCGGAGAAGCAGCTGGAGCTGGCGCAGTTTTTGGAGGAGAGCGTCCGCTTTTTCGACTGTCAGCTTGTCATCGCGACGCATTCGCCCATCCTGCTGGCGATGCGGGGCGCGAAGATCTACCATCTGGATGAAACGCCTGTCCGAACGTGCCGGTGGACGGAGTTGCCCAGCGTGCGCACATGGTACGACTTTTTCCGTACCCATCAGGCCGAGCTGGACAGCGCCGATAAACAAGCGTAACGAAACCCAAACGGCTGCGCACGAGAGAATCAAGTGCAGCCGTTTTTGATGAAGTAT
>CAZRLM010000190.1:0-3739 GCA_964600835.1 uncultured Oscillospiraceae bacterium
AAAAAATGTCCAAGTCCCGTGGAAACGTCATCAACCCGGACGACATCATCGACGAGATTGGCGCGGACGCCTTCCGCGTGTACGAGATGTTCATGGGCGCGTTCGACCAGGCGATTCCGTGGTCGACCCAGGGCGCGAAGGGCTGCCGCAAGTTCCTGGATCGCGTGTGGCGGCTTCAGGCGATGATCGTCCCGGGCGAGGGCTATTCCGCCAAGCTCAACGGCCTGATGCACGAGACGGTGAAGAAGGTCTCCGACGACTTTGAAAAGATGAAGTTCAACACCGCCATCGCGGCGATGATGAGCCTGGTGAACGAAATGTACGCGGTGGGCAGCGTCACCCGGGCGGAGGTGGAAACGCTGCTGCTGCTCCTCAACCCGGTCGCGCCCCACATCACCGAGGAAATGTGGGAGGCGCTGGGCAACGCGGAGCCGATGCACCACCACGCCTGGCCGACCTACGACGAGGCCGCCATGGTCAAGGCGGAGGTGGAAATCGCCGTGCAGGTGTGCGGCAAGGTTCGCTGCCGCATGACCGTCCCCGCCGACATGACCCGCGAGCAGGCCGAGCAGGAGCTGCCTGCCCGACCGGAGCTGGAGAAGTACCTCGCCGGCAAGAAGGTCGTCAAGGTCATCTATGTGCCGGGAAGACTGCTCAACATTGTGGCGAAGTAACAAAAGCGATTCTTCCGGATGCGGGATGATTCCTCCGCGCTCATTCGTTGATTGAATGAGCGGCGGAGGAACGCCGCAATCCCTGCGAATGAGGTGAAAATCGGCTATGAAACGCATCCTGATTCTGGCCTTGACGCTGATGCTTGCCGCGCAGCCCTGCGCGGCGCTGGCGGAGGATGTGTTCACCGTTTCCAATGCAAACGCGGCCGCGGCGGAGGTGACGGTTGACCGCAGCTATCTGCGCGTCACCTGCCCGCTGGATGGAGAGGTCAACGTGGTGCTGACGGTCAGCGGCCCGAACGGCGTGGTGTACCAGCGGAACTACGGGCTGTGCAGCGGCGAATTCCGCTCCGAGGACGTGTACCTGCCCCTGGAGGGCGGTGAGACGCTGTATCAGGTGTCGCTGGACGCGGGCGGCGCGGTCAGCGGCTTTACCGCGCGGCGCGTGGTGGGTCGGCTGAGGGATCAGGGCGGATGCTCGGCGGGCTATCCGCTGTCCACCCTGAGCGGCGCGAACACCTGGCGCACCGCGACGCTGCTGGACATTGCGTCCCTGGAGGGTGGCAGCCTGACGGTGCCGCTCAACGCGGCGAACGGCGCATACTGCCTGGGCACGGTGACCTTTTCGGTTTCCGGCGGCAGCGTGACCGTCTCCACCAACCTGGACAGCGGCGTGGACGGCTCGGTGGACGGCGGCACGGTCTATGTGGCGACGAACGCGCTGACCGCGCAGACGCTGGGGAAGAAGAGCTTCTCCGGCACAAAGGGCAAGCTGAACAAGGCCATCAGCCTGAACGGCGCGTCCTACGCGGCGGTTTATGTGAAGCTGACGCTGTCCTTTGACCCGGCGACCGCTCCCGCCTGTGTCGAAACGACGCTGAGCGACCAGGACGCGCTCTGGCAGACCATGCTGACCGTCACGCCGAACGAAGCCGTCGGCTGATCCGCGCAAAGTCCTGCGCATACAAAGAAGCCCCCCGCTCAAGCGTATTGCTTTCGGCGGGGGCTTCTTTCTGTGCTCCGCGATGCGCGGCGGGGGCTTCGCTCGCCGCCGTAACGTCTGTCAGCCCGCATACGAAAAGCCCCCGGCGGGAGCAGCCTGCTTCCACCGGAGGCCTTTGTATACGATCGAGCGCTTACTGCACTTCCACGCCCTTGACGACGAACATCAGCTCGCCGGCGACGAAGGCGCGGGTGATCTTCTCACCGGCCTTGGCGGAGGTGCCGGCGATGTCCGCCACGAAGCAGCCGTTCGCGTCGGTGATCTGGTTGCCCTGGTTGTCCCACAGCTCCTGATCGAACACGTCAAACTCACCGGAGAGCAGCTTCGCCGTCGCGGCCTCGATGGCCTCCGCGGTGCCCTCGGCACAGTTTTCGGACAGCGGGGAGAGGCCCACCAGCCCGTCGGACATATCCAGGAAGATGTTTTCCGGCGCCCAGGTACCGTCGATCACGTCCTGCACTTCCTTGGTGTATACGGCGCCCCAGTTCCACACGGGCGCGGTCAGGTGGCTCTTGGGCGCGTCCACGGTCATGTCGGCATTGTAGCCGCAGCCCCACACGTTGCGCTCCTGAGCGGCGATTTGCGGATTGGCGGTGTCGCAGTGCTGCGCGATCACGTCGCAGCCCATGTCCAGCAGCGCGTCGGCGGTCTGCCGCTCGAGGGTCGCATCATACCAGGTGTTGGTGTACTTCACATACACCACCGCGTCGGGATTGACGGACTGCACGCCCAGCGCGAACGCGTCAAAGCCGCCGATGACCTCGGGCGTCTGCATCGCGGCCACGAAGCCGATCTTGTTCGACTGCGTCTTGAGGCCCGCGGCGATGCCCGACAGGTAGCGCGCCTGATAGATCGCGCCGAAGTAGTTGTTGAAGTTCACGTCGTTGCTCATGTAGCCGGAGCAGTGGGAGAAGATCACCTCGGGGTACTCGTCCGCCAGCTCGGCCATGAAGTTCATGTAGCCGTAGCTATTGCCGAAGATGATCTGGCAGCCCGCGTCCACCAGCTCGCGGAGCGCGTCCTCGCACGCGCCGTCCTCGGCAACGTTGGTCTTGTAGATGATCTGGTCGTCCGTCAGGCCCAGCGCCTCCTGCATTTCCAGCAGGCCCTGGTAGTGCGCGTAGGTGTAGCCCTTGTCGCTCACGTCGCCGATGAACACGAAGCCGACCTTCAGGTTTTCCTTCGCCACGGGCGCGAATTCCGCGCACGCCGCGCTCACCGCGCCCAGCGTCAGCATCAGGCACAGCAGCAGTGCAAGCAGTTTCTTCATGATTGGTTTCTCCTCCCGCTTCTGTCGTTCAGGAAACAACTATATTCAATCGTCGCGGAGGATGATGCGTCCATCCTCGATCGCGTCGACGATTGCCAGGGATACGACGCGCAGCCCCTTGCTGCGCAGCTTTTCACCGCCGGGCTGGAAGCCCTTTTCGACGCACACGCCCGCGCCCGCCACATGACAGCCCGCCTGCTCGCAGATGGACAGCAGACCCTCGATGGCCTCGCCGTTGGCCAGGAAGTCGTCGATGATCAGCACGTTCATGCCGGGGGTCAGGTACTTCCGGCTGACGCGGATGGCGTTCATCTTTTGATGGGTGAAGGAATACACGTCCGCCGTGTATACGTCATGGCCGACGTTGCGGTGGTCGCCCTTCTTGGCGAAAATCACCGGGATGCAGCCGAAGGCCATCGCGGCGGTCAGCGCGACGGCAATCCCGCTGGCCTCGACGGTCAGGATGCAGTCGATCTTTTCGTCGCGGAATGCCTCGTAAAACGCCTGCCCCATCTTCACGGACAGCGCCGTGTCAATCCGATGGTTGAGAAAGCTGTCCACCTTGACGATGTCCGTGCCGATGCCCACGCCCTCCCGGCAAATGGCTTCCTTCAATGCCTCCATCGCGCGCCTCCATAAAAGACGAACATTATTGGGAAATACGACCTTATTGTACTTCATTTTAGCGAACAATGCAAGCGAAAAATAAAATTTTTTATCGAAAAAGCGGGAAACGTCGAGGGGCCCGTAGCAGTGTTCCTCCAACTCAAAAAAGTGGCCGCAGCCACTTTT
>CAZRLM010000191.1:0-3722 GCA_964600835.1 uncultured Oscillospiraceae bacterium
TATCTGGGTGTGGCGCAGTTTGGTAGCGTGCTTGAATGGGGTTCAAGAGGCCGGAAGTTCGAATCTTCTCACCCAGACGCAGGAAGTGACGGTTGATCACTTCCTCTTTTTTACAATTTGGCGCAATCGGCGCGGTTGTCGGCATACAAAAGATCGGCCCGGTTCTCCTTTCGGGGAGAATCGGGCCGTTTGCGGGTGAGCTGGCTGTCAGGGCAGGCAAATCACCGTGCCGGAAGAGAAGTCGGTGGGCAGCAGCGTGGGATTGAGCATCAGCAGACGGCCGACGGTGGTGTTCCATTTCTGCGCCAACGATGTAAGCGTCTCCCCGGGCTGAATCACATAGCTCCGGTTGCGTTCGCACAGCTGCCGCGTGCCCGCCGGCGGCGCGCAGAAACGCATTCCCGCGCGCAGCGTGCCGGGGCGCAGCGACGGGTTGGACGTGCGCATCGCTCGGTAGCTCACGTTCTGTTGGATCAGCAGGTCAGCGTAGGTCTGCCCGGCCTTCACCTCGGTGGCCGTGTAGCCGACGGGACAGCTCAGGTTAAAGGAGGGCGGCAGCGACGGCACGCTGGAAGAGGGCGGCGTTTGTGTTCCGCCGCCGGTGGGCGGAGTTTGCGTTCCGCCGTTCGTGGGCGGCGTTTCCGGTTGCGTGCCGCCCGTCGTCTGCCGGGGGATGCAGATCACCTGCCCGGTTCGCAGCGAATTCGGATCCGTGCCCTGATTTCTGGATTGCAGCGTATCCACGCCGATCCCCAGCGAGTCGGCAATGCTGGCGAAGGTGTCGCCCTGGCGCACGGTGTAGGGTTCGCCGTCGGGGCAGGTCAGCACGTTGGCCGGAATGCAAATCGTCTCCCCTGCCGGGAGCGTCGCGAAGTCCACGCCCCGGTTGGTGTCCCGCAGCGCCTGCTCGGTCGTGCCGTTGACCTGCGCGACCCTTTGCAGCGTGTCGCCGGCTTCCCAGGTGTAGTAGCTTGCCCCGCGCGGACAAATTCGACCGACATTTTCCCGTCCTTGTTCCATGATGGGAGCCTCCTTTACCGATTTTGAGATTTCCCTCGCCACCATGATATGTTATAATAGAAGATGGGTGCATGGGGTCGAAGCCTTTCGTCCTCTGTCCCCTTCTGCACGGAAAGGCGGCGATTTCTTCTTATTATGAAGCACCTGCTCAAACTGATGGATCTTTCCCGGGACGAGCTGTATGCCCTGCTGGATCTGGCGGATACGCTCAAGGCGCAGCGCCGGGCCGGCGTTCCTCATCCGCTGCTTCAGGGCAAGACCCTGGGCATGATCTTTGAAAAGTCCTCCACGCGCACCCGGGTCAGCTTTGAGGTCGGGATGCAGCAGCTGGGCGGACACGCGCTGTTCCTCTCCTCCCGCGATCTGCAGATCGGGCGGGGCGAGCCGGTAGAGGATACGGCCCGCGTCCTCAGCCGCTACCTGGACGGGCTGATGATCCGGACCTTTGACCAGGCGGAAGTCGAGGCGCTGGCGCGTTTCGGCAGCATCCCGGTCATTAACGGACTGACGGACTTCTGCCATCCCTGTCAGGTACTGGCCGACTTGCAGACCGTCCGCGAGTACCGCGGCCGTCTCGATGGGCTGCAAATCGGCTACATCGGCGACGGCAACAACATGGCGAACTCGCTGATCGTCGGCTTCCTGATGGCGGGCGCATCCTTCACGGCGGCCTGCCCGACGGGTTACCGCCCCGACTCGCGTGTACTCGCCTGGGCGAAACCGTACGGCGATCGCTTCCGCCTCACCGACGATCCGGCGCAGGCCGCCCGCGACGCGGACGCGGTCTTTACCGACGTTTGGACCTCCATGGGGCAGGAGGAGGAGCGCGCCGCCCGCGAGAAAGCGTTCGCCGGGTATCAGGTCAACCAGGCGCTGCTTGACCTGGCCCGCCCCGACTGCATGGTGCAGCACTGCCTCCCCGCCCATCGGGGCGAGGAAATCACAAGCGACGTTTTCGAGCGTCACCAGGCTGAAATTTTCGACGAGGCGGAGAACCGGCTGCACGCCCAGAAGGCCGTCCTGGTCACCTTAATGAAAGAGGGATGAGCATGAAGAAGAAAGGCTATCTGCTGCTGGCCGACGGGCAGCTCTTTGAAGGTGAGCTGCGCGGGGCCGAAAAGTCCGTCATGGCGGAGCTGGTGTTCACCACCGCGATGACCGGCTACCTGGAAACGCTGACTGACCCCAGCTACGAGGGGCAGATCGTCATCCAGACCTTCCCGACCATCGGCAATTACGGCGTGATTCCGGCGGACTTTGAATCCGCCGCGCCGCGGCTGTCGGGCTATGTCGTGCGGGAGCTGTGCGACACGCCCAGCAATTTCCGCAGCGAGGGCGCGCTGGACGAGTACCTGCAAAATTGCGGCGTTCCCTGCCTGACGAAGGTGGATACGCGCGCGCTGACCCGCCGCATCCGCGACGCGGGCGTGATGAACGCCGCGCTGCTCACCGAGCTGCCCGAGGACGTTGCCGCCCTGACGGAAAAGCTGCGGGCGCTGCCCTTCCACCCCTCCATTCAGGACGTGACCTGCCATGAAGCGCGCCCCGCCGCGGCGCCGGGCCGTTACAACGTGGTGCTGTGGGACTTTGGCGCAAAGGACAACATCCGCCGCGAGCTGGAAAATCGCGGCTGCGCCGTCACCGTCGTCCCGGCTGATACCGCCGCGGAGGCCATCCTCGCCATGAAACCGGACGGCGTGATGCTCTCCAACGGCCCCGGCGACCCGGCGGACAACGTGAGCGTCATCGCCGAGCTGCGTACGCTGTGCCAGCGGCGCGTCCCGCTGTTTGGCATCTGTCTGGGTCATCAGCTGTTGGCGCTCAGCCAGGGCGCGACCACCGTCAAGCTCAAGTACGGCCATCGCGGCGCAAATCAGCCCGCGCGGGACGTCAAAACCGGATTGAGCTATATGACCAGTCAAAATCACGGCTTCGCGGTGGACGTCGCCAGCCTGCCCGACAATGCGACCCTGCGCTTTGTCAACGGGAACGACGGCACCTGCGAGGGCCTCGACTATACGGATATGCCCGCCTTCTCCGTTCAATTCCATCCGGAAGCCGCGGGCGGCCCGCTGGACACCCGCTTCCTGTTTGACCGGTTCATTGCGCTGATGGGAGGGAATAAAGAATGCCGCTGAATCCTGAGCTGCACAAGGTAATGATCATCGGCTCCGGCCCGATCGTGATCGGTCAGGCGGCTGAGTTCGACTACGCCGGTTCCCAGGCCTGCCGCGCGCTGCGCGACGCGGGTCTCGAGGTGGTGCTGGTCAACCCCAACCCCGCCACCATCATGACCGACCACACCTCCGCCGACCACGTCTACATCGAGCCGCTGACGCTGGAAACGCTGCGGCGCATCATCCTCAAGGAAAAGCCGGACAGCCTGCTCTCCACCCTGGGCGGCCAGAGCGGCCTGACGCTCTCCATGCAGCTGGCCAAGGAGGGCTTTCTGGAGCAGCACGGCGTGAAGCTCCTGGGCGCGAAGTGCGAGACCATCGAAAAGGCAGAGGATCGGCTCAAGTTCAAGGAGACAATGCAGCAGATCCACCAGCCGATCATCCCCAGCGAGGTCGTCGAAAACGTGCCGGACGCGCTGGCCTTCGCCGAGAAGATCGGCTACCCGGTCATCGTCCGCCCGGCGTACACCCTGGGCGGCAGCGGCGGCGGCATCTGCCAGGATGAGCAGGAGCTGCGCGAAATCG
>CAZRLM010000192.1:0-3718 GCA_964600835.1 uncultured Oscillospiraceae bacterium
GTACCGCTCGCCCCGGTCGCAGCCCGCGACCGCCAGCGTGGCCGCGGAGTACGCCCGGATCACCTCGCACCGCGTCCGGCCTCGGCGCAGCCTAAGCGCCTCGTAAATGGCGATCCCGCAGCTTACGTCTCCGCCCGGGCTGTCCACCACCACCGTCAGCGGCTTTCCGTCCACCTGCTCCAGCTCGGCCCTGAACCAGTCCGGCGCGACCACTGCGCCGGTTTCCTCCCACCAGGGCGTTTCGCTCAGCATCTCGCCCTGGATCAGAAGCCGGGCCTCTCCGGCGGAGAAGTCCATCGTTGCGAATCTCGTCATGTCGCCGTCTCCTTTCCGAGCATGGCCATGGGCGTCAGGTCGGAGGAACACAGCAGCACGTCTCCGCCTTTCGCGGGCGGCAGTCCCTCCTTGCGCCGCGCCTCGTTGGGTGTCATCATGCCGCCGCGCAGCATCACCTGGTACAATTCCGCCCGGCTCCGCTGGTCGCCCGCCACCAGGTCGCTCAGGTCGAAAGCAAACCGGTATCCGCTCTGAAGCTGCTGCCAGGTCAGCAGCTTCAGGTTCAGCTGCGCCTCGTACATCCGCACGATTGGCAGCACCGTTCGCTCCAAAAACTCCTGCTGCTGCTGTTCCTGGGAGGAATAGCGCGTCTGCGTGTAGTCGCCTAACATCATCGGCGAGAGGTTGAAAACCCGCGCGACCTTGTTGCCCGTCAGTCGATCCACGTCCAGCACCTTCGCGTCCACCGGGCTGCGGTTGATCGTGCTGGATTTCACACCGCCGGAAAGCACGATCAGCGAGCCGGAGGAAAGTCGGTAGTTTTCCAGGAAGTTTTTGATGATCGCCTTCTGCTGGTCATCGCCGATCTGCGCCGGAAACTCCAGCACCACCGCGCCGGACACGCCCCGTGCCTGCTCAATGGAGAAGGTTTTCATCTGGTCGTCATACGCCAGGGAATCGTCCAGCACCTGCAGTGGGTTAATGCCCTTCATGCCTCCCGTGCCGACGTGTCGGCAGTGGATCATCTCCCGGCTCGAAATCAGCAGCTCGCCGCCATCTGCGGGCCGCACGCGATACCACACGTCGCCCGTCTCCACTGCCCGCTCCGGCTCCACCCTGTCCGGGTCGAGGATGTCCAGCGCCTCCACGCGCCCGTCCAGCCCGGGCACCTTGAACGCGTAGCAATTGCCGTATACGTTGCGGCACGCCTCCAGCGTCTGCCAGAAAGCGAAGGCATCCATCATTGTGTTCGGCTGGTAATTCACCAGCCGCGACAGCTCGCTCCCAATGTCCTCCCGGTCGCCGAACATCAGCCGCACGCGCATCGACGCGATGGTGTTTGCCAAAAGCGAAATCGCGCCGAATACCGATTCGCTGCCCTCCAGGCTGTGGTCGCCTCGAGGCCGCCAGACCGGCGTCACGCGGGGAATCGTCAGCTTTTCCCCGCTTTTTTTTGCTGCTTTCCGGGTAAAGGGCCACATGGCGCTTCCTCCTTTCTTCACCCCAAGCTGATAAATTGTACGCCCGCCTCCGCCGCCTCCGCGCCTTGAATCGGGCAACGCCGCATCCAGGCCGTGTGCGCGTCCAGCAGCGCCATGAACGCGTCAATCTTGCGGTACTTGTCCATCTTGACGGGCACCCAGTTTTCATTGTCCCGCGTCAGGTAGTCCTTGCGCAGTCGGACGTTGTTCAGGTACCACTCAAACAGCCGGTTCCGGTTGTGGACGATCTTGCTGTCTGTAAACCGCTCCCGCAAGTCCTTCATCGGCGCGTTGAGCGTCAGCGCGCCCTGCCGCACCGGGTCGCAGGTGAAAACCGGGTTCGTCGGCCCCCGCCAGGAGCTGAGCGCCCGCACCAGCAGCGTCGCGTTGGCCGGATCGTAGCCAATGCAGCGGATGTCAAAGACCTCCGCCCACTTCTCAAACCAGGCGATCAGGTACTCCTGCTTGACGTATTCGCCGTCGATGATCGTCAGGTCGCCCTGCATTGCGTACTCCCAGTAGGGGAGGCGCTCTGCGTCCCGCTCCGCCACCGCCCGGGGGACGAAGGTGTGCGGCAGAATGAAGAACCGCCCGTCGGCCAGCGGCACCTCGAGGCAAACGCTCGTATGGTCGCCGCTGGCGGAGATGTCAAAGCCCCCGAACGCCTCCCGCCCGCGGATCGCTTCCAGGTCGATCTCGTCCTGATTGCGCTGCACCAGCTCCCAGTCCAGATAACTGGCCTCGTCCACCTTCGTGAAGCAGTTCAGGCGCTTGGTCAGGAAGTCGCTTTTCAGCGCCGGGACGCGCTTTGCGGCCGTCCAGTCCTTTTCCAGCGCCTGCCGGTCAAGCAGAACGCCCAGGGACGGGTTTGCCTTGATCCAGGTATCGGCGTCGCTTGGGTCGTCCTGCTCGTCCAGCTCGCAGATAAAGGGGAAAAAGCTCTCGTTGACCTCCTGGTCGCCCAGCCCCTTCAGCCGCTCGTCCGCCAGGCGGTACTCCGACACCAGCACGCCGTCCAGCACCGTGCCCATGGTGGAAATCAGTAGCATCAGCGGATCACGGCTCTTGAGCAGCGAGCGCTTCATTTGCGAAATCAGCTTGTAGGTGCGCATCTCGTGCACCTCGTCGAAGATCGCCGTGGTGGGCCGCAGGCCGTCCAGCTTGCGCGCGTCCGCCGAGAAGTTGCGGATAGCTCCGTCCGGCACCGGGATACGGCCTCGCCCCTGCCAGCCGTCCGCGTAGTATTCCAGCCCCGTTTTCAGCACCTTGAACCGGCTTTGCAGCGCGCGGCTGTCGGCCACCATCGCCGCGCAGTCGCCCACCAGAATACCGGCCTGTTCCCGGCTGTTGGCGAAAACGTCGATCTCCGGGTTCCGCGTTCCCTCCTGGCTGGCGCAGTAGAGCGCGATGGACGCCACAAGCGGCGTCTTGCCGTTGCCGCTTCCCACCAGGATCAGCGCCTTTTGGTGCTTCCGCTGCCCCGTGTCCCTGCGTACAAACCCGAATAGCGCCCCCAAGATGAAGGCCTGCCAGGGCATCAGCTCCATACGGTCATAGTCGCCCGTTGGCCGGATGAATTTCTCCGTGAACCGGATCGGCCGCGACGCCTTCTCCGCGTCAAACGTGTAAGGGAAGGCCGAATCCCCGACCCGCGTCAGATCGTTCAGAAAGATTTCACAAATGCGTCGCGCCTTGTCGCAGACAACGATCCGCCCTTCCGCCGCGTCCTCCGCGTACCCGATGATTCGTGGATCGGCGTCCGGGTAAGCGGGCTTAATAATCGTCAAGCTCATCCGGCTCACCGTCCGTCTCCGGCTCGGCGGCGGCGTGTCCGCGGCCATACAGGGCGCTCAGCAGCCGGATCAGGGCCGCCGCGGCTTTGTGCGCCTGCGCGACCGAGCGGTTTTCCCGCTCTACCGATTGCCGGCCGTTCGTGTAGCGCTCCCTGAGTCCCCTCTGCGCAACGGAGGAGACAGCCTCCAGCCGGATGCGCTCCGTGTCGCAGATCGCGTCCAGCAGCAGCGCGTCCCGCGCGGAGACGCGCCCCTTGGTTTCCGTCAGCTCTGTCTCCAGCGCGCGCCGCTTCTCCGCGACCGCCGTGTCGATTCGCGCTTGCTGCTCCGCGACGCTCGATTCCATGCCCTTGCCCCCTTTACTTGATCACGATCACACGCACCCCTTCCGGCAAGTCCGCCGCGCTTGCTCTCCGGCTCCGCTTCTGCCCCTTTTCAGGGTGCAGC
>CAZRLM010000193.1:0-3696 GCA_964600835.1 uncultured Oscillospiraceae bacterium
TTGTACAGCCAGCCGATGGTCTGCTGACCCAGGTCAACGCCCTCGGCGGTGATGCCGGTCATGCGGCCGGGATTGCTCGGGCCGCCGCCCAGCGCCCACCAGTCGGTGACGACCACGCCGTCAAAGCCGATCTCCTTGCGGAGATAGTCCATGGTGGCCTTGTCCCACTTGACATCCACGGTGTTGCTGATGCCGGTGCCGCCGCAGTTGGTCATGACCCACTCGGAGCCGCCGGACAGCGCGGCCTTCCAGCCGACCATCCAGTTGTCGAAGTTCTGGGCAACGGAGCGGGCCTTGCCGAAGGCAGAGTCGCCGCCGCGGCCGATCCAGTGCTTGGTGCAGGAAGCCAGGCCGTTCTCTTCCAGGCCCTTGATCTCCTCATGCACGATGGCGGCGATGTACTCGGGGTTTTCGCCGTACTGCGCGCCGATCTCGTTGGCGTAAGGCTCAAAGGTCACATGGATACCCACGGCCCGCATGGCCTTGCCGTAGAAGCTGGCCAGCTCGTAAGCCAGCTCGGGATCGCCCGCGGTGCCAAAGCCTTCGTGGGCCTTGTCGATGTAGCCGCCGAAGGAGTTGTACTCACGGTCGGAGGTGAACACCATGGGCACGCCCAGGCGCTCGGCCTCGGCGGCCGCCTGCAGGTTGTTCAGGGTGTTGGTGATGGTGATGGGGGTGCCGTTCAGGTTGAACAGCTGGCAGGTGAGGGCAAACTCCTGCACCATGTGCCGCGCGTCGTACAGCTGGGTGTTGACGCAGAACAGCAGGCCAACTTCTTCTTCAGGGGTCATCTGGGCGATCAGGTCGGCGATGCGGGTGTCGGTGTCCACACGCCAGTCCTCATACACATCCAGAGAACCGTTCTTATTCAGATCCTTGAACTTCAGGCCATCCTGCTCCAGGATGGGGGTCACGCCCTCAATGTAGGAGAGCTTGACCTGGCCGGTGGTTTCGTCCGCCTCGATCACGGAAAACTCACAGTTGGACTGGAGGAAGGCTTCCTCAGCGGCAGCCACTTCCGGATCAACCGTCTGCGCGCGAACGTCCATGACCTGGTTCGCGCCCACGGGGGCGTCGGCCGTCTCTTCCGCAAACGCGCCGCCTACGCAGCCCAGCAGCATGATGACAGCCATCAACAGCGACAGTTTCTTCATGAACCGATTACTCCTTTCAGAATAGAAACTTTGGTGTTTCCTGGCCGCCGCGCTGCCGTTTGACCGACACAAGCTGCCGCACGGGGCCAAGTTCCTGCGTATATCATAACAGTTTTCTCTTTTGGACGACTGTAAAAAAGGCGCACGAGACGTGTAAGCTTTCCGCATCCGCTGCG
The DNA here is from genome assembly GCA_964600835.1 of uncultured Oscillospiraceae bacterium. GTDB lineage: Bacteria > Bacillota > Clostridia > Christensenellales > Aristaeellaceae > UBA11524. Next base: position 1,331 of record CAZRLM010000193.1, read on the forward strand.
TCCAAACGGGAAAATGCAAAACAGACAGGCCGAAAAAACCGCACAAAATGGCCCTGTTCACGCGAACAGGGCCGAATAATCCAAGCCATTAATCGTTGTGACTTTTTGCGCGTCGGACAATCAGCAGCGCGGCGAGCAGCACAAGGCTCCACAGCGCCAGCTGTCCCCAGGATGCGCCCGAGCGGTTCTGCGCGGGAACGAGCGCGTCGGCGAATGGGGCAGGCTCGTTCGGGCGCTCGTTTGTGGGCGGCTCCTCCGGCTGCGCGTCCGCGCTCTGTCCAGCGCTCTCACCGCTGCTTCCTGCGCTTCCGCCGAAGGAATCGTCCGCCTCCTGATCAGCGCCCTGCGGGAAACCCTCGGGCGGCGCAAAGTCTCCGCCGCCCGGAGCGCCTCCACCGCCCGGAGCACCTCCGCCGCCCGGAAAATCCGGCATGGACGGCGGCGCAGTCATACCGCCGCCTGGCGCGTTGCCGCGATCCATACTGCCCATGTCGGCGGTGGAAAGGTCGCTGCCATCCACCAGCGCGGCGCTGTTCTCCCGCTGGCCCTGCGTTGTGGACGGAATGGTGCCGTCCAACTGGCCACGGATGCTTTCCTGCCGCTTCTGGCAGAACGCTTGCAGGGTGGTTACCGCCTGCTCGAACTCCGTCATGGTGTAAAAGGCGGACGCATCCGTTTGCAGGTAGGGAGTGATCATCGCCTGCACCCGGGCGATTTCCGTCTCCAGCCAGCCGTTTTCCAGATTTTCCGCGAGGAATTGGCTGTATGCGGCATGGTATGCGTCCAGCGCTTCCTCATCGCTGAAAATCCAGGCGATCAGCGGGCGGCTGTCGATGCTGCCGCCGCTGACGGGGGAATCAATGGGTGAGTTGACGTCGGAGGTCGCGTCGTCGGACGCGGAGAAGCCGCCGAAGGCCAGGTTGTAGTCCCAGGGGATGATGGACAGCTGCCCGTTCTCTTCGTAGAGGTAGTAGTTGTGAACCATCATGCCCGTGTAACTGTCGTCGTTGCACAGGAAGCTGTGCACGGCCAGATAACGGATTACCTCGGACTGGTTCACCGTGCCCGTGATGTCCTCTCCGTCGTTCAGCTTTTTCAGCGATGCAATCAGGCGCGCCTTGTCGGCCTCCGTCAGCTCCGTTTTGGCGTTGTTGAAGATGTTGGCGTAGCTGTCCGGGTCGTCGTCGGAATAGATCAGCTTCACGTCGTCGTTTCCCATGCCAAAGGAGAACCCCGCGCCGCGTTGGGAGGGCGCGCCATCGGAGGCGGACTGCTCGCGGAAATCCTCCAGATCAAACGCCTGACCGTTGCCCCGGCCGCCGCCAAAGGACATACTGTCCGGCTTGTACAGCTCGCCACGGCTCATGCCGTTGCGCTCCCGGAAGGCCTCCTCCACGCCCTCAACTGCCAGATACAGCCCCCACGGCTCACCGTTGACGGTGAGAAGCACATAGCTGCACAGCGGCGTGGGAACGTCCATACGATTCATCAGCGTATAGGCCAGGTAGTCCTTCATCAGGGTCGCGTCCTGAATCAGGTTGTTCAGGCTCAGCTTGTCCAGGCCGTGATAGGTTAAGCCCTTGATGTAGTGGTCAAACTCCACCTTGAAGGAATAGCGGGTGGAGCCGAGGGACGCGACGGAGGAGAGCGATGTGTTCCCCTTCGCGCGGATAGCCACGTTGTCCAGCTGCTCACCGTCGATCGTGACGCTGCACTGGACGTATTCCTCCGCCGCGGCGCCCGCGATAAAGTCATCCCAGTCCGCCATGGTGATCTCGAGGGTATGCACCGTGTCCTGGTCAAACAGCCGCTTCTCATAGCCGACGGCATGACTGCCGTCGCCCTGCGTCGCTTCCACCAGCCCCCACAGCGCCGCTGCCGCCAGCAGCATGATCGCCAGGGCCGCGCACGCGATTCGATCCGCTTTCTTTGTTCTCAGCATGGGATCACCCCATATAGTCGCCGTTGTAGCTCACCAGCACCGCGCTGTCGACGCCCTCCATCTCGGACAGGCCGGTGATAAAATCGGTATCGTTGTTTTTCAGCGTCACCTCATAGGTCAACTCAATGCGGCCCGCCTGCGCGCTCTTGCTCTTGACTGCCATTTTGCCGGTGTTTTTCCGGATATAGTCCGTCGCTTTGTCCTCCGCATTTTTCCCGTCGCAGGAGATGACGGCGATAAAGGGCTTCTGCGACGATTTCCGGTTGCAGAACACGATCATGATCACGCCGATGATCACGCTGCCGAACACGGCCAGAGGAATCATACCCGCCGCCAACACGATGCCGCCCGCAATCGACCAAAACAGGAACGCGATGTCCATCGGCTCCTTGATGGCCGTGCGGAAGCGGACGATGGACAGCGC
>CAZRLM010000194.1:0-3647 GCA_964600835.1 uncultured Oscillospiraceae bacterium
ACATACGCGCCTCACGGGACGCAAGATCATCGTCGATACCTACGGCGGCTACGCGCCCCACGGCGGCGGTGCGTTCTCCGGCAAGGACCCGACGAAGGTCGACCGTTCCGCGGCCTACGCGGCGCGTTATGTTGCCAAGAATATCGTGGCCGCCGGACTGGCGCGGCAGTGCGAGATTCAGCTGGCCTACGCCATCGGCGTGGCGCGGCCCGTCAGCCTGTTGGTGGATACCAAGGGCACCGGCGTGGTGGCGGACGACGTGCTGGCCGAGCGGGTGCAGGAGCTGTTCGACCTGCGGCCCTACGCGATCATCAACGCCTTCGATCTCAGAAGGCCGATTTACCGGCAGACCGCGGCCTACGGTCACTTTGGCCGGACGGATATTGACCTGCCCTGGGAGAAAACCGACGCGGCAGAGCGGCTGCGTCAGGCGGTTCTGGGCTAAAGCGTTTCATGCCAGCCTGCGGGATGCGCGCCCGCAGGCGTTTTTTCTGTCCAAGTTTGGCCAGATGATGCAAACAAGCAAACGAAACGGCAAAATCACGTGGAAATGTTCGGAGAATCCCTTGACAGGCGCAGGGGTGTAGGGTAGAATAAGACGTACACGCGGAGGGAGGAAGGCGCTGTGACGTGGAGGACGAACGGTCTGGGCGGCAAAGAGTCTTGCGCCCGCGTGGGTTTGCATTTCCTGCGCGCGGGGAGCGGAGTATAAGCGGAAGCGATACTGCGCTTCTTTTTGTGTGCGTGGGGAGAGGCTGTGGAAAGGAAGAAAGTCATGAAGAAAGTTGCGGTCATCATGGGCAGCGACAGCGACCTGCCGGTGCTGAAGGGGGCTTTTGAGCAGCTGAAAAAGCTGGACATTCCCTTCGAGGCGCACGTCTACTCGGCGCATCGCACGCCGGAGGCGGCGGCGGATTTCGCGCGAAACGCGCGCGGCAACGGCTTCGGCGTGCTGATTGCCGCCGCGGGCAAGGCGGCGCACCTGGCCGGCGCGCTGGCGGCGCAGACGACGCTGCCGGTGATCGGGATTCCTGTCAAGTCCTCGACGCTGGACGGGCTGGACGCGCTGCTGTCCACGGTGCAGATGCCCAGCGGAATGCCGGTGGCGACCGTCGCCATCGACGGGGCGGCGAATGCGGCGCTGCTGGCGGCGCAGATCCTCGCCGTGGAGGACGCGCAGCTGGCGGAGAAGCTGTCCGAGATGCGCCGGGCGCAGCGGGAAGCGGTGCTCGCCAAGGATCGGGCGCTGTGCGTGGACTGAGAAAAAGACGAACATTCCTGATGAAGCGGGAACGAAAAGAAAGGAAGCAGAAGCCATGAAGAAGCTGGAGCAGCTGTACGAGGGAAAGGCCAAGAAAGTTTTCGCCACCGACGACCCCAACGTCGTGCTGGTAGATTACAAGGACGACGCGACCGCGTTCAACGGTCTCAAAAAGGGCACCATCACCGGCAAGGGTGTGATCAACAACCGGGTGACCAACTTCCTGATGAAGATGCTGGAAAAGAACGGCATCCCCACCCACTACATCGAGGAAATTTCCGACCGCGAGACGCTGGTCAAGCGCGTGACGATCGTGCCGCTGGAGGTCATCGTGCGCAACATCGCCGCCGGCAGCCTGAGCAAGCGCCTGGGCCTGCCCGAAGGCGCCAAGCTCAAGAAGACCGTGCTGGAATACTGCTACAAGAACGACGAGCTGGGCGATCCCATGGTGAACGACTATCACATTGCCGCGATGGGCTGGGTCAGCGAGGAAGATTTGAAGCAGATCGCGGCCTACTCCTTCCGCATCAACGACCTGCTGACCAAGTTCCTCAAGCAGTCGGAGATCGAGCTGATCGACTTCAAGCTGGAGTTCGGCAAAACGGCTGACGGTCAGCTGGTGCTGGCGGACGAGATCAGCCCGGATACCTGCCGCTTCTGGGACAGCAAGACGCATGAGAAGCTGGACAAGGACCGCTTCCGCCGCGACATGGGCGGCGTGGAGGATGCGTATCAGGAGATCCTGAAGCGCCTGATGGGGGAGTAAGGATGGAGCTTTGGAACAAGCTGCACGAGGAATGCGGCGTATTCGGCATCTACCGCTTTTCCGGCGAGGGCGTGATTCCGGAGGCGTATCATGCGCTGTACGCCTTGCAGCACCGGGGGCAGGAGAGCTGCGGCATTGCGGTGAACACCGACGGGGTGATCAACTGCTATAAGGACGTGGGGCTGGTGAACGAGGTGTTCACCCGCGACGTGCTGGAAAAGCTGCCGGAGGGCAGCATGGCGGTCGGCCACTGCCGCTACGGCACCACCGGCGCGCAGAACCGCAACAACGCCCAGCCCATGCTGATCAACCACCTGAAGGGCGCGATGGCGCTGTGCCACAACGGCAACCTGACCAACGCCGCCGAGATTCGCGAGGAGCTGGAAAAGACCGGCGCGATCTTCCACACCTCCTCCGATACCGAGGTCATCGCCTATGTGGTGACGCAGCAGCGCATCCGGTGCGGCTCCATCGAGGAGGCCGTGCGCGGGGCGATGAAGGTCATCAAGGGCGCTTATTCGCTGGTGATGATGAGCCCGACCAAGATGATCGCCGTCCGCGACCCGCAGGGCTTCCGCCCGCTGTGCATGGGTCATATCGGGAAGGACGTCGTGTTCGCCTCCGAGAGCTGCGCGCTGGACGCGGTGGGCGCGACCTTCGACCGGGACGTTGCTCCGGGCGAGGTGATCGTCGTCTCCGAGGGAGGCGTGAAGAGCTACCCGGCGCAGGAGCCGCAGGAGACCGGACTGTGCGTGTTTGAGTACATCTACTTCGCCCGGCCGGACTCGGTGATCGACGGCGCGTCGGTGCACGAGGCGCGGCTGCGGGCCGGCGCGTTCCTGGCGCTGGAGCATCCCGCGCAGGCGGACGTGGTGATCGGCGTGCCGGACAGCGGCATCGACGCGGCGGTCGGCTTCGCGCGGCAGTCGGGTATTCCCTACGGCATCGGCTTTATCAAGAACAAGTATATCGGGCGCACGTTTATCCAGCCGGGGCAGAAGCAGCGGCAGGACGCGGTGCGCATCAAGCTCAACGCGGTCGCGGCGACGGTGTGCGGCAAGCGTGTGGTGCTGGTGGATGACTCCATCGTCCGCGGCACGACCTCCGCGCGCATCGTGAAGCTGCTGCGGGACGCGGGCGCGACCGAGGTGCACATCCGCCTCAGCTCGCCGCCCTTTACGCACCCCTGCTATTTCGGCACGGACATTGATTCCACCGACAACCTGATCGCGGCGAATCACTCCCTGGAGGAAATTCGTCAGATCATCGGCGTGGATTCCATCGGCTTTTTGAGCCTGCCGGACTGCGATATGCTCGCTGCCGGGTGCAAGCTGCACTTCTGCAAGGGCTGCTTCTCTGGCAAGTACCCGGTGGATCCGCCCTGCGCCACCCGGAAATTGAAGTTTGAAACCCCGCTGCACGGGAAGGAGCAACGCGCCCATGAAGAGTGAGAGCAAGAGCTACAAGGCAGCCGGCGTGGACATTACCGCCGGATACCGGGCGGTGGAGCTGATGAAGCGCCACGTCGCGCGGACGACGACCCCCGGCGTGGTGGACGGCATCGGCGGCTTCGGCGGACTGTTCGCGCTGGACTGGACGGGTGTGAAGAACCCCGTCCTC
>CAZRLM010000195.1:0-3317 GCA_964600835.1 uncultured Oscillospiraceae bacterium
CTCGTCCCTCAGGCACACCTGCGGGGCGCGGACGATCGCCCGGGCGATGGCCACGCGCTGGCGCTGGCCGCCGGAGAGCGCCTTGGGCTTGCGCGCCAGGTACTCGGTGATGCCCAGAATGTCCGCCGCCTGGCAGACGCGCTTGTGCACCTCCTCCTGCGGCATCTTGCGGATGCGCAGGGAGAACGCCAGGTTTTCATAGACCGTCAGGTGCGGATAGAGCGCGTAGTTCTGGAATACCATCGCGATGTCGCGATCCTTCGGCTCCACGTCGTTGACGACGCGGTCACCGATCATCAGCGTGCCCTCGGAGATGTCCTCCAGACCGGCGATCATGCGCAGCGTGGTGGATTTGCCGCAGCCGGATGGGCCGACAAACACCACGAACTCCTTGTCCTTGATCTCCAGGTTAAAGTCCTGAACCGCAGTCACCTTGTTATCGTAAATCTTCTTAACGTGCTGCAATGTAACGCTCGCCATGTGACAATTCCTCCCTTATCCCTTTACGGCGCCGCCGGTGACGCCCTCCACATAATACTTCTGCAACGCGAGGAACAGCGCGGTGATCGGAATTGCCACCAGCACGCCGCCGGCGCAGAACCGGGTGAAGTAGCCCTGGAAGTCGTTGGTGTTGACCCACTGGTAGAGGCCGACAGCCACGTTATAGCTGTTGCTCTTGCCGAAGGCGATGTAGGAGGCGAAAACGTAGTCGCCCCACGGGCCCATGAACGCCATCAGGATCGTGTAGATGATGATCGGCTTGCTCAGGGGCATGATGATCCGCTTGAACACCTGGAAGCGGGTCGCGCCGTCGATGCGGGCGCTTTCGTCCAGAGACTTGGGAATCGTGTCAAAGAAACCCTTTGAGATGTAGTAGCCCATGCCGGAGCTGGCGCAGTAGATCAGGATCATGCCGGGGATCGCGCCCTCCTGCGTCATGCCGAACTGCTTGAGGAGGAAGTACAGCGCAATCATCGTCAGGAAGCCGGGGAACATACCCAGCACCAGAATCAGATTCATGATCAGCTTGCGGCCGCGGAAGCGCATCCGGGACAACACATAGCTGACCGAAAGCACCATGACCGTCTGAATCACCGCGCAGAACAGCGCGACAATCAACGTGTTGGCATACCAGCGCAGGAATTTGCCGTCCTGGAACAGGAATACATAATTGTCCAGCGAGAAGGCTTTGGGCAGCAGGTAGTTCACCATGCCGCCGCCCTCGGTAATGTAGGAGCGGAAGGACTGGAGCACCAGGAAAACGAAGGGTGCCAGCCAGATGATGCTCATGAGCACCAGAATGGTGTAAATTCCGCCGTTGACCCGCCGCTCATGCCCCTTTTTGCTGCGCAGACGCGTTTCCTTCACCTCGCGAATGACGCCCGCCTGCTCGTCCACGACGATGTCTACCTCGGGAATTTGATTTTTGTTCGTCATCACTGGAAGTCCTCCTCATTCTTGACGGACGGAATCATGTTGTACACCACCAGGTTGATCACGGCGGTGATGACAAACACGATGATGCCGATGACGGCGGCGTGCTTGTAGTCGTTATCCGTCACAGTCATTTTGTACAGCCAAGTAATGAGCAGATCCGTGTAGCCTGCGTTGCCCGTCAGCTCCATGGAGAGGGGCTTGCCCTGGGTCAGCAGGTAGATGACGTTGAAGTTGTTGATGTTGCCGATGAAGCTCGTCAGCAGGTACGGGCCGGTCACAAAGAGCATATAGGGCAGCGTGATTTTGCCGTAGGTCTGCACGGCGTTCGCGCCGTCAATGCGAGCGCTCTCGTACAGATCAGCGGGGATGTTCATCAGGATGCCCGTGGCGATCAGCATCAGGTATGGAATGCCGATCCAGATATTGATGCCAATGATGGTGCATCTGGCCCAGGTGCCGTTTGTCCAGAAGGGCAGCGGCTCGGAGATCCAGCCCCATTTCATCAGATAGGAGTTGATCAGGCCGTCAGCCGCGAACATCTTGGAGACGTACAGCAGGCTGACAAACTGCGGGATGGCAATGGTCATCACCAGGATCGTCCGCCACAGCTTCTTGAGCTTGATGCCCTTCTTGTTGATCATGATGGCGACCAGCATCCCCAGGAAATAGTTGAGGAAGGTCGCGAACACCGCCCACACCAGCGTCCAGAACAGCACCTGCGCGAAGGTCGAGCCGTAGCTGGCGTTGCCGGCGGAAAGCATCGTTTTGAAGTTGTCCAGTCCAACCCAGGTGAACAGCTTTCCCGGCGGCTGGTGGGTTTTGTCGTAGTTGGTAAACGCGACCAAAATCATGAAGATGATCGGCAGCACGGTGAAGGTAAAAATGCCCGCCATCGGCAGCGCCAGGAGCGTCTTGTGGAACTGATCGTCCGCCAGCGAGTGCAGATCCTGTCGGCTGCTTTTCAGCTTGCGCCCGCTGGCGATGAGCTGCTGGCTGATCTTATTCTGCTTCACGTTCACCCGCCAGGTGTAGATGAAGGCCAGGATGAAGAAGATCGTCAGAATGCCGTAGAGCAGGATGAGAAAGCTGTTGTCGCCATAGGTGGTCACGCGACCCTTCTTGACCGTTTCAACGGTGCCCAGCGTACCCATCTTGGACAGATACGCGCCGCCGAAGAACAGGATGTACAGGTTGAACACCGTCTGGAACAGCAGAAACATCACACCGCGAAGCCACTGGCCCCGCGCCATGGAGCCGAAGCCCATCACCACAAAGGACACGCGGGTTTTCCAGTCGCCGTGGAGGAAGGTTGCCACCACGTCCACAATTTCCATCCAGAAGCCCTTGAAGAAGCGACCGATCGCCAGCACGATACCAAGCAGGCCCTGCGCCAACCGGCTCGGGAAGCTCCTCACCGCTTCCAGGAAGCGAAAGGCAAACCGCTTCGGCTTGCTCAGCGCCAGGTATTCCAGGTCTGTCATGCCCTCACCGCCCCATTTCATTTGTTTGGTACAAAAAGGCGGGGCTGGGGGCTTTCGCCCTCAGCCCCACCGGTGCCTGATTACTCAGCCTCAGCCGCGGTCACATAGGACAGGCAGCTCTCCTGGAAAGCGTTCAGCACTTCCATCAGCGCCGCGTCGTCCGCGTCAGCGTACTTGCCGGCGATCACGTCGTCGCCCAGCGCGGTAGCCTGCGTCCAGTAGTCGCTGGGATACTGACCCTGCGGGATGCAGTTCGCCAGCTGAGAAGCCAGCGCGGCCAGCGCCACGTTGTTCTGCACAGCCTCGGAAGCCTGCGCCTTCAGATTGGAGGGACCCCAGCCAGCCAGTTCGAAGCGGGCGGTCTGCATCTCCTCGCCGCTCAGGTACAGCGCCAGCGCG
>CAZRLM010000195.1:3327-3644 GCA_964600835.1 uncultured Oscillospiraceae bacterium
TCCGCCGAAGCCGCCCATCTGATAGGTGCGGTCAGCCACGGTGAAGGTGGGGAGCTTGGCCGCCGCGTAGTTCTCGCCCAGCGCCTTCTGCACCGTATCGGAATCCCACACGCCGTCGATCAGCACCGCATAATCGTTCGCGGTCGAGGCGGAAGAGCCGTTCACGAACGCGGAGCTGGAAGCCAGCTTGATCATGGTCTTGAGCGCGTCAACGCCCTTGTCGGAAGCGTAGTCGATGTTGCAATTGATCATTTCGCCGTCGTCGTTGGCGTCATAGGTCAGGGTCACCATGTCCACGTCCTTCTCCACGTACTTGG
>CAZRLM010000196.1:0-3598 GCA_964600835.1 uncultured Oscillospiraceae bacterium
GGATAAGGTGCTTCCTCATCCGTGCGGCCGAGCAGATAATCCGTACTGGTGTGGTAATAGTCCGCCAGACGGCACAGATCATCCGCAGTCGGCGTTCGCTCGCCCCGCTCAAACTTGGACAGCAGGCTTTGATCAATCCCCGTCACCATCTGGACGGCAATCTGCGTCTTTTTGCGCTTCTGCCTGATCGCCCTCAGGTTGTTCATGGCATCACCTCTTAGGACATTATGTCATATTGCCTCTTGACAATAAGAACAATACGTCCTAATCTGTGAGTAACAACCGTCATGGAGGAACGATCATGGATTATCAGTACGTTGGCGCGGCGATCCGCGCGGCACGACGGACGCGCGGGCTCACCATCGAGCGTCTTGCGGAGCTGGCAGACGTCTCTCCGTCCTTTCTGGGCAATGTGGAGCGCGGCGCCCGCGTTCCCAGCCTGCAAACCATGGTCAACGTATCCCGGGCGTTGCGCGTTTCGGTGGACGCGCTGCTGCCCCCGGCGGAGCAGCCCGCCGAACCGGCGTCCCTCGAAGCGCTGGATTCGGCCCGCCAGCTGCTGTCCACCGCGCTCTTGCTTGCCGGGCGACACTAAGCGACGCGTCGTCTTTTTCTTTTTCAGGCAGGAATTCCCCCGCCGCGGCGCGAATGGTCACGAAGCGGAGGCGTAGGCTTTCATCCGCCCGCACCGCCATTGACTCACGATCGGAGGTATTCCTATGGAAGCATTCACGATGCAGGTTGCCGCGGCCATGGAGCAACGCGGCTTTGAGGTGCGCCTGGCCGAAACGGCGCAGGAGGCGTGTCAGACCGTCCTGAGCCTGATCGCTCCGGGGCAAAGCGTCGGCGTGGGCGGCTCCATGACCATCCGCGAGCTGGGGGTGATCGACGCGCTTTCCGCCCGCGGCTGCCCCGTCTACTGGCACTGGAACAGCCCCGAGGAACGGGAGGCGACGTTGGAAAAGGCCCGCACGGCGGACGTATACCTGGCCTCCTCCAACGCCGTCACCAAGAGCGGGCAGATCGTCAACATTGACGGCACGGCCAACCGCGTCGCGAGCATGATCCAGGGCCCGAAAACGGTGGTGCTGGTCATCGGGCAGCAGAAGCTTGTGGACGGCGGGCTGAACACCGCCATCGCCCGGATCAAGCAGCAGGCCTGCCCGCCCAACGCGCGCCGCCTCGGCCTGGACACGCCCTGCGCTCGCACCGGCCTGTGCAATCCGGCAGAATGCGGCGACGACTGTATGTGCCGCGTGACCACCATGCTGGAGCACCCCACCCGCGGTCGCCGGGTGATCGTCATTCTGGTGGGCGAGGCTATCGGGTACTGAGCATAAAGCGCGCGTTCCGGTTTTGTGCGGAACGCGCGCTTTTTGTTATTCTGTCAAATTTTCAATCAGGCTCAGGCTCTTGATGCGCCACTGACCGTTCTCCCTTGTCAGCACAGCCCGGTAGCGGGCGCTCTGCCACGCAGGCGGATAGACGGCCTTTTCGCCATACATGGCGACGGCCTCCTCCGCCTTTGAGCCTTTGATCCGCCCGTCGATGCGGGGAATGCGCTCGGTAATGTCCACCTTCGCGCTCACGTCCCAGGGCCACACCCACAGGAAGTCCATGTCCAGCCGATGGTCGATGCCGCGAATGTTATAGTCCTTGTAGGGCGAGCCGCCCTGCTGCGTGACGGCCAGCGCCGCGTCCCGCTCCAGAAAGCTGGGAAGGAAGTACTTCGTCAGCTCCGACGCTTCCTCCTCCATCATAATGACCTGCGCGCGGCGCGCCATGCCGTCCTTGAGCACAATGTAGATGTTGGTCGTGTTCATCGCGTAATAGAAGGTCACCACCATCATGCCGAGCACCAGGCAGACGATCATCAACCGCGACGCGATATACCAGACCATGCGGCGCAGATACTTCACAGCCCACGCTCCTTCCTCTGTGATGACCATTCAACGATTTGCGGCCGCCGTTTCATCCCAGCGCCGCCGCTTCCGCGTTGACCTGCGCCTCGCTCGCCGCCATGGCGCGCAGCGTCCGCTCCAGGAGCGCGTCGAGCTCCCAGTCCAGACGCGCCGCGCCGTCACGAATCACGTCCCGGGAGCAGCCGGCGGCAAATTTCTTGTCCTTGAACTTCTTTTTCAGGCTGGACAGCTCCATGTCCGTGCAGGAATGGGACGGACGCATCCGTGCCGCGGCGCCAACCAGACCGGTCAGCTCGTCGGCAGCGTAGAGCACCTTCTCCATCAAGAGCGTCGGCTCCACGTCGCTGCACAGGCCGAAGCCGTGGCTGCAAACCGCGTGGATGAACGGCTCGGTCGCCCCCAGCTCCCGCAAAAGCGCCACGCAGCGGACGCAATGCTCCTCCGGCCAGCCCTCAAAGTCGATGTCATGCAGCAGCCCGACCAGGCCCCAGAATTCCTCGTCCGCGCCTTCGCCCAGCTCCCGGGCATACCAGCGCATCACCGCCTCCACCGTCAGCGCGTGCAGGCGGTGAAACGGTTCCCTGTTGTACTTCGTCAGCGCCGCCAGCGCGGCCGCGCGGTCAAACCCCGCTTCCATCATTCTTCGCTCCTTACAGCAGCTTAATCAGCATAGATTTCTGCTCGTCCATTTCGATCACGACCAGCCCGTCCTTCTCCAGCTGCTTCACCACGTCGGAAAAGCGCTTGAAGCCGATGGCGCGCTCGGTAAAGTCGGGATAGCTGGTCAGAATGTCCGCCTTCAAAATCGACGGATTCACCCGTTCAAAGCCGCCCTCCTTGTAGGCGTGCAGCTGAGCGGCAAACGCCTCGCGCCAGTTTTCCCGCGTCAACTGCGGCGCGGTTTCCTCGCTGTCATTGTGCGCGTTCAGGCTGACCATCACGTTGAAGTTGTCGTTCTTCACCCGCAGGTCGCCGAAGCGCGCGGAGAGCTTTTGCAGCAGCTTGTAGAAGGTCGCGCAGCCGTACGCCTTCTCGTTGAAGTCCGGTCGGAGACGCAGCAGCACGCCCTTCAGCTCGCTGGCGTACATCTCCTCCTTGTCCGTCTGCTCCTCAAAGACGGAGCAGAGCAGCTTGTTCAGCTCGCTCTCGTCCATCATTTCCTCGGTCTGCGCGCCGCGCTGCTTCTTTGGCGAGGGCTTCACGGAGCGGCCGCCCACGCTCTCCAAAAATTGAAACTCGTTGCAGGCATTGATGAAAATATTGCTGGCCGCCTCGCTTCGGCTGATGCCCAGCACAAATTTTCCCATCGACTTGAGTCGGCCCACCAGCGGCACATAATCGCTGTCGCCGGACACGATGCAGAACGAGTCGATCAGCTCGTTTTTATAGGCCACCTCCAGCGCGTCAATGACGAGCTGAATGTCCGCGTTGTTCTTCTGGGCGATGCCGTAGCGCAGAGAGGGCACCACGGTAAAGGTGTTGCTCAGCAGCACCTCCTTCAAATCGCTGAAACGATCCGTATAGCCATATACTTTGCCCAGCAGGATGTCTCCGCGAATCTTGACCTTTTCCAGGATGCTGTTCAGCGTCGGCACCTTTGCGCCGCAGTTTTCCAGGTCGACAAAGACCGCAAACTTACTCAGACAAAAAACCTCTTTCTCTATTCAGACTCAGAT
>CAZRLM010000197.1:0-1617 GCA_964600835.1 uncultured Oscillospiraceae bacterium
GGAGATACGCCAACCAGCAGACGGGCCAGCGCGAAGCGGATTTCCACAGCATTGTAGTATGGCGGCAGCTTGCGGAACTGTGCGCCAAGTATCTCGCCAAGGGCCGGAAGTGCGCTGTGGAAGGAACGATTCAGTATCGCAGTTACAATGCGCAGGATGGAAGCAAGCGCTATGTGACCGAGATTGTGGCGGACAGCGTGGAGTTTTTAAGCAGCCGGCAGCAGGACGGCGGACAGGTCCCGGCGCAGAACGGGAACGCATACGCTGAGCAGAGCGGGTTTGTCCCCGTGGATGACGAAGATCTGCCGTTTTAACGGAGGGCACGAACATGAGCCAGATATTGAGCCGGAAAGAGCGCCGGGCACGCAAGGCGCACACCTGCGACATCTGCAATGCAAAGATCATGCAGGGCGAGAGCTACATACACAGCGTTTGGGTGGACGGCGGAAGGGTGTTTGACGGCAACCAGCACATTCACTGCGAAGCGCTGACAGAGCGATACTGCATGGCGATGGGCGCAGACGAATATGACGCCGACGACGTAGGCTATTGGGCGCAGGAGGAGGTCTGCGCGGAATGCGAGAAATGGGCGGACGGCTGCGAATATACCGCCCTGACCTGCCCTGATGTGCTGAAAGCGCTGCTGCCGCCAACGCTATTGACGCACGAGGATGTGCGCAGACACCTGGAAGGAGGCCGGAATCATGGCTGATCTATCCAGACACAACGCAAGCGGGTGCGCTGATCCGACGGCATACGACGCGCTCCTGCCGATGGTACAGGCGGACGCGGCGCTTGAGGCCCGTACCACGAAGCTGATTAAAACGCTGAAAAGCCTGATCGACCTTGCTGGATACGATCTCGTTGCGCGGATTGAAGTGCGGGATCGCAGCACGGGGAGGGTATTCCGATGAAACCGGCTGTGGACGAAGTGCTGATTGCCATTCGCAAAATGTGCATGAATTGCAGCGGAAACAGCAGAAAAATGGTGGAGTACTGCACAATTAAGGACTGTCCTCTTTATCCGTACCGATCCGTAAAGGCTGTTGGAGGCGGGCGTGAAAAGGAAACGAAAATCAAGGGGCAAATAGACTTGTTCGAGGCGTTGAGGATGGAGGCGTGAAGCATGGGCGCAAAGACCAAAATCGACTGGTGCAACAGCACGTGGAATCCCGTTACCGGCTGTCTGCATGGGTGCGAGTATTGCTACGCACGAAGGATTGCCGAAAGATTTAGCACGGAACATAAAAATCCAAGACCATACATTCCTGTTTCGGACGTTCCTACGCGCAGAGTGCGCACAAAGCCTGAACCGTATCCATACGGATTTAAGCCTACCTTCCACCGCTACCGCCTCGACCAGCCATCCAAGTGGTCAGAGCCGCGCACAATCTTTGTGTGCAGTATGGCCGACCTGTTCGGCGACTGGGTGCCGGATGAATGGATTCGGGAAGTTTTTCAGGCGTGCGAGGATGCGCCGTGGCATCGTTATCTGTTTTTGAGCAAGAATCCGGGCAGATACTGCAACTTGGAACGCGCCGGCATCATGCCAAAGGGAGATAACTTCTGGTTTGGAGCAACGTTCGATCATTCCAACTGGCCCGGACATGATGGGCC
>CAZRLM010000197.1:1627-3558 GCA_964600835.1 uncultured Oscillospiraceae bacterium
ACGACCTTTGCCCTGCACGGCAAGATGGTGCATGACGCTGGCGATTTTTACTACCCTGCTTATCCTGAGAAGAATCGCTTTGTGAGTTTTGAACCGCTGCTTTACGACATCGGCGCTCACATCGGCAGCACTGGCGCACAATGGCACATCATCGGAGCGGAAACGGGAAACCGCAAAGGGAAAGTCGCAACGCAGCGCGAATGGGTGGAGCATATCGTCGAGTACAGCGACAAGAACGGCATTCCTGTGTTCATGAAGGAATCCCTACGCGATCTGATGGGCAACGACTTTCGGCAGGAATTGCCGTGGGAGGTGTGATTATGGACAAGGTTGTTTGCCCTGAATGTGGCGCAAATCTAACGATGGAAAGTCTTTGCCAATATGGCTTGCGACAGAAAATCAGCAGCAACGGGAGAATATGCAAGCGAATCAAGAAGGTGGACAGCGGGCCGATGGATGAGATCATCGTCTTTTGTCCCAAGTGCAAAAGATGCCTTGATGAGGATGAATACACATTTTATGGTGATTCTATCCGGCTGAATGAGGGGGTGGACGAATGAAGAAGCACGACCTCAGAAAGTACACCAAGGAAGAACTGATATGGCTCATTGAAAATGTTGGCGGTTTTGGCTGGGAAAGAAGAATTGGGGAAGTTTTATTCGAGCTTGATTATAAACGAGCCATGAAGAAGTTGGATGAAGCAGATAGTCACGCCAAGAAAGCACACGCTGCGCGTGAACGGTATATTGAGATTATGAAGCCATATGAGGGACGACGTATTTCCGATATTCCGATTGGCGTACTGGATAAGGCTCGGGCGGCCATTGAGCAAGCGGAACGGGAGGAAAGATTATACGATCGATCGGAAAGAGCGGTTAGAGCGGAGGAATATTGAAATGGGTGTAACAATTTATTGCAAAAAAACAGGGCGCAGCATAGACATGGGTTATGGCGGATTTGACAGATTGCGCAACAAGGTTGCTGAATTGGCAGGGGAACCGTTTGCAGGTCATTATGCCAAATTATCGACACCGGAATATATGTTTTGCCTGAATAAGCAACGAAGAGAATCCCTATATGCCGAGTTTGACGCAGAAACCCAAAGGATGGTCGATGAAGGCATAGTCCCAATCAAGATTGTTGATTTTTGCTTGCAGCCCGACTGCGAAGGAAAAATCAATTATGGCGCTTGCAAGGAAATCCTTAAAGCGATTGGCGATTACGACGACAAATCTATCAAGTACGGATACGCCGCGCGCCCCGATTGTGCCACTTTCCACGACTTCAAGGGCATTTTGCAGGACTGTGTGGATAACAAGTGCATGATGATTTGGAGGTAAAAACCATGATTCGGCATATTGGTACCAGTATTAAAGGGCTTGAAGCTCTAACCGACTATCGGCTGAAAAAGATGGCTCCCTATATCAAGGTTGACGGTGTGCCGCTCCGGACAGCGGGACAAGTGCGCAGGACGCTCAAACGGGCGCGGGAGGAAGGGCTTGAATTTTTTCCGGCCGAGGGATGCGACAATTACGATGCCAGGGGTGTGTGCAAGGGGCACACCAGAGAGGAGAAGGTCAATGAATAGGCTGACGACAGATAACCCGCAGTCGAATTTCGGAACCATGCTTAACTTGGTTTACAGTAAGGATGGCTGGCAATACATCCGACATGGCGATGACGGAATGCCTACAACCGATTTCTGCCTGATGCTCTGTAAGGAACACGGATGCCAACTGACGGAGAAGATCACAAACGGAAGTCAGGAAGAAAAGGACGAATGGCTTTGCGAATGCGCATTCGATGGCTGCCCTATCGCTACGGTGTATGCGGCATTAAGCGGATTTGGTCATGTGCGAAGCAGGCTCAAGATGTACGAGGATGCGGGCATGATGCCGCCGGAGGTGCAGAAGCATGAATGAAATTGTCGT
>CAZRLM010000198.1:0-3481 GCA_964600835.1 uncultured Oscillospiraceae bacterium
AATCGCGGAAGCCCATGCCGCGGCCGATGCCGCTTTCAAACATGGAGGTGGAGCGGCTCATGTTGAAGGTCACCATGCACTGGTAAGGATTCCAGATGTTGACCATGCGGCCCAGCTTTTCGTCCGGTGTGTCGAGCACATAGGCGGACAGCAGGTTGTCCCAATGCTTTTTCAGCGCGTCGAACGCGTCGGCGATCTGCGCGTCGGTCGTCAGCTTCGCCAGCAGCGCCTTGGCGGGCGCCTTGTTGATCACGCCCGGCGCGACGAACTTCTCCGCCTGCGGCACCTCGACGTAGCCCAGTACGAAGTTGAACTTCTTCTCCTCGCCCGGTTCAAGACGCACCCTGAGCTGATGCGCCGCCATCGGCTGCCAGCCGGAGGCGATGGAGTTGCCCATCTTCCCGTTCATGACGGCCTGCGGGTTCTCAAAGCCGTTGTACAACCCCAGGAACGTCTCCATGTCGGTATCGAAGCCGTCGATGGGCGCGTTGACCGCATAGAACGCGTAATGATTGCGGCGCTCGCGATACTCCGTCTTGTGGTAGATGACGCCGTCCTCCACCTCCACCTCGCCGGTGGAGAAGTTGCGCTGAAAGTTGAGCATATCGTCCTGCGCGTTCCACAGGCAGAATTCGACAAAGGAGGTCAGGATCACGTCCTTGGCCGCGTCCGTCTCATTTTTGAGCGTCACCTGATGCACCTCGGCGTTCACGCCCAGGGGCACAAAGGAGAGCTGGCTCGCCGTCAGGCCGTTTTTTTTGCCGGTAATGACGGTGTAGCCCATGCCGTGGCGGCAGGAGTAGCCGTCCAGCTCCGTCTTGACCGGCTTCCAGCCCGGATTCCAGACCGTGTCGCCGTCCTTGATGTAGAAATACCGGCCGCCGTTGTCCACCGGCATATTGTTGTAGCGATAGCGCGTCACCCGGCGCAGCCGCGCGTCCCGATAGAAGCAGTAGCCGCCCGCCGTGTTGCTGATGATGCCAAAAAACTGTTCGCAGCCCAGATAGTTGATCCACGGATAGGGTGTGCGTGGCGTATCAATGACGTATTCCCGGGCCTTGTCGTCAAAATGCCCGTATTTCATTTTCTTCTACCTCCTGAAGCGGCGCAGCGCGCCATCCTTCTTTCCGCTTACAGTATAGCACACCCCTCCGGGGAACGCAAACGTTTTCGTTCGCTTTCGGGCCTTTTCGTGCATTCAGCGCTTCTCCCGCAGAATGGCCAGCGCCCTGTCGGGATAATTGGTGATCACCCGATCCGCGCCCGATGCGATCACCCATTGCAGCTGCTCGTCCCCGTTGACCGTCCAGGGGTTGACCTCCAAACCCAGCGCGTGGCTCTCCGCCACCTCCTCCGGCACAAGCAGCTCGCTGAAATGCGGATGCAGCGCGTTCATGCCCAGCGCGGCGGCGTACGTCCAGGGCTTGACCAGCGTCGCCTCGTACAGCAATCCGCAGCGCGCGTCCGGCAGGAGCTTCTTCATCCGCAAGAGGCTGTAATGGTTGAAGGACGAGTAGAGCGTGTCCGCCGCCATGCCCGCCGCTGCCACCTCCGCGGCGCACAGCTCCTCCAGCCCGGGATAGGGATGGACGCTGTTCTTCAGCTCGATGTTCACCTTCAAGCCCCGGCGCTTGAGCAGCGCAAGCACGTCCTTCAACAGCGGCACTCGATCCGTCCCGTCCGCCCCGGCGGCCTTTGTGATCGGGTAGCGCTGCAATTCATCGTAGGTCATCTCCGCAATCGCGCCGGAGCCGTCGGTGACGCGGTCGATGGTTTCATCGTGAAAGACGACGAGGCGGCGATCCTTCGTCAGCTGCACGTCCAGCTCCACGCCGTCGGCGCCCATGTCGCAGGCCAGCTCAAAGGCGCGGCAGGTGTTTTCCGGCGCGTAGCCGGACGCGCCGCGGTGCGCATAAATCATTTGCATGGCAAGGCTTCCCTTCCTGAACGGGCCGCTTGCGCGTCCCTTTGTTTGCAGAAGGTATTCGCCGCCGCGCGATATTTTCCTTTTCATTCCGGCGAAACGCTTGCATCCCGGCGGGTTTCGTGGCATAATGAACCCCGGGGAGCTTTTTCCCCAAGCACGCGTTTGAGGAGGCTGAGGTTGATGGCGACGGCATTGTGGGTGCGA
Source organism: uncultured Oscillospiraceae bacterium (assembly GCA_964600835.1). GTDB lineage: Bacteria > Bacillota > Clostridia > Christensenellales > Aristaeellaceae > UBA11524. The sequence continues at coordinate 2,132 of CAZRLM010000198.1, forward strand.
ACCATCCGCCACCACCGGATGGACAGGCAGATCGTCGAGCCATGCACGCGGGACGACCCGCAGGACGCGCTGGGCGAGGCCTGCCATAAGCTGGACATTTCCCGCCCGCTCTGGCTGGACAAGAACCAGCGCGAGTGGGAGGACTTCGGCCAGACCCGCTTCCTGCCGGACGCGTTTGTCGAAAGCGTCGATTTTGACCGTCTGGAGATCGAGTACATCGACCCGGACGCGCCCAAGCGCCGCTCCCGCGACCCGCGGAACGGCGACGCCTACTAAGGGAGGTTATCGGATATGGACAGGAAAATTTCCGAACTGATTGATTCCTACCGGGAGGACTTCACCGCCCGCCTGGCCCGCTGGGTGCAGGTGCCCTCCGTCAAGGACGAGGCCGAGGACGGCGCGCCCTTTGGCCGGGAGGTTCGCCGGATGCTGGATATGGCGATGGTGGACGCGGAAACGATGGGCTTCATGACCCACGTCTACGACGGCTACGCCTGCGACATCACTCTGGGCGACGCGCCGGAGACCGTCGCCGTGCTGGGCCATCTGGACGTGGTGCCCGCGGGCGACGGCTGGCGCGTGCCGCCCTTCGCCGCCGTGCTGGAGGGCGACCGGCTGCTGGGCCGCGGCACCTCCGACGACAAGGGGCCGTCGCTGGCAGCGCTGTACGCCATGCGCGCCATCAAGGAGGCCGGCGTGCCGCTGAAGAAGTCCATTCGCCTGATCCTGGGCTGCGACGAGGAAAGCGGCTGGGAGGACATGGCCTATTACTGCGAGCACGCGGATATGCCCGAGATCGGCTTTTCCCCGGACGCGTCCTTCCCCGTCATCAACACGGAGAAGGCCATGCTGCACATGATGCTCCACGCGCCCGTCGCGACGGACGGGCTGACCGTCAAGCAGCTGTGGACGGGCGAGCGGATGAACGTGATCCCTGGCGAGTCGAAGGCGCTGCTAACGGGCGGTCAGGCGCTGGCCGATCAGGTGGCCGCCTACGCGAAGGAAACCGGCCTGCCCTATACCGCCCAGGTGACGGACGAGGGCGTGTGGGTCACGGCGGAGGGCATCCCCGGCCATTCCGCCTATCCGCAGGGGCGGCGCAACGCCATCGGCATGATGCTGCTGCTGCTCAAGGCGCTGGGCGTGACCGGCGCGCTGCGCACCCTGGCGGACGCGGTCGGCATGGAGCATGACGGCGCTTCCCTCGGCTGCGCCTGCTCGGACAGTATTTCCGGCGCGCTGACCTGCGACATGGGCATCCTGCACCTGGAAAACGGCCAGCTCACCGCGACGCTGGATATGCGCTGCCCCATCGACGCCGACCTGCCCCGCCTGCGCGACGCGGCCTTG
>CAZRLM010000199.1:0-3439 GCA_964600835.1 uncultured Oscillospiraceae bacterium
AAAGGAAGATCATCATGGAAAAGAAAATTGCGAAGGATCTGCTGTCCATTCACGCCGTGTTTCTGCGCCCCGACGAGCCCTTCACCTGGGCCAGCGGCATCAAAAGCCCGATCTACTGCGACAACCGCCTCACGCTGACCGCGCCCGCTGTCCGCACGGACGTGGAGAACGGCCTCAAGGCGACGATCGAGCAGTATTACCCGGACGTGGAGGTGCTGATGGGCACCTCGACTGCCGGCATCGCCCACGCGGCGATCACCGCGCACCTGATGGGTCTGCCCATGGGCTATGTGCGCTCCGGCCACAAGGATCATGGCCGCGGCAACCAGATCGAGGGCAAGCTGGAAAAGGGCCAAAAGGTCGTTGTCGTCGAGGATCTGATCTCCACTGGCGGCTCCGTACTGGAGGTGGTGGACGTGCTGCGCGAGGCGGGCGCGGAGGTGCTGGGCATCGCGTCCATCTTCACCTACGGGATGCAGAAGGGCCTTGACCGGCTGGCGGCGGCGAACGTGGTCAACCACAGCCTGTCCAACTTTGACGTGCTCTGCGAGGTCGCGGCGGAGGAGGGCTACATCCGCGCCGAGGACGTGGAGCGGCTGAAGAAGTTCCGTGCCAATCCCTCCGACGAGAGCTGGATGAACAAATAACGCGCCGCGCTCTGACCTGATATGCCGGAAAGGAAGCTATATGACAAGAGACGCCATCGAAACCCCGCGCCTTCTTATCCGCAGTACCCGCGCCGGGGACGTTCAAGCCTGCCTGGCGCTGTGGATGCGTCCGGAGGAAGGGTGCTACCTCGCCGACCCCACGCGGGAATCCGCCACGGAAAGCTACCTCAGCTGGGGCAAGCAGGTGGAACAGGAGCCGGGCTGGTATCCGCTGGTGGTTTTCCTGAAGGAAAACGGCGCCTTCATCGGGACTTGCAGCTATGTCCCATCGGAGGACGGCGCTTGCTGGGACTTGGGATACGTCCTTGACCGCGCCTATTGGCGCAGGGGCTATGGCACGGAGCTGCTCTCCGCGCTCCTGGCCGAGGGTCAGCGCGCCGGCGTTCGCCGCTTCACCGCCGATGTGGCGCAGGAAAACGCCGCGTCCTGCGGCCTGCTGCGTTCCCTCGGCTTCCGCGTTTCGCGCGACGACGGGAGCTTCCGCAAGCAGGGCACGGACATTGTCTATCCGGAATACACCTTTGAACTGGAAGCTTGACCGATTGATTGAAAGGAATCCTTTCCATGCTTGAATGCACCTCCGTGAGCCGCATTTACGCGGGCTGCCGGGCGGTGGACGGCGTTACGCTGACGCTCCAGCCCGGGAAAACCTATGCGCTGCTGGGGCCGAACGGCTCGGGCAAGACCACGCTGATGAAGATGATCGCCGGGCTGACGAAGCCGACCTCCGGCGACATCCGCTTCGACGGCGAGCCGATCGGCCCGGCGACCAAGGCGCAGATTGCCTATATGCCGACAGAGAGCTATTTCTACAATTATATGACGGTGGCCGACGCGGGCAGGTATTACGCGGACTTTTTCGCGGATTTCAGCCGGGCGCGGTTTGATGAGGCGCTTGCGCGCATGGCGCTGAACCCGCGGGACAAGATTCGCCAGCTGTCCTCGGGCATGAACGCGAAGCTGCGCCTGGCGCTGACCCTCAGCCGGGACGCGAAGCTGATGATGTTTGACGAGCCGCTCAACGGCGTGGACATCCTGACCCGCGCACAGGTGGTCGGCGAAATCACCCGCAGCCGCGCGGCAGGGCGGACGCTGCTCATCTCCACCCATCTGGTGGACGAATTGGAGCCGGTGCTCGACGAGGCGATCTTCATGCGTGGCGGCGTGATCGCCCGCATGGGCAGCCTGGAGGAGCTGACCAGGGAGGGCACGCTGACCGAGCTGTACCTGAAACTCTACGGCCAGGCGGGCGGAGAGGAGGCGCAAAGCGGATGCTGAAGCTGATCAAGTATGAGTTCCGCAAGGCGCTGACGGGGCTGCTCGTGCTGCTGAGCGCGGTGGCGGCGTGCGAAGCGTACTTCCTCGTCTCCCTCGCGCTGGACAACATGGATCATGTGGCGATTGCGACGCTGCTGCTGGTGATGGGCGCGTATGCGCTGATGATCTTCGTGTTCGTGCGCGGGCTGACGACCTATTCCAACGAGCTGAAAAACCGCAGCGCCTATTTGATCTTCATGACGCCGAACTCGGGGCTGAAAATCATGGCCTCGAAGTACCTGTACACCTTCGTCAACGGGCTGCTGCTGGGGGCGGTGATGCTGCTACTGGTGTGGCTGGACGTGTCGCTTTTCCTGCGGCACAACGGCATGGTTGAGCCGATGTTTGCGCTCATTTCCCAAACGCTGTCCCTTTACGGCGTGCATCTGGATCAGTTCGGGCTGTATCTGCTGATCATGTCGCTGTACGGGGTGCTGTCGCTGCTGTCCTTCTTCGCGCTGGCGTACTTTGCCATCACGCTCAGCTGCACCCTTTTCCGGGACAAGAAATGGCGCGGCGTCGTCTCCCTCGCAATCTTCCTCGCGCTGGATTTCCTCGTCGGGAAGATCAACGGGCTGTTCCCGTCGGCGGCGGAGCGCCTCGCGCCGCTGGAGATTCTGTCCGCCTCTGGCGTGGTGGAGGAAGCGATCCATACGCTGCCTGCGCTGCTGCCCCTGCTGATCCCCTCCGCGTGCGTGAGCTTGGTGTGCCTGACTGCCTCCGTGCTGGCCTGCGGCTGGATGCTGGACAAAAAGGTTTCGCTGTGAAAGGAGTTCTCCGCTGATGCGTCACTTGCTCAATATCACCGATTTTTCGGTAGAGGAAATCACCGGCGTGCTGAACCTGGCCGACGACATGATCGCCCACCCGCGGGATTATGCCGCCTGCGAGCAGGGCAGGATTCTGGCGACGCTGTTCTTTGAGCCGTCCACGCGGACGCGCCTGTCCTTTGAGTCGGCGATGCTGTCGCTGGGCGGCAGCGTGCTGGGCTTCTCCTCGGCCGCGTCCTCGTCCACCGCCAAGGGCGAAAGCCTGATGGACACCATCCGCACTGTCAGCTGCTACTGCGACATCATTGCCATGCGCCATCCCAAGGAGGGCGCGCCGATGGCGGGCAGCATGAAGTCCGAAGTGCCGATCATCAACGCGGGCGACGGCGGACACAACCATCCCACCCAGACGCTGACCGACCTGCTGACGATCCGCCGGGAGAAAGGCTGCCTGGACAACATGACCATCGGCCTGTGCGGCGATTTGAAGTTCGGGCGCACGGTGCATTCGCTGATGGAGGCCATGAGCCGCTACCCGGGCGTGCGCTTCCTGCTGATCTCCCCGCCGGAGCTGCGGGTGCCGGGCTATCTCACCAAGAGTCTGCAAATGCGGGGCGTGCCCTTCGCCGAGGTGGAGACGATGGAGGAGGTCATGCCGGAGCTGGACGTGCTGTACATGACCCG
>CAZRLM010000200.1:0-3419 GCA_964600835.1 uncultured Oscillospiraceae bacterium
AATAGATATTTATAATACAGTAGCATACGCGCCGTTCGACTGTAAAGTAAAAGAAATTAATCCTGATGACAACCGGGTATTATTTGTAAGTACCGGTAAGGTGCGTATGGCAGACGGAAGCTTAGATATCATCAAACTAAGCCTTGTTCATACGGAGAGTCTTGAAGAATGCGTAACAGATTCGTATAACAATGGAACAGTCATCAAGCAGGGGACAAAGATATATACGCCGGGGAATAAGGGTGATTCCACGGGCACTCATATTCACGCAATGTTCGGCATTTCAGATGCTTGCAAATATACATGGCAAGAGTGTGCTACAAAAGGATGCGGAAGAACTGAATTCCGGTTGACCAATGCAAAGGATTGGAACAAGGTTTTTTTCCTGAGTCCGGCGTCGCCCTTCTACAGCGCTGAAAGCAAATTTGATTTCACAACGGAAAAAATTCTTGTCAAGAGCATGGTTACAAACTTCAAAATTCTCAGCGGCTCATCCGAATATCCAATGATGGATTTGGATGCTCCCCAGCTTACATTTGAAGTGTATAATAACGGCACCGATTCGATGGAAGCGCACGAGTATCCCTATGGCGCGGCAAAAGTAACGAAAACCTACGCGGAAGGCGATGTCGTTCATACCAAAAAGGCAGTGAGAAACAGCTGGTGGAATTTATGGTTCCAGACAGATGATGGGGGCTATGTTTACAATGCCATCCTTCGCTATGTCGAAACGCCTTCCGAGGTGATTTCGAGCGAGCCGTTCACCCGGAATATGATTGTCAAAAAGCACTCGACGGAGCCTATGAACGAGAACCTGGTGCCCTTTGGAACCTGGATCAGGCCGGTTGCGCATCAGCCTGGGGATATCGTTCATGCGGTGCGGAAAATCAAGACTGTCCGTGGTAGCACATGGTATGTGCTGGATAACGGCAATTATATGTGGAGCGGCGTGCTTGATGAGAGCGAGTATCCGTTCTTTGAGATTCTCACACACTCTTTTCCATTTACAGTGTATGATAACGGCGTCAGTGAGCTGGCCGCCTATGAGCATCCCTATTCCTCATCCAAACTGATGAAATACTACCTGCCAAACGATACGGTTTGCGTCCAGAAGGCTGTGAAAAACAGGGATGGAGAGCTTTGGTACCTGACGGATGATGGAAGCTATGTTTCCAATGACATCCTGCGCTATGCTGAACTGGCGCCTGCCGTGATTTCAAGCGAGCCGGTCGATTTGGCTTTCATCGTGAAACAGCACGCAACCCAGCCCATGTATGAAAATCAGGTGCCGTTTGGAAACTGGCTCATGCCGGTTGCGCATCAGGCCGGGGATATTGTTTATGCGGTCAGAAAAATCGTGAATTCCGCGAACAATGTATGGTATTTGCTGAGCAGCGGCAATTATATGTGGAACGGCGTGCTTGAGGAAACTGTGCCAACGGAGCAATATTCACTCACTGTCGAGGTGATGTATGGTAAAGGCGGTACGGCAAGCGCCAATGGAACGATGTTCCACAGAGGAGAAACGGTCACACTGACGGCAATCCCTGATCCAGGGTACCGGGTGAACTGTTGGACGAGTGATAACGGCGGGACGTTTGGCAATCCGAATAGCCCGAACACGACCTTTCTGATGCCCGCGGGCAATACAATCATCACGGTGGCGTTTGTTCCGGTTGACTATACCATTACGCTTTCATACGCGGCAGGGCAAGGTCAAATGTCTGCGCCGGCAACGGGACAATATGGCCAGACGGTTGAAATCACAGCGGAAGCGGATGACGGATACTACTTTGGCGGATGGGCAAGCACCGATATTGACATTGCGGACGAGGACAAGATGAAGCCGACTTACCGGTTTACCATGCCCGCCCATGATGTAAACATCAGGGCCTTCTTCCTGTATGAATCGACTGACCTGAGCGAATGGCAGGTCGGCGTGGAGATTCCTCCGTATTATTCGCCGGACGAGCTGGAAATCCAGTATAAGCACCAGTATACGGCGGTTTCCACCACTTCTCCGGGAGACGGATGGGTACGGGGGAGCGTGAACAGAACATACTACCAGAATTCCGGAAAAGTCGAAGAATTCCCGTATGAGAAAGCGACGTCGAACACCTATGTCTATGTAGGCGGGTACTATTATCACTGGTGCGGCTCCAATAGCGACTGCAACTATCAAAAGACGGCGGGCAAGTACGAAACGTATCACGGGCCTGGCAGTCTGGATCAGTATGATGTCGTCAGCTCGGGAACGGATACAAACAACAGCAATATCAAGTGGTACAGGCTCCAATGGAAAGCCGGAATGATGTACAGCGGCCTCGCCTGGTGCGCGACGCACCAGACGGCGAACTGGTATCGGATGTATCAATATCAGCCGAAGGCGCTGGTCACGGAATACAATTGGAGTAAGGAAACCGACTGGGTGGATACGCTTGATCCTGCCGCCACAAGCTACACCATCAGATGGCGGGTGATCAAATCGGCGGAGCTCTCGGAAATCATTGTTTCTGACAGCTTTTTCAGCATGATTGTTGGCGAGCCGAAAAAGCTGGAATTTACGACAGTGCCGGAAAACGCCGATCTGTCCGGGTTTGTATACGAGTTCTCGAACCCTGATATTGCCTATCTGGATGAAGAACTCAATATTCATGCCCTGAACACAGGATACACGAGGATTCTGATTACTGCTCCGAATGGGGTAACGGCATCGACAGCCATCGACATTTGCAACAATATGAGCAGCTGGGAAGTATACATCAACGGCTTGCCAACAAACCGGGAAGGGACAATCGACGTCTACCGCGTTGGCCAGACGGTGCCGTATCGCGTGGAGTATCAGCTAAAGAATGACGTTGATCCCGGATATGATTTGATTTTGTATCATGAATATGAATACCCATGTATCCAGGACAAAGAAAACAAAACGCTGACCTTTATCCAAGGGACGGTTATCAGACCGAACGGGGGTGATTCCATAGGGTTTGATCTTGCGGATTTCAACTTCGGCTACGGCAAAATCCTGGTGACGGATGATGCGGAAAGCGTTTATCTGCCCAGCGATTTAAGAATAATTGAGGAAGAGGCGTTCAGAAATTCCGCAGCGAAGTACTTTTTCCTGCCGGATGGCGTAAAGGAAATTGGGGACGATGCTTTCCCGACCGGTTCGCAAGTGTTCCTGAATACGCAGAGCTTGAATGATTATCATTTTGCGTGTGACGATGTTGTCCTTGTCGAGAATGGAGCGACATATAACGACTCCTTTGCTCAGGAGCACGACAACTACTTTACCAGAAGAACCACGGAGTAATTCAAGGCTTTGGGCAAGGCAGCCTCCGCTTTCACAGAACGTTTCTAAAACGCCCCCGCCGGGATCGGTCAGCGATCCCGGCGGGGGCGCGTTTATTTGTGGAACA
>CAZRLM010000201.1:0-3383 GCA_964600835.1 uncultured Oscillospiraceae bacterium
CACGTCGACGTCCTTTCCGATGTGGCGGTACAGCTCCGTCATGAAGCTCTGGCAGAACCGCTGCACCTCGTTGTCGCTCTTGCCCTTGGGGTCAAAGTCGCTGCCGCCCTTGCCGCCGCCGATCGGCAGACCCGTCAGGCTGTTTTTGAGAATCTGTTCCAGGCCCAGGAACTTGATAATCGACAGGTTCACCGACGGATGCAGCCGCAGTCCGCCCTTGTAAGGCCCGATGGCGCTGCTGAACTGCACGCGATAGCCGCGGTTCACCTGCACCTGCCCGTTGTCGTCCATCCACGGCACGCGGAAGATCACTATCCGCTCCGGCTCCACATACCGCTCCAGCAGTCCCGCCTTCTCATACTCGGGATGCCGGTCGAGCACCGGCTTCAGGGTGGTCAGGATCTCCGTTGCCGCCTGAATAAACTCCGGCTCGTGCGCGTTGCGCGCCTTCAAGCCTTCCAGTACCCGCTCAGCGTAATCGCTCATGCCTCATGCGCTCCTTTCACTCCCCGGGTGTTGCCCGCAGGAAAAACCGGTTCCTATTGTATCCAATTTTCTGCCGTCCCGCAAGCGTTTCGCCCGTCCCTCGCTGTTTTTTCCGCGTTCTTTTTCGGACGCAAAAAGAGGACGGCGTTCAGCCGTCCCCGAAAATCGCCGCGGGCAATCGGACGTCGTCGCGGCGCACCCGCGCCCAGGAGAAGTCCGGAAGCAGCGCTTCCAGCGTCGCGGGACGCGGCTCACTTTGCAGCCCCGCGCTGAACGCCAGCGCCCCCAGAATGTCCTCCGGGCGCAGCCGCTTCGACAGCGCGGACAGATCAAGGTCGCGATCCCGTTTCGCCAGGCGGCGGCCCTGCGCGTCCGTCAGCAGCGGGATGTGCCAATAGGTCGGCTCCGGATAGCCCAACAGACGCTGCAAATAGATTTGACGCGGCGTGGCGGACAGAATGTCCCGGCCGCGCACCACCTCCGTCACGCCGGAGAGCGCGTCGTCGACGACCACCGCCAGCTGATAGCCGTACAGCCCGTCCGACCGGCGGAGCACAAAGTCCCCGCATTCCCGCGCCAGGTTCTCCGTTTGACGGCCCCACAGGCCGTCGGTAAAGGAAACGTCCTCCGCGGGCACCCGCAGGCGGATCGCCGGCGCGCGCGTCTGTGCCAATCGGGCCGCCTCCTCCGGGGTCAAATGCGCGCAGATGCCCGGATACACCCGCTGCGTGTCGCCCAGGTTGGGCGCGGCGCAGGCGTTCAGCTGCGCCCGGGTGCAGAAGCACGGGTACGTCAATCCGCGACGGGTCAACGCCTCAAGCGCCGCCGCATAGAGCGCCGAGCGCTCGCTCTGGTAAAGCGGCGCGTCATCCCAGGTGAAGCCGAGCCAGGTCAGGTCGTCAATCGCCTGACGCGCCAGGCGGCGGGGGCAGCGGGGAACGTCAAGATCCTCAATGCGCACAAGGAAGCGTCCGCCCGCGCTTCTTGCGGACAGGTACGCCAGCATCGCGCACAGGATGTTGCCCAGGTGGAGCCGTCCGCTGGGCGTGGGCGCGAATCGCCCGATCACCGGCCGCGTCGTCATCCGTATCCTCTCCCTGTTTTCCCGATTGGCCGCATTATACCATATCTCCCCGCAGAAGAAAAGAGCCGGCCCGCTTTCCGCGGAACCGGCCCTTCCATGTGGCAAATCGAATTACTTCTTGATCTGAGACAGCGCGTCGTTCACCGCGGCGATCAGAGCCTCGGAGGTCTTGGTCGCGTTCGAGACGGCGTCCACCTCGGTGGAGTTGGCGTCGATGATCGCCTGAGGAATCTTCTCGAAGGCGGGATCAGCGATGCCGGCGGTCTCGTTGTGGCTGAGAACCTCGATCTTGGCGATCTTGTCCCCGTCCATCGTGACCTTCACCTTCACCTCGCCGCCGATTTCGCTGTTGCCGACGCCGATGTACTCGTTCTCGGCCAGCTGCTCGCCCTCCGCCTCAGCGGCAGGCGCGTCGAAGATCTTCGGCTCGGTGTAGTAGCCGAACTTGATGTTCAGCAGGTCGGCAGCCTTCGCGGCCACCTCGCCGGTCACGGCCGCGCAGCGGGCCTTCCGGCCGTCGTCCGCCATGCCGTAGCCGGTCGCCGCCATGTACTTGCCGACGGAGTCGCGGCACTCGACGGAGTCAGCCACCGTGGTGATGGACTCGATTTCAGGCTGATACTGCGGGAACGCATGGCCGCGATACCAGGCATACAGCTCGTTGCGCAGCTCGTTGGCCTCGGGGCCGGGCAGGAACAGGCCGAACATCGCGCACGCGCCGCCCAGGGAGCCGCACAGGCTCTGCACGCCGTATCCGCCGGCGCCGTCGGCAAACATCTTGGCGTTGATCTGGTTGTAAGGATAGCCATACTGGCCGGCCAGCGTCTCCACGATCGCGGCCACAGCGCCCGCGCAGCAGCCGCCATGGGTATAGAACGCCTTGTAGCCGTTCTCCATCGCGACCTGGGGATCCAGCTGTTCCCACTTCCAGGGCCATTCGGGAGCCTCGGTCTCCGCCTTCGCCAGCACAGTGGGAACCGCGGTCAGCGCCGCCGCGCCCAGCACGCCCTTACCGGCCATCCGCAGAAAATCGCGGCGGGTCTGCTCAACAGACTTGTTCATGATCAATATCCTCCTTGTATTATCCCTTCTGGGAGAAAACTCTCCCCGGTACGATATAGCATACCGCCTCCGGTGACATATGTCAATATCCTTTTTGGCCGAAACGAGACAAGGCCCAGCTTCTTCCACCGGTATATTGGCGGGAAAAATGCGGAAAATCATGCTTCCCGCGCTGAAATTCTTGACAAGACAACCCGTTCAGATATAAAATTAACAGTTGATTTGACTAAGCAAAGACCAGGAGGGGATTGTATGCTGCCCAGCACCGATACGCCGGCGTACCGCGCGCTTGCGCACCAGCAGGTGGAAAAGCGGCGGACGTTCGCCATCATCTCCCACCCCGACGCGGGCAAAACCACGCTGACCGAAAAGCTGCTGCTTTACAGCGGCGCCATCCGGTCGGCCGGCAGCGTCAAGGCGCGCAAGAGCGACAAGCACGCTACGTCGGACTGGATGGACATCGAGAAGCAGCGTGGCATCTCCGTCACCTCCTCGGCCATGCAGTTTGAGTTTGACGGGTACCACATCAATATTCTGGACACGCCCGGCCACCAGGACTTCTCCGAGGACACCTACCGGGTGCTCGTCGCCGCCGACGCGGCGGTGATGCTCATCGACGCGGCCAAGGGCGTCGAAGCGCAGACCATCAAGCTGTTCAAGGTCTGCCGGATGCGCAACATCCCCATCTTCACCTTTGTGAACAAGATGGACCGGGCGGCGAAGGATCCCTTCGCGCTGATGGAGGAGCTGG
>CAZRLM010000202.1:0-3339 GCA_964600835.1 uncultured Oscillospiraceae bacterium
ATAACATGGTTGTCATATGCTTCCTGACAATACTCTCTGTATCCGCTGACATATTCCGAACAGCGTCTTATAAGTTTTAGCATGGCGTGTTCCCTTTCATATTGGCCTGAAAATAACTGCCGCTTTATCTATTCAACCCTTTGGAAAAGTTGTATTTTCAAGGTGTTTCGCACTATTTGCATCAAATTCATCGTGATAAACAATTCTCGTATTGGAGGGTACTGTCAGGCTTTTGGCCTTCCAATAGGGGATTGAAGAAACTTTGCAAGGTTTTTTTGTAAGTTTCTATTGAAATCATCATTTATTTAGTCCTTCCCTGCGAAACGCGCAACCCGTTTTTTCCTTATATCTCTGTACGATATTGTAATCTTCTCCATCAGATTTTGCTTCCCTTATTTTGGCCCTTATAAAGTTCACTGGCAAGTGCGCTGCCTGACTGATACCGAAGCAAGCAGAGAAACGGTGCATACTGTTTCCGAAAATCAGAAAGTGGTGTAACTCCGTAAAATGAGTTACACCACTTTCCGCATGAAAAGCTTCTTTCCAGGCCTGACTGCAATGCTGCAGCGGTCTGAAATTGGCTATGAGAGCAATTACTTGATCTCGCAGGTCGCGCCGACAGCCTTGAACTGCTCGACGATCTTGTTGGCCTCGTCCTTGGACACGCCTTCCTTGATGGTCTTGGGGGCGGACTCGACGATCTCCTTGGCTTCCTTCAGGCCCAGGCCGGACACGACCTCGCGCACAACCTTGATGACCTTGATCTTCTCGCTGCCGGCTTCCTTCAGCACGACATCGAACTCGGTCTTCTCTTCCTCAGCAGCAGCAGCAGCCGCGGGAGCAGCACCGCCGGCGACGGCGATCGCGCCGGTCACGCCGAACTCTTCCTTCATGGCGTCAACGAGTTCCTTGACCTCAAGCAGCGTCATGCCCTTGATGGCGTCCAGAATTTCCTGATTGGTCATTGTATTTCCCTCCATTTATTCGCATCATTGAGCGGCGACATGGCCGCGGGTGTTATGCCGCGCTCAGGCGGCGGGGAGAATCAGGCAGCGGCCTTCTTCTCGGCGATCTCGTCCAGCACGGAAACCAGCGCGGACACGGGAGAAACCAGGCAGCCCACCATGGTGGCCAGCAGCTCCTCGCGGCTGGGCATAGCGGCCAGCTCCTTAACGGCCTTCACGTCCATGATCTCGGTGCCCATCAGGCCACCCTTGATCTCCAGACTGGTCAGCTTGTTCTTCTCGATAAAGCTGTTGATGGCCTTGGGCGCGGCGGTCACATCGCCCATGCCGAACACAAAGGCATTGGGGCCTTCCAGCAGGTTGTCCAGCCCGGTGATGTTCAGCTCGTTCAGGGCGATCTTGACCAGACGGTTCTTCAGCACGCAGTAGTGGACGTCGTTCTCGCGGCACTGCTTGCGCAGGTTGGTCACCTGCTCCACGGTCAGGCCGTTGAAGGAGCACACCACGACGGACTGGGCGTTCTTGACCTTTTCGACGATGTCAGCGACCACGGCCTCCTTGGCGATGCGGTTCTGGCTCACCTTTTCCTCACGATGCTTGCTCATTGCTTCTTGCACCTCCTTAACGGTTTAGGAGTAAAAGAAAACCCTCGCGCAGGCGCAAGGGGAGAGCAATCTCTATCCTTGACACCTCGGCAGGCGGAGCGGACGCTCCCTTGGGCCGAATCTCGGCACCGGCTGTCTACGGCACAGGTTTCTTCAAAACCGAAAGATACTATATCACAATAGGCTCTGCTTGTCAAGGAGCGCGGCCAAACTTTTCCGCTGCGCTTTACACGTCGGGGGAGCGCCTGTTATAATGAAGGGAAGGAAGGGGTGCGGAAAATGCTGATCAACGCGCGCGCAAAGATCAACTGGACGCTGGATATTACCGGCCGCCGTGAGGATGGCTATCATTTGATGGATATGCTCATGCAGCCGGTCACGCTGTGCGACACGGTGGTGCTGACGGAGGCGGACACGCTGTCGCTGACCTGTGGTGGCACGCCGCGCCTGGAACCGTCGGAGGACAACCTGGCGCTGCGCGCGGCCCGGGCATTGCGGGCGCGTACCGGCTGCGCGCGGGGCGCGGCCATTCATGTGGAGAAGCGCATTCCCGTCGGCGCGGGCATGGGCGGCGGCAGCGCGGACGCGGCGGCGGTGCTGTACGGCCTGAACCGGCTTTGGGCGCTGAACCTGAGCGCGCGAGAGTTAGAGGCAATCGGCCTGACGCTGGGCGCGGACGTGCCCTTCTGCCTGCGCGGTGGCCTGACGCGCACCACGGGCATCGGCGAGGAGATGGCCGCGCTGCCCTGCGGGCGAACCTGGCCGCTGGTGGTGGTGCAGCCGGGCGAGGGCCTGTCGACCGGCGAGGTGTTCAGCGCGTACCATCGCGCCGGCGCGGCTCGTCGGCCGGATACCGAGGCGGCCGCTTCCGCGCTGGCAGCCGGGGACGGCGCGCGCCTGGCGGGCAGTCTGGCCAACGTGCTCGAGCCGGTCAGCCGAGCGAAGCGTCCGGCGATTGGCGAGGCAATCGACGCATTGGCGGCGCTGGGCGCGTCCCCCGCGCTGATGACCGGCAGCGGCTCGGCGGTGTTCGGCGTTTTTCCATCGGATGACGCGGCAGACGCGGCGGCGGACGCGCTGCGCGAGCGGTATGCGCGGGTGTTCCGCTGCCGGACGGCGGCGCGCAGCCTGATCGCGGAGGACACGCGCATCGAGACGGCGCGGCTGGTGATCCGTCCGCTGGGTTTCTCCATGGCGGCAGCACTGTGCCGCGGCTCGCAGGACGCGCAGACGCGGCGCTTCCTGCCGGACGAGGTGTTTGAGACAGAGGCCGACGCCCGGGAGGCGATCGACGGGCTGACCGCCTGTTATGGCCTCGAGCACCGTCCGCAGGTGTACGAAATCGCGCTGAAAACCGGCGATCATGTGGGCTTTGTGGAGCTTTCCCCGGCGGATGACGACATGGAGATCGGCTATCAGGTCGCGGAGCCTATGCGTGGCCACGGCTATGCTGCCGAAGCCGTCCGCGCGTTCCTTCCCGTGATGGCCGTGCGTTGGAACCTGCCGTCCATCAGGGGAATGTGCGACTCCGACAACGCCGCTTCTCGCGCTGTCCTCTCTGCCTCCGGCTTCACCCACCTCGGCGATGTCCCCGCTTTGGAGCACGGCGTTCTCAAGCCGTGCAGCCACTGGCTTTGGCGTGCAGGAGCTTAACCCTTGCACCTCGCCAGAGGGGGCTTGGTAGATTGTCAATCAAGTGCAACAGGATTGATAAAAGAAAACTTCAAAAGGAGTGCGCCAACCGAGGCGCTTGCGAGGTCTGTGATTGA
>CAZRLM010000203.1:0-3325 GCA_964600835.1 uncultured Oscillospiraceae bacterium
CATATTCGGATGGAACAGTTTTCACGCCGTATGTTTGCCAATGCATCCGATGGATCGCAGTATGAAACGCATTGGTTTTATGAGCGTGCCCGCGGTCAGTATCTGCAGGCACAGATGCGCCTGACACCGGCAAAGAAAAAACAGTTTCAGATGCAGAATCCTAAAAATCAGCTTATTACGAAAACAGACCTGGCAAAAGTTATGGTCACTTGGCGTGGCAGACCTGATATTGTGAGCCGCGGCGCGCAGACATGCTTTATGTGGTTTGTTAATATTACAGACGCCGCCTGGGAGGAAGATAACGAGCAGTTTAACGAGAAATACTATCAGGAAGCAGTTGCGCTTACAATCATGTACCGTTATCTTGAAAAAGCGATACCTATGCAGCATTGGTATGAAAGCGGTTATCGTGCTAATGTAATCACTTATTCTATCGCTTCACTGCATCATCTGCTTTCTAAACAAAAAGCCGGACTGAAGCTCGACTTAGCAATGATTTGGATCAGGCAGACAGTTCCTGATGTTCTATGCTCTGTGCTGTTGCACATAGCTGAGATCGTATATTCTCTCATCACCAGCGAAGACCGCAAAGTGGTTAACGTGACTCAGTGGTGCAAAAGGGAAGAATGCTGGAAGTATGTGCTTGCACATATGTCTTATAAATTGCCCGATGAAATTGACAGCTGTTTGTGCAGCACTGATGCTCAAAAATCGCAGGAACGCAGTGCCAGAAAAGTTCAGCGCATTGATTCGGGAGTGGAATATCAAAAAAGAGTTCTGGAACATGATGCGCTGTTCTGGGGACGGCTGGCTCAGTTTGCGGCCAGCAAAAGGCTGCTGAACGAAAGCAGCGCATCAGCGCTGAAGCTGGCTGTTCGTCTGCCGGAAAAACTGCCCAACAGTGTACAGTGTGCTAAGCTGCTGGAACTGTTAGAAGCGGCAAAATCTGAAGGATTCAAGGAGCAAGAGTAATGAGTTTTACAGCGATTGATCTTTTCTCAGGAGCAGGAGGCCTGAGCAAAGGCTTTGAACAAGCAGGTTTTGTCATAAAAGCTGCTTTTGAAAAAAACGCAAATGCGCGAAAGACATACTCTCATAATTTCCCGTATGTTGCCATGTATGAGGATGTCATAGGAGCCGATTATAAAGCGCTGAAAGAACGGCATGGGTCTATTGATGTGGTGATTGGCGGCCCTCCTTGCCAGGGTTTTTCCAATGCGAATCGGCAGCATAATCAGGCAATAAGCCTGAATAATAAGTTAGTCAAAGAATACATCCGCGCCATCCTTGATCTGCAGCCAAAGGCATTTGTAATGGAAAATGTTGGAGCTCTAAAGTCAGATGTTCATCGTTTCTATTATGAAGAAGCTGACAAGGAAATGCGCGAGAAATACAGTATTCCGTTCCGAAAGGATCAGATCCATCTTTTTCCTGGAAAAGTCATGTGTGAAGGGATCAGAGAGATTGCTGAATCCACAGACCGTCAGGATCAGCTCCGTTGGACTGATTCTGAGTTTATGTGTATCAGAATCCTGAATAGGCAGCTTAAGAACCGCAAAAAGCTATTGAAAGCTCTGCAGAAATATAAGAAGCAGCTGCATTCATGGCAGCAGGAGCTTCTTGATATTGCAGAGGCGCCCGCCGCCGTTCAATTTGAGTATAAGAATTTAGTGCAGGGAATTGAAACTTACTTTGCTGTGGCTGCCATCAGTGAGGAGTTTCTTTCTGCCATTGCATTTATAAACCATTTTCAGCAAATGCTGCAATGGCTTAAAGAGATCAGAGACAACAGAATTGCTGTAAGTGAATTGATTGCAAACTCTGATCAAGGATTGGCGGCAAAAGTTGAATCGTGCGCAGTCTCAGATTATCTTTCAGTAGTATTAGACGGAGACAAGGATGGATACTACCTTGCAAAAGACATTCTGCGTGCAGTAGAGTTTGGCGTTCCTCAAAAACGCGAGCGCTTTATCCTGATTGGCATTCGCAAGGATCTGTGCCGGGAAAAAGACGTGTGTCTTCCTGCACGCCTTATAACAAACGAATCAGAGTATCAGACAGTGTTTGATGCTATTGCTGATTTAGAACAAGTGCCAGTCAGCTATGAGAAGGATGCAGCTCCCGTATCGCTTGCACCTTATCCTTTTGAGTTCGATTCGGAACGAAAGCCCGTGGGCCAAAAACTGAGGGATTCAGAATGGCTGCTGAATCATATTAGCACAGAAACCCGAGATGTCGCTATGGAACGGTTCAAGGCACTCCAGCAGGGGCAGAATTTTCATGCTCTTGATGAAAGCTTAAAATCCACTTATACAAACGCTGCCAGAACGCAGAATACAATTTACCTAAGGTTAAAATACAATGAGCCTTCCGGGACAGTGGTTAACGTCCGAAAATCCATGTGGATTCATCCCGTCTTAAACCGTGCGCTTTCTGTCCGCGAAGCAGCAAGACTTCAGAGCTTCCCTGACAGCTTTGAGTTTATAGGGACGAAGGATGCTCAGTACCAGCAAGTTGGCAACGCGGTTCCTCCTATGCTCGCAAAAGCCATTGCTGATCATATAATCGAGCTGCTTACAACAAGCAAGCCGCCGGAAAAGATGGAGTCAACTGACAATCATACTCCAGAGCAGCGCAGTTATAACATGTCCCAGATCCACAGTGAAGATACACAGCTTGAAATAATGGTAGGACATTATCTTCATGGAAGAAACTTGAGATACCGCAAACATGTAAAGCGCCTCCCAGGCAAACCTGATCTTGTGTTCGAAAAATACAAAGCGGCTGTATTTATCAACGGCTGTTTCTGGCATATGCATGAAGGATGCAAATATGCCAGGATTCCCTCTTCCAACACTTCTTATTGGCGGCCGAAGCTGTTCAGAAATGTTGAACGTGACAAAGTGAATCAGCAGAAGCTTAAAGATATGGGGTACCGCGTGCTTGTAGTATGGGAATGCGAGCTGAAGAACAATAAGGAAGAAAGGCTCGATAAACTATACCATGAGATAATACAAACTACCAATGAAACATAAAAAACGACTTAAAAAGGAGGGGTATAATAGTGGATAAAACAGACATTGAACAAATTGCTGTTAGTACAGTACAAAGACGTGTAAATCTAACAAAGTACTTATCGTCATATTTATCTGATAATGACAAGACCCCTTCTTGGGATGGCTTTATCTACATATATAATACCGAACACAAGACAAAAAATAATTTACGAGGTCGAATTGCTACACAAATCAAAGGCCATAATACTGCAGATTGTGAATGCTAAAATGGACTTGAGCCACTTTGGGTAAAATGCCAACGAATATTT
>CAZRLM010000204.1:0-3307 GCA_964600835.1 uncultured Oscillospiraceae bacterium
AACGATGGGGGCCCCGACGGTGCCGGTGCCGCCGCCCATGCCCGCCGTGACGAACAACAGATCAGCGCCCATGAGCGCCTGCGCGATCTCCTCGCGGCTTTCCTCCGCCGCGCGGCGACCCACCTCGGGCACGGCGCCCGCGCCGAGGCCCTTGGTCATCTTTTCGCCGATCTGTATCTTCGTCTGCGCGCCGGAAAGCGCCAGCGCCTGCCGGTCGGTATTCACGGCGATGAACTCAACGCCCTTCAAACCGGCCTCCACCATGCGGTTGACGGCGTTGTTGCCGCCGCCGCCGCAGCCTACCACCTTGATTGACGCGAAACTCGACTGTTCATCGTTCTGAAACTCAATCACTTTGCATCCCCCTGACTTATTTGGCATGGTATCCGGCCGTGCAAGCGGTCAGCCGCCCAGCAGGCTGCGGAAGAAATTCATGATCCCGCCGCCCACGCCACCGGACGGCTGCCTGTTCTGCTCGATGGTGTCGATGATCAGATCCATCAGGCCCAGCGTGCTGGAAAAGGCGTGACTGGTCATTTTGGTGGTGCGCTTGGGCGTATCGCGCACCGTGCGGGACAGCTGCTTGGAAAGGAAGTCCCTGCCGCCGCGGTTAAAGGCCAGGCCGCCGCCGGTCAGGTAGATGTTCGACCAGTTGCCCAGCTGCACGCCGCTGTCCGTCAAGGCCTCCTGAATCGCCTCGGCAATCTCCTCCACGCGCGGCTCGATGATCTGCTGCACCTGCTCGCGGGTGAAGGTCATGGGCTTCTGCCCGTCCGTGCCGGGAATCGTAAAGCTGTTCTCCTGCGCGACGACGCTGTTGAACACATACTGCTGCTTGATCTTTTCCTCGGCGGCGTTAATGTTGATGCCCAGGCCGATGGACAGATCCGCGGCAATGTTGCCGCCGCCCATCTCGATCACCTTGTGGTAGATGATCGCGTCGCCCTCAACAATCATGACCTCCGTGTTCAGATAGCCCATGTCAATCAACACGGCGGTGCGATCCCGATCCTCCTCGGGAAGGTAGAGCATCGCCTCGCCCGCAGGCGCGGAATAGAAGCCGCTGGCGGTAATCCCGAGGCTGTTCAGTCGACCGTTCACCTCGTCAACGAAAAACTTTTCCGCCGACACAAAGGAGATCAGCGCGCTCAGCTCGCGGCCCTTCATGCCCACCGGCTCCAGCGTTTTTTTATGGTTGTCCACCATGAACCACGCGGGGCTGGAATGGATGACAACGCCGCCGGGCTGCGTGCCCAGCTTTTTGGCCGCCTGATCAAAGATATTCTTTACATCGGCAGGCGTGACCTTCGGGTCAGGGCCGGTCAGGGGGATACGAACCTCTGTCACGTCCACCCGGGTGAACGCGCCGGGAACGCCCACGTTGATCTCGCGCAGTCTGCGATGGCTCTGCTTCTCCGCCTCGGCAATCGACTGCTGAATCTTCTCCGTCACGTTGGCAGGGTCGTTCCAGCCGTCCAGCATATACCCATCGTATTCCGCGATGCCCGCGCCCACGATATCGCAGCGCTGGCTCCCGCTGTTTTCGGCAACCAGGGTCACGATTTTGCTCGTGCCGAAATCAATGGCCGCTACCGTGGTTTTCATAAGCCCCTCATACCCCCCGTTTTTCTTGAAGCGTCCGTTCGGCACGAAAGCCCGTCCATCCGCGCGGCTGAAGCGCGCCCCGCCTGATGCCACCCGACCGCGGACGCCTCCCCCGGCTCAAGCGATGCGCTCCGCGCACTTTTCGAAGCCTGCCGGAGAAAGAAAATCACTCATCCAATAAACCAATTTCCATTATACCCGGTTTTGCTCAGGAATGCAAGCATTTTCCCTGCCGCCGGGCGATAATTCGGCTTTTTTCGTCCTCAGGGGATATAAATCGGCAGCTCCGGCGCGCTCACGTCCACCGTTCCCTCCGTGATGCCACGGTCAGACAGCTCGTCCAGCGTCAGCGACAGCGCGCGCAGCTTGCGATGGACGTTCTCGCTTGTCCCAAGATAGACGGCAAAACCGTCCTTGGTGACAAGGTACAGGTTATCCATATCAGTCAAATCCAATTCCTTCACCCGGTTGAGCAGCTTCATGGCTTTCAGTTCGATGATCATGCCGGTGAAGAACGTCAGCCGCTCCGGCGAATTAGAAATGACCGTCCTGCCCCGCTCGCTGCGTCGCAGATCAAGGCCGACCACATCCACCAGGTTCTCGGGCAGCACCTCCGACTCCTGGCTTTCCTCCAGCACCATGCCCCGCTTGTCGATGGTCAGCACCAGGCCGTTGTAGCGCACCGCGGCCACCGGCACCCGCTCCCGGACGTTGATCGTCACGCTGTTGCGGTTCACCCGCTTGAGCGAAACGAACTTCAGGTAGCGGTTGCTCTCGATGCCCTTGGCAGCCGTGGGCGCGTCCAGCATGAGCGTGTTCATGCCCTTTTCCAGCCCGGAGAGGCGGATGACCTCCTCCGCGCTGATCGTGCCGTTGCCCGTCACCGTAATGCTGTCCAGGCGGAACAGCGCCGAGAGCGTCAGCACCGCGACGACCACCAGCACCGCGACGATCGCAATGAACGTCGCCACGGCGTGATGGCCTGTCCGCGCGCGCGGTTTTGCGGAGGCGGCGCGCTTCTGCTTTTTCCGCGCGCCGCTCGCCGTCTGCCAGAATCGGCCCTGCTTTTCGTACAGATCCCTGGAGCGCTCGTTGCGCAGCTCCGGCGCTTCGCCCATATCACCGAAGGGATCGCCTGACCCGTCGTAGCCGATCCACTCCGGCGCGATACCGGGCTGCGTCGGCTCCTGCGGCTGCCCGGCGGGAGGTGCCCAGGCGCCCGGGCGCCCCTGCGCCTCCGCCTGTCCCCAGGTGTTCGGCTCCGTCGGTTTCCATTGCGGCTCCATGGTTCAGCCTCCCTCCTCCCGGTCTTCCGCCGTCATTCGCGTCACCCGCGCGCCCAGCCCGCTGAGCTGGCGTTCCAGGTGATCGTATCCGCGGTCGATCAGCGCCGCCCGCTCCACCCGCGTCACGCCCTGCGCGCGAAGGCCCGCCAGCACCAGCGCCGCCCCGCCACGCAGATCGCGGGCAGTCACGTTCGCGCCGTAGAGCTTCTCCACACCGCGCACCACCGCCGTGCGCCCGCTGCACAGAATGCGCGCGCCCATGCGGTTCAGGTCGCCCGCGTGGGTAAACCTGTTTTCAAATACATTCTCCACAATCACGCCGGTTCCTTCCGCCACGGCCAAAAGCGCCAGCATCTGCACCTGCATATCCGTGGGGAAGCCGGGATGCGGCTGGGTTTGCAGCTGCGAAAAGGCGG
>CAZRLM010000205.1:0-3278 GCA_964600835.1 uncultured Oscillospiraceae bacterium
GGTCAGCTGAATCTTTTCGCCCTCCGCGGAGGCGGGAGCGGCCAGCAGGCACAGCATCATGGCCAGCGCCAGCACCAGAGATAACGTCTTTTTCATAGGAACCCTCCTTTTCTTGGTAGAACCGTTGTCCGGCTTGCGCCGGCTGGTTTGCAACCGGTTTCAGTCTCGTGCGACAAAACACGCTCCGGTTTGATTTGGAACCAACGTTTTAGCCTTTTGACCACACTTATTGGTCAATTGCTATCCAAATTCACCAAATCTTGTCCGTCCTCATTCTCTGAATCCGGTTTCATGGATTCATGATAGCACGCGTATAGCGTCCTGTCAAGAGTCATTTGTCATAATTCTGCGCTATTCGGATATTTTTTTACAGGAGTCACGGATCGTCAGCGACATGGGGAAGTTGACCCTTTTCACCGGCAGCGTGCGATCCATCGCGGCGATAGCCGTTTCGATCAGCTGCCTGCCGTAGGCGATGTAGTCCAGATGGATGCTGCTCAGCTTCGGCTGCGTCATCGTCGTCAGGAACACATCGTCAAAGCCGATGAGGGAGAAATCGCTCGGGACGGAATACCCCAGGGCCTGCACCGCCTGGAGCGCGCCGATGCACATCAGGTCGTTGGTCACAATCACGCCGGTGGGCGGCTCCGGCAGCGTCAGCAGCCGGTTCATCCCCTGAAAGCCGCTTTGAACGTCCATGGTATACACGTCCAGCAGGTATTCCTCCCGAACGGGCAGGTTCAATTCGGCCATCAGCTGCCGATAGGCCGCAATCTTGACCTCGGTCTGGAAAATATGACGGTGGCTGTACAGAAACGCGATTTTGCGATGCCCCAGCGAATACAGGTGCCGAACCGCCTGCCGCATTCCGTCCGCATGATCGAGCACAATTTGATCGCACTCCGTCTCGGGCCGGGAACCGGCGATAACCACCGGCATCTGCTGCACGCAGTGTTGAAGCGCCTTCATGTACGCCTCAGGCGGCGTAATCCAGTCCGCCACGCCGCCGCAGATGATCAGCCCGTCCACCCGGTACGCCGCCATGCGCTGCATGAAGGAGATCTCCCGCTCCAATTTGGCCGCCGAATTGTTGAGCACAACCGTATAGCCCGCCTCATACGCCACCTTTTCGCATTCGGCGTACAGCGAGGCAAAAAACGAGTTACACACGTCCGGGCACATCATGCCGATCAGCTTGCTGCGCGACTCGCTCAGGCCCTTGGCGATCGCGTTCGGGCGAAAGTTGTATTTTTCCACCAGCGCCATGACCCTCTCCCGCTTGTCAGCCGTCACGCCGGCGCTGTTTGTCAAAATTCTCGACACCGTGGACGCGGAAACCCCCGCCTCGCGCGCAATGTCGTAAATCGTGATCTGCTTGCGTGCCATGACCCCACCTCTGTTCTGCTTCCGAATTGCTTTCTCTTTTAAGGATATATGATTCCTGCTTTTTTGTCAAATGTCTCTCGCGTGGAGCCTGCGGTATAAAAAGCAGCGCCACCGGAGGACAAAGCCGTCCGATGGCGATTGCGCTTTGCGAAAAAGGCAGCAGCGAGTGATTATTTGTTGTCGATTCGCTTTTTGATCGGCATCCAATACTCCATCTGCCCTGCGCCGAATATGTCTTTCGCAAGCGGATATCCTGTTAAAATGTGCCCCAGCTGCCAGCGGCCGGTGTCGAATTCAAAGCCGTTTGCCAGTAAAAATTCATCCCGCGCCGCCATCGCGCACGCATAGGACTGGGCGTCGCCGTCGATTGCAGTGACGACTGCATAATAGCCGCCCTTGAAATCAATCAATTTGAGCTGATCCGGCACTTTCATATGTTCATCATAGATATACATCCATTGCATCCCCGCGCCTGCTCCACCGCAATCAGACAAAAAGTCATAGCTGTATAAGCCGGGATAGACGGTTTGCTTGTCAAACCATTCCTCAAACAGCGCGAAATTCGGTTCCTTAAAAGAACCAAATCCACTCGATACCATTTTGCAATCAGGGAAATAAATAATACGCACTGTCTGCATCTGATTTTTCATTTGATTTCTCCTTACCATCTTTTTGTTTCAGCATGGTACCATAGTATATCATACAGCGCAACGCGGGGGTATTCAACCTCTATGTTGTGCTTTTTGTCTAAGCCACATGAAAAAAATATTTTGGGCATTTCAACGGCGGCGTTGAACTGTCACACTCCGAAAAAGGTCGGTAGCAAGCCGAAGCGTCGTGAGCATGCTCCGATGTATCATAATTCCATCATAATAAATGGTGTTGATGAAATTTGCGGATTGCAACGCTTACTCTGAAACGTTATCCACAGAATCCGCATCATCGTCAGGATTGGAAATAAACATTTCCTCTGTGGTCTGCTGCGCCAGCTTTAGCTTTTCGGTAATGTCTACCAATGCATTAGTGGTTGCTTCCAGCGCATCAATCGCAGTTGCCATGCGCCCCGCTAAATGATAATACATCGCCTTGTAATCTGGCATATAGCTCCTTCTTTCCCAAGCAGATTTTCAATAATCGGCACTACTCATAGAGCGGTGCCGATTATTATTGTATGGCGCACCCGGCGGGATTCGAACCCACGGCCTACCGCTTAGGAGTGCCAAAAAGCGTTCGCCTTTGAGGCTCTTCGACACCCCTGGAGTGCCTTGTTTTACTGGATTTCTAACGTTTCTGAGTGTTCGCATTTCCCTCCAAAATACCCCGGTTTTCCCCGGGTGAAATTAGCAGAGTGTTAGCAGAGCTAATTTTTCTGGGGGGACAAAAAACCAGCCGAATCCAAAATTAGCAAAAATCGCGTTTCATAAATTATTTATTCATAATTATTGCTGTAATTATTATATGAACGAAAGTGTCTTGCGATGCCATCATCCTGAAAAAGAGAGAACCCCGTCGGATTCGCTGACGGGGTTAGGTGTGCGGGATGCCTCCAACGATAGGGATTCACTGATACTCCAACATGCTGACAACCGCATCGGAGATGTCCATGATGTCGAAATAATGCGTCTGTGTCAATTTGCTCCAGCGGCGGCTGCTCAGGTCCAGATACCTGACCTGCTCACACAGCACGATAGTGTACTTCATAATCTTCTCGAACAAGGGCTCTCCATGGTTCTAAAAACCACGGCCCGACAATTCCATCTACAATTACATCATATCCGCCGCGGGCATAGCGCTTTGCAGCTTCTAAAAAGGCTTCAATGACAACTAAATTTTGTTCGTTGGACTCTGGTAAATGCGGCGGTATTGCTCCTTTGCTTAAATAATGAAAAAAG
>CAZRLM010000206.1:0-3248 GCA_964600835.1 uncultured Oscillospiraceae bacterium
GTTATCCTCCGCGTCGGTGTTCATGATGCCGAAGCGGCTGGCCTCCTCCCATGGCACAGGACGCACGGCAATGGTCGCGTCCGCGCCCTTGCGGATGTGGTAATTCAGCATGGCGTTGTAATCCATCTTGTAAATGTGGTCGCCGCTGAGGATCAGCACATAGTCCGGATTATACTGCTCGATGAACGCCATGTTCTGATAGATCGCGTTCGCGGTGCCGCGATACCATTCGCCGCTCTTGCCCTTCTGATACGGCGGAAGGACGAACACGCCGCCGTAGCTCAGGTCGAGATCCCACGGGGCGCCGCTGCCGATGTAGGCGTTCAATTCCAGCGGCTGATACTGCGTCAGCACGCCGACGGTATCAATGCCGCTGTTGGTGCAGTTGGACAGCGGGAAGTCGATGATGCGATACTTGCCGCCATAGGGTACCGCGGGCTTTGCCACATTCTTGGTCAGCACGCCCAGGCGGCTGCCTTGGCCGCCTGCCAGAAGCATGGCAATACAAGTCTTTTTTCTCATCATGGGGGAACACGCTCCTTACAAATGATCCTTTTGCGGGGAACCACCATGGGTATCGTCCGCCGCGCCCAAAGGGCGGCAGGCTGTATATGCAATGGCCGTGTTTCAGGCCGGATTGCCTTTGGAAACCGCCTTTTTGTCCGCCTTCGCCGCTTGACGGGAATCGGCTTCCGGCGCCGGGAGCACCTTGGTGTAGCGGTAGTACACCGTTGAAAGCGGCGGCACGCAGATATCGACGCTGTACGGGAACTCGTTCCAGCGCTCCTTCTCCGCATGGAGAATCGTGGCGTTGTGTTGGTCGGAACCGCCCCACTCCGCCCGATCGGTGTTGAAGAACTCCTCCAGCGTGCCGTCCAGCGGCAGACCGATCCGATAGACCGGGAGGTAATTCGGCGTGAAGTTCGTCACGCACAGAATCGCGTTGCCCGCCTTGTCCGTCCTCAGGAAGGAGACGGTCGAGTTATCCTGGTCGTTGGCGTTGATCCACTGGAAGCCGTTCCAGCCGTCGTCCACCTCGTAGAGCGCGGGCGTGTCCCGGTAGATCTGGTTCAGGCGGCGCACGCATTTTTGGAGCTGCGGATGCTTGTCGTAGAGCAGCAGGAACCAGTCCAGCTGATCATCGTACCGCCACTCGATGAACTGCCCGAACTCGCTGCCCATGAACAGCAGCTTCTTCCCGGGATGCGCCATCGTGTAGCCGTACAGCGCCCGCAACCCGGCGAATTTCTTCCACAGGTCGCCCGGCTGCTTGTCCACCATGGACTGTTTGCCGTGCACCACCTCGTCATGGGAAAAAGGCAGGATATAGTTTTCTGAGAAAGCGTAGAACAGCGAGAACGTCAGCTTGTCGTGATGCCATTTGCGGTAGATTGGGTCGAGCTTCGCATAAAAAAGGATGTCGTTCATCCAGCCCATGTTCCACTTGAAGCCAAAGCCCAAACCGCCCATGTAAACGGGCTTGGTGACCATCGGATACGCGGAGGACTCCTCGGCGATCATCATAATCCCCGGAAAGTCGTGATAAACCGTCTCGTTCAGCTTTTGCAGGAACGCAATCGCATCGAGGTTTTCCCGCCCGCCGAACTTGTTGGGCAGCCACTGCCCGTCCTCCCGGCAGAAGTCGTAGTACAGCATGGAGCTGACCGCGTCCACACGCAATCCGTCGGCGTGGAACCATTCCAGCCAGTAGCACGCGTTGCTCAGCAGGAACGAGCGTACCTCGCCCCGCGCGAAGTCGAACATACAGGTGCCCCACTGCTGCATATCGCCGCGCCGGGGATCCGGATGCTCATAGCAGGCGGTGCCGTCAAAGCGGCGGAGCCCGGCCTCGTCCCGCGGGAAGTGCGCCGGAACCCAGTCCAGGATCACGCCGATCCCCGCCTGATGGCACCGGTCGATGAACGCCATCAAGTCCTTGGGCGAGCCGTAGCGGGCCGTCGCCGCGTAATAGCCGGACACCTGGTAGCCCCAGGAGCCGTCCAGCGGATGCTCCATCACCGGCAGCAGCTCCAGATGGGTATACCCCATGTCCGCCACATAGGGAATCAGCTGATCGGCCAGCTCGGCGTAGGTGAGCATTTGCCCGTTTTGATCCTTGCCGTCCGCTTTCAGGCCGTCGCCGTTTTTGCTGCTCCCCTCCCGCTTCCAGGAACCCAGATGTACTTCATATATATTGACGGGGCTTCGGTAGGCGTCCCACTTGCCGCGGGCCTTGAGCCATGCGCCGTCCTGCCATTGGTAGCCGGTCAGGTCGCACAGGCGCGACGCGGTGTTGGGACGGTTCTGCATCGCGAAGCAGTAGGGATCGGTCTTTTCATGCCAAACGCCGTCCTCTTGCTGGACGGCATACTTGTAAGTCAGCAGTTTCTCCGCCGCGTCCTGATAATCATATCGTTTGGGGTCGGAGGCCACGTCAAAGGTTTCCGCCGGAAGTCGAACCTCCCAGGTGCCGTCAAACTGCTTCTTCATCGGACAGACGGCCTTGTCCCAATGGCAGAACTCGCCGATCAGCGAAACCTGCCGGGCGTTGGGGGCCCAGACGGAAAAGTGCCAGACCGGCTGACCGTCCTGCTCCGTCAGGTGCGCGCCGAGCATTTCGTAAGCGCGACGATTCGTGCCCTGGTGGAAGCTCTCGCGAACCTCCGCCGTAGGCGCAACATAACGCATTACTGCACCTTCTTTCCATATTTGAAATAGGGGCTGTATGCTGCTGAGGTTTTTCTCTCTTTCAAACATATATATTGAACCACAGAAGGAAGATTCCGTCAAGGAAAAAGTTTGCATTTTCATCGCATTTTTTGAAAAAAGAATCATTTAGCCAATTAAAACGGTGATAATTTGGTCAATTTTTTTATCAAGGCAAACAAAACCGCGCTGTTTTCCGCTGGTAAATGGCATGGAACGGCGCGCTTTCCCATAGGATGCTTTCAGGCGGAATGCTCCGCGGAAGGAGGCTTCTCATGCGCAATCAAATGGGGACGCTGCCGCTTCGCTATTACGCGCTGCTGCTGGCGTTGGCGCTGCTCTGGCTGATTCTCGATGCGCCGCTGACGGCACAGGAGTGGCGTGCCGTTCCCGCCGTCATCCAGCGGCTGCTCCGTCAGTTGCCCGCGCGCATGGGCGTGTTTTTCAGGCAATGGTTCCCGGCGCTTTGATCATCAGGTATGAATCGCCGCGTTTTGGGCACAATGATTCCCTTGAATGGGAGGGATGTTGCGCCATGAAGC
>CAZRLM010000207.1:0-3210 GCA_964600835.1 uncultured Oscillospiraceae bacterium
CCGCCAGCATCTACGAGGAGGACATCAAGGGCAAGTTCGATTACAGCCTGACCGACACCTTCATGGGCTTCCACTGCGGCAACACCCCCGCCTGCAAGATGTGCGCCGACCGCGCCATCAAGTATCAGCTGATTCAGCACCGCGTGCTGGAGCCTGTCGGCAGCGAGCCTGACATCTCCCGCGGCACCCTCGAGGGCGACATCGCGGACAGCCCGATCACCTTCTATCGTCTCCAGTGCGACGCGACCGGCACCGTCCGCTCCTACATCGCGCAGGGCGAGGTGCTCCCCGTCAAGACCCGCTCCTTCGGCGGCATCGGTGTGTTCGCCATCCATGACATGGGCCGCTTCTATCGCCATGTGCTGGTGCAGAAGGGCTATCCGCATCACGGCGCGGTTGCCTTCGCCCATTGCGCGAAGCAGCTCTTCGAGGTGTTCAAGTATCTGGGCGTGAAGGACATCGCCTGGAACCAGCCCGCTTCTCTGCCCTATCCGACGGAGAATCCCTGGGCGTAAGCCATCCCAACATCACAGCGCCGCCGATCCGAACCGGGTCGGCGGCTTTTTGTGCGCTGAAAAGCGGCGGACGCATTCGTCCGCCGCAATGGTTTGATTCGGTTTACCGCAGCGCTTCCACCGCGGCCCGCTCCGCCGACAGGATCGCCTCGTAGTCCCGCAGGAACGCCTGGAAGCCCGCCACATCCTCCGGATCGGGCTGAACCGTCGTGCGCCGCATATCGCGGAACACCTCCTGCGTCAGGAAATCCGCCAGGGGCAGCGTGCAGCCGCCCTGCGATGCGAGGCAGTAGGAGGCCAGGAGCGCCATGCCCCACGCGCCGCCTTCGCCCGCCGTCTCCATGACGGCAATGGGCGCCTGGGCCGCCGCGGCCAGATAGCGCTGCGCCACGCCGGGGGTCTTAAACAGTCCGCCGTGCCCCAGCAGGGAATCAACGGCCACGTTTTCCTCCCGCAGCACCCTGAGGCCAATGGAAAGCGTCGCCATGCTCGCGTAGATGTGCGCGCGCATCAGGTTCGCCAGGGTGAAGCGGCTGTCGGGGCGGCGCGCCAGCAGCGGCACGCCCGCGTCCAGGCGCGTTACGCCCTCGCCGGAGAAGTAGTTGACCGGCACAATGCCGCCGCAGTCCTTCTCCCCCTCCAATGATTTCTGGAACAGCCGGGTGAACAGCTCGCCCCGGTCGACGCGCCCGCCGCCCAGCGCGATGGCCTCTTCAATCAGCGCCTCCCAGGCGTTCAGATCGCTGGTGCAGTTGGCGCAATGAACCATCGCCACCAGGTCGCCCACAGGCGTCGCCACCAGACCGACCTCCTCGTGCACCTCGCGCAGGGGCCTTTCCAGCACCACCATGGCGAAAATGCTCGTGCCCGCGCTCACGTTGCCGGTGCGGGGCAGAATGCTGTTGGTCGCGACCATGCCCGTCTCCGCGTCGCCCTCCGGCGGGCAGAAGGGCACGCCCGGCTTCAGCGTGCCGGTAGGATCCAGCATCAGCGCGCCCTCCGCCGTCAGCCTGCCCGCAACGGCTCCCGCGGGGAGCACGTCCGGCAGCAGCGGACGGAGGGGACGGCGGAAACCATGCTCCGCCGCCATCGCGTCATATATCTTGAGTCGTTCCGCGTCGTAGTCGCACGCCGCCTTGTCAATCGGCAGGATTCCCGACGCGTCGCCCATGCCCAGCACCTTGCGATCTGTCAGCTTCCAGTGGACATAGCCCGCCAGCGTCGTGACAAACGCCAGCCGGGGCAGGTGCTCCTCGCCGTTCAGGATCGCCTGATACAGGTGCGCGATCGTCCACCGCTGCGGGAAGTTGCAGTGCAGCGCCTTGCTCAAAAGCTCGGCCGCCTCTCGGGTCACGGTGTTGCGCCAGGTGCGGAAGGGAACCAGCAGGTTCCCTTCCGCGTCAAAAGGCAGATAGCCGTGCATCATCGCGGAAATGCCGATGCACCCGACCTCCGTCAGCTCCTGGTCGTAGCGGCGCTTCACGTCCTCCCGCAGCTGAGCGTACGCGCCGCGAAGGCAGTCCCAGATCAGCTGCTCGGAGTACGTCCACAGGCCGTTTTCCAGCCGGTTTTCCCAGTCGTAAATGCCCTGCGCCGCCGTTTGGTGCTTTTCGTCGATCAGCACCGTCTTGATACGCGTTGATCCAAATTCGATGCCCAGCGACGCGCGCGCCAGGTTGATTTGCCGCGCCATGATAACGCCTTACGCCTTCACCAGACGGATGACGTTCCAGCTCAGCGAGCGCAGCGGAATCTCGAGCTTGCCGCCGTCCAGCTTGCCGTCGTGCTTGGTCACGGGCGCGACGTTGTCCGGGTTCTCCTCGGTGTTGACGGCCTTCACGTCGTCATGATGCAGCTCGATATGCTCCGCCAGCTTCAAATCGCCGAAGGCGCGCAGGTCGCAGGTGAAGCAGGCGTCCTCGTTCATATCGCGGTTGACGGCGAAGATGGTCACGTCGCCCTCGTCGCTGACGGTCGCGGTCGCGTCCACCACGGGCACCTGATCATAGTCGGCGCAGTCGTAGGTCGGGCTCTTGACGATGGGACGCAGCGCCGTGCCGCGGCCGTACTTCGACGCGTGCATCAGCGGATAGAAAATGGTCTGCGCCCACGCGCCGCCGCCGTTGCGCGTCATGATCGGCGCGATGACGTTCACCAGCTGCGCCAGGCACGCGACCTTCACCCGGTCGGCGTTGCGCAGGAAGGTGATCAGGATGCTGCCGGCCAGCAGCGCGTCCTCAAAGTTGTACACGTCCTCCAGCAGCGGCAGGGCGCGGCCCCACTTGTCCTGCTTCCAGACTTCCTTGTCCTGCTCGGCGGAGTGATACCACACGTTCCACTCGTCGAAGCTCAGGTTGATCTTCTTGTGGCTCTTCTTGCGGCCGCCCACCGCGTCGCAGATGGAGACGACGGTCTTGATGAACTCGTCCAGATCCATGCTCCGGGCCAGGAAGCCGGGCGTGTCGTTGGTGGGGTTGCCGTAGTAGCGGTGCAGGGAGACGTAATCGACCTGATCGTAGCACTCGGAGAGCATCGTGTCCTCCCAGTAGCCGAAGGACGGGATCTCGCGGTTGGAGCTGCCGCAGGCGACGACCTCGATGGTGGGGTCGACCCACTTCATCATCTTGGCGGCCTCGTTGGCGGCGCGGCCATACTCATAGGCCGTCTTGTGGCCCATCTGCCAGGGGCCGTCCAT
>CAZRLM010000208.1:0-3178 GCA_964600835.1 uncultured Oscillospiraceae bacterium
TACCCGTTACTCCCGCGACAAGGTGGAGTCGGCGCGCAACTTTGCCAACAAGATCTGGAACGCCTCCCGCTTCGTGCTGATGAACGTCGAGCGTCGCGAGGAGATCGATCCGGCGGCGCTGACCCCGGCGGACAAGTGGATTCTCTCCCGCTATCAGGACGCGGTGCGGGACATCACCGCCCATAACGAGGAGGGCGACTTTGGTCTGTCCGCCAGCCGAATCTACGATTTCGCCTGGAGCGAGTTCTGCGACTGGTACATCGAGCTGG
Organism: uncultured Oscillospiraceae bacterium; assembly: GCA_964600835.1. GTDB lineage: Bacteria > Bacillota > Clostridia > Christensenellales > Aristaeellaceae > UBA11524. The sequence continues at coordinate 270 of CAZRLM010000208.1, forward strand.
CGAAGTCCCGCCTGCTGGGCGAGGACGGGGCGAGCAAGACGGCGGCGCGGGCGGTGCTGCTTTATGTGCTGGAGGGTCTGCTGAAGCTGCTGCACCCGTTCATGCCGTTTCTGACCGAGCAGGTGTACAAGTACTTGCCGGGCAGCGAGGGCTTCCTGATGCTGCAATCCTGGCCGACCTGCCGCGAGGATTTCGACTTCCCGGCGGAGGAGGAGCAGATGGCGGGCGTGATGGAGGTCATCCGCGTGATCCGCAACCTGCGCAGCGAGATGAACGTTGCGCCGGGCAAGCGCACGCGCCTGATGCTGCTGCCCGCGGCGGGCTGGGCGGACTGCCTTGCCCACGCGGATCAGTACTTCCGCCGCCTGGCCGGCGCGTCGGAGAGCGTGCTGATTGCCGACGCGTCCGACGTCAAGGAAAAGACGGTCAGCGCCGTGACGCGCGCCGCGACGCTGTATATCCCGCTGGGCGACCTGGTGGACTTTGAAAAGGAAATCGCCCGCCTGACGAAGGAGCTGGATAACCTGCGCCGGGAGATTGCCCGGGCGGAGGGAAAGCTGAGCAACGCGGGCTTTGTGGCGAAAGCGCCTGCTGCGCTGGTGCAGCAGGAGCGCGACAAGCTGGCGGCGAACAAACAAAAGGCTGAGGCGATCGAAAAGCGCATCGCCGAGCTGAAGGAAAGTCTGTGAGTGATTCCCGGGGCGGCGCGGCAACGCCGTCCCGGGCGTTTTGAGAAGGGGGAAGCGCGGATGCAGCGCACGGCGGAGGAAATCGTGGCGGCCATCCACGGCAGCTATCACACGGGCAGCAAGCACGGGCTGGAAAACACGCGCCTGCTGCTGGCGGAGATGAACGTTTCGCCCTCGGCGGTGCCGATGATCCATATCGCGGGGACGAACGGCAAGGGCAGCGTCTGCGCGATGCTGGAGCGGATCCTGCGCCAGGCGGGATACCGGACGGGGCTGTATACGTCGCCCTTTTTGCAGGCGTATCAGGAGCGCATCCGGCTGGACGGCGTGCCGATGGACGACGCGCGGATGGTTCGCTACGGCGAGCGGCTGCTGGATGCCGCAGCGCGGCTGAACGAGCGCGGCGTGTATCCGACGCCCTTCGAGCTGGGCACGGCGCTGGCGCTGGCCGCTTTTGCGGGCGAGCAGGTGGACGCGGCGGTGATCGAGGTCGGCCTGGGCGGACGGCTCGATCCGACGAACGTCATCACACCGGTGCTGTGCGGCATTGCGGCGATTGGGCTGGATCATATGGAGTATTTGGGCGACACGCTGCCGGAGATCGCCGCGGAGAAGGCGGGCATCATGAAGCCGGGCGTGCCGGTGGTATGCCACCCGGCGGAACCGGCTGTGGCGGCGGTGCTGGCCGACCGGGCGGCGGCGGTTGGCGCGCTGCTGACACAGCTCGATTTGTCGCAGGTTACCGGCATCGTCTGCACGGCGCGCGGCTCCACCGCGTCGTTCCGCCTTGAGAACGCCTGGCCGGACATGACGCTGTCCCTGCCCGGTGAGCATCAATTGACGAACGCGCTGACGGTATTGGGTCTGGTGGAGGCGCTGCGGAAGCAGGGCTTCCGGCTGATGGAGGATGCGGTGCGCAAGGGCATGGCGGCGACGGTCTGGCCAGCGCGGCTGGAATGGTGCGGCAACGTGCTGATCGACGGCGCGCACAATCCGCAGGGCATGGCGGCGCTGGCGCGCTTTGTCGGGACGCATTTGAAGGACAGGCGGCGGGTGTTGCTTTCCGGCGTGCTGGCCGATAAATTGCAGCCTGCGATGCTGGACAGCCTGCGCGAAATTTCTGCGACTGCCGTCACGGTCACGCCGGACAATCCCCGCGCGCTGGACGCGGCGGCCTACGCAGACAAGCTGCGCGCCGCGGGGGTGGACGCGTCGCCCGCCGAAACACTGGCGGAGGGTCTCGAGCGCGCCCGGGCGCTGGCGGGGGAGGACGGCGTGATCGTCGCGGCGGGCTCGCTGTACTTCGCCGGCGCGCTCAGGACGGCTTTGGCGCTTCCGTGGCGATAACGCGGAAAAATGCGCAAACGGCTGATTTTTTCGCTTGACAGGACAGGTCAGCCGTGGTATAATCCATTTGTTTGAAGAAGAGGCTTGCCCGTCTCTCACCTTGCGCGGCTCACGCTGCCGGGTTGATGGCATTCTTTCCCCTACGGGGCGAGAGCATGAAATCAGGCGACGGGTGTGCATCCCGTCGCTTTTTGTATGGAGGGCGCGGGCAAACAAAATTTGGAGGTGTATGGATATCGCACTCGATCTGATGATCAACGAGGAGATCCGCGACAGAGAGGTTCGCCTGATCGACGAAAACGGCGAGCAGCTCGGCGTCATGCCCACGCATAAGGCGCTGGAGCTTGCGGAGGAGCGCGGGCTTGACCTGGCGAAGATTCAGCCCACCGCGAAGCCGCCCGTGTGCAAGCTGCTGGACTATGACAAGTACCGCTACGAGCAGTCGCGGCGGGAGCGGGAAAACCGGAAGAATCAGCGGGTGGTGTCCATCAAGGAAGTGCAGCTCTCCGCGACCATTGAGGAGAACGACGTTCTCACCAAAGCGAAGATGGCGACCCGCTTCCTGGCGGATGGCGACAAGGTAAAGGTTACCATCCGGTTCCGCGGCCGTCAAATCACTCACAGCGAAATCGGCATGAAGGTCATGCATGACTTTGCTGAACGCTGCCAGGAGGTCAGCACGGTGGAGCGCCGCCCGCTGATGGATGGCCGCCACATGATCATGATCCTGGCTCCCAAGGCCGCAAAGGCGTCCTTTGCCGAAAAGAAGGCGCGCAAGGAAGCCGCGGCCAGGGAGAACGCTGCCTCCCCGGAGGCGCAGGAGTAAACCGCATTGGAAGGAGGAAACACTTATGCCTAAGCAAAAGTCTCATC
>CAZRLM010000209.1:0-3169 GCA_964600835.1 uncultured Oscillospiraceae bacterium
CCATGGCAACCGAAATGAAACTGAAGTATGGCTGCAATCCCAACCAGAAGCCCATTCGCGTATACATGGAGGAGGGCGAGCTGCCCATTGAGGTGCTGGGCGGTCGGCCTGGCTATATCAACCTGCTGGATGCTCTGAACGGCTGGCAGCTGGTGACGGAGCTGAAGCGTGCCACCGGCCTGCCTGCGGCGGCGTCCTTCAAGCATGTCAGTCCGGCGGGCGCGGCGGTGGGTCTGCCGCTGAATGAGACCCTGCGGAAGATCTACTTCGTGAAGAAGGACATGGGGCTGTCCCCGCTGGCCTGCGCCTACGCCCGGGCCCGCGGCGCCGACCGCATGTCCTCCTTCGGCGACTGGATCGCTCTGAGCGACGAGTGTGATGAATGCACCGCGAAGCTGATTAAGCCTGAGGTTTCCGACGACATCATCGCCCCTGGCTACACCCCCGAAGCGCTGGCCATCCTGACCGCCAAGAAGAAGGGCGCCTACAATGTGGTGAAGATCGACCCGACCTACCGTCCCGCGCCCATTGAACACAAGCAGGTGTTCGGCGTGACCTTCGAGCAGGGCCGCAACGAGTTCGTGATCAACGAGGAGCTGCTCCAGGACATCGTGACGAAGAATCACGACCTGCCCGAGGACGCGAAGCGCGACCTGATGGTGGCGCTGATCGTGCTGAAGTACACGCAGTCGAACTCCGTGTGCTACGCCAAGGACGGGCAGGCCATCGGCATCGGCGCGGGCCAGCAGAGCCGCATTCACTGCACGCGTCTGGCGGGGCAAAAGGCCGACAACTGGCTGCTGCGCCAGCATCCGCGGGTGCTGAATCTGCCCTTTGTGGAAAAGATCGCCCGCCCCGACCGGGACAACACCATCGACGTGTTTATCTCCGACGAGCCGGACGAGGTGCTGGCCGAGGGCCGCTGGCAGCGGTTCTTCACCGAGCGCCCCGAGCCGCTCACCAAGGCGGAGAAGCGCGCGTGGCTGGATCAGCAGACCGGCGTGGCGCTGGGCAGCGACGCGTTCTTCCCCTTCGGGGACAACATCGAGCGCGCGCACCGCTCCGGCGTGAGCTATGTGGCCCAGCCCGGCGGCTCCATCCGCGACGATCAGGTGATTGAAACCTGCGACCTGTACAACATGGTGATGAGCTTTACCCATATGCGACTGTTCCATCATTGATCGGCAAGCAGAGGACGGAGGCAACGGCGGATGAAGGTACTGATTGTCGGCGGCGGCGGCCGGGAGCACGCCATCGCGAAGAAGCTTGCGGAAAGCCCGGAAATCACGGCAATGTACGCGGCTCCGGGCAACGGCGGCATGGCGGAGATATGCGAGTGCGTGCCCATCAAGGCGACCGATATCGAGGCCATTGCAGCGTTTGCGAAGGAGCGCGCCGTCGACTTTGTGGTCGTCGCGCCGGACGATCCGCTGTGCATGGGGCTGGTCGATCTATTGAAGGCGGCGGGCATCCCCGCCTTTGGGCCGGAGAAGAAGGCCGCGATCATCGAGGGCAGCAAGGTGTTCGCCAAGAACCTGATGAAGCGGTACGGCATCCCCACGGCGAAGTACGAGGCGTTCTCCAGCTATCAGGACGCGGCGGATTACATCCGCTCCGACGCGTGCCCCGTGCCGGTGGTGGTCAAGGCGGACGGCCTGGCGCTGGGCAAGGGCGTGCTGATCTGCCGGACGAAGGCGGAGGCGCTCGACGCTGTGGACGAGATGATGAACCACGCCAAGTTCGGCAAGAGCGGCGCGAACGTGGTCTGCGAGGAATTCCTCACCGGCCCCGAGGTGTCCGTGCTGGTCTTTACCGACGGCAAGGTGATGAAGCCCATGGTTTCCAGCATGGATCACAAGCGCGCCCTGGACGGGGACGAGGGCCTGAACACCGGCGGCATGGGCACGATTGCGCCCAACCCGTATTACACGCCGGAAATCGCCGAGCGCTGCATGAAGGAAATCTTCCTGCCGACGATGAACGCCATGAACGCCGAGGGACGCACCTTTCGAGGCTGCCTGTACTTTGGCCTCATGCTGACCCCGGACGGCCCGAAGGTGATCGAGTACAACTGCCGCTTCGGCGACCCGGAGACGCAGGTGGTGCTGCCGCTTCTGCGCAGCGATCTGCTGACGATCATGCGGGCGACGGCAGACGGCACGCTGGCGGACGTCGAGGTCGCCTTTGACGGCGGCGCGGCCTGCTGCGTGGTGCTGGCGAGCGGCGGCTATCCGGTGAAGTATCAGAGCGGCTATCCCATCACCGGCCTGGAAGAAGCCGAAAGGACGGCGCAGGTGTTCCACGCGGGCACGAAGCTGTCGGACGGCCAGCTCGTCACCGCGGGCGGACGGGTGCTGGGCGTGACGGCGACCGCGGACACGCTGGCGGCGGCCGTGCAGGCCGCCTATGGCGCGGCGGAGAAGATCGACTTTACGGACAGGCATATGCGCCGCGATATTGGCGCCCGGGCGCTGGCGGTCAAGTGAGACGGGCTGGCGGCGACGAATCAACAAACGACGGCTTGGAGGATGGAACGTGAGCGTTAAGCGTATCTACGTTGAAAAGAAGCCCGGCTTCGCGGTGGAGGCGGAGCATCTGCTGTGGGAGATCCGCCACATCCTGCTTATCAAGAGCGTCAAGGCGCTGCGCCTGATCAACCGCTATGATGTGGAGGGCGTGCCGGAGGCGCTGTACCAGACCTGCGTGCCGATTGTGTTTTCCGAGCCGCAGGTGGATGTGACCTACGACCTGCTGCCGGAGGCGGGCGACGCGGTGTTCGCGGTGGAGTACCTGCCGGGTCAGTTTGACCAGCGGGCCGATTCCTGCGCGGAGTGCATCCAGTTAGTGGGCCAGTGCGCTCGCCCGACCGTCCGCACCGCCAAGGTGTACCTGCTCTTTGGCGACATGACGGAAGAGGAAGTTGCGCGCGTCAAGAAGCACGTCATCAACCCGGTGGAGAGCCGCGAGGCCGATCTGGGCGAGAAGGACACGCTCTGGCAGCGCTACGATACCCCCGATCATGTGGAGACGCTCACCGGCTTTACCGCCATGGACGCGGCGCAGGTGGACGCGTTTGTCAAGAAGTACGGCCTGGCGATGGATGACGACGACCTGGCCTTCTGCCGGGATTACTTTGCCTCCGAGCATCGCGACCCGACGCTGACGGAGA
>CAZRLM010000210.1:0-3168 GCA_964600835.1 uncultured Oscillospiraceae bacterium
ACCTGATTCTGGTCATGGACGGCGGGCGGATCATCGGGCAGGGCACGCATCAGGAGCTGCTGCGCTCCTGTCCGACCTATCAGGAGCTGTGCGCGCTGCAATTAGGAGGTGACACCGCATGAACCGTGGCCCCGCTTCCCGCGCTACCGACAAGCCGAAGGCAAAGCCTACCCATGTGCTCCGCCGATTGTGGCGTTATCTGGCCCGCTATCGGTGGCTGATCGTGCTCTCCGCCGTGCTCAGCGTGCTGGGCAACGTGCTGGCGCTCCTTTCCCCCAAGCTCTCCGGCGCGGCCATTGACGCGATTCTTCCCGGCCACGTCGACTTTCCCACGGTCATCTACTTTGTGGTGTGGATGATCGTGCTGTCGGCGGTTTCCTCGCTGCTCAGCTGGCTGCTGTCCGCGATCATGATCCGCCTGAGCCGCAACGTCGTCCAGCAGATGCGCGGCGATCTGTTCAATCATCTGACTCAACTGCCCATCAGCTTCTTTGACGCGCATCAAACCGGCGACGTGATCTCCGTGCTTTCCTACGACGTGGACACCGTCGGCGCGTCGCTGTCCACCGACCTGACGCAGATTGTTTCGAGCGCGATCACGGTGGTCGGCTCTTTCGCGATGATGCTGACCATCTCGCCCTCGCTTTTGACGGTGTTCGCCTTCACCATTCCCGCCTCGATCCTCTTCACGCGCTACCGGTCGCGCCTGGTGAGGCCGCTGTTCCGTCAGCGCTCCCGGATGTTGGGCGCGCTCAACGGCTACTGCGAGGAAACCGTCTCCGGTCTGAAAACGATCCGCGCCTATCATCAGGAGGAGGAGTTCAACCGCCGCTTCGCCGGGCACAACGACCGGGCGGTCGAGGCCAACTGGCGCGCCGACCACACCGCCTGCATTACCGGCCCTTCGGTCAATTTGATCAATAACCTCTCCCTGGCACTGGTGAGCGTGTTCGGCGCGATGCTCTACATGAGCGGCGCGGTTTCCCTGGGCGGCGTCAGCTCCTTCGTGCTGTACTCCCGCAAGTTCTCCGGGCCGATCAACGAGTTCGCCAACATCATCAGCGAGCTGCAATCCGCGCTGGCCGCCGCCGAACGCGTCCTCGGCCTGTGCGACCTCCCGCCGGAGGCCGCCGACAGCCCCGACGCGCTGCGGCTGACCGATTGCAAGGGTCATGTTGCCTTCCGGGACGTGAGCTTTTTCTACGTTCAGGGAACGCCCGTTTTGCAGCACATCGCCTTTGACGCGCAGCCCGGACAGACCATCGCCATCGTCGGCGAGACAGGCTGCGGCAAAACGACGCTGATCAACCTGCTGATGCGCTTCTACGACGTGACGGAGGGCGCGATCGAGCTGGACGGCGTCGACATTCGCCGCATCACCCGTTCCAGCCTGCGCAGCCAGTTCACCATGGTGCTCCAGGATACCTGGCTTTTCGACGGCAGCGTCTATGACAACATCGCCTACGGCTGCCCCGGCGCAACCCGGGAGCAGGTTGTCGCCGCCTGCCAGGCCGCGCACATTCACGACATGATACTTTCGCTGCCCCAGGGCTACGATACCCGCCTGACCGACAGCGGCAACAGCATTTCAAAGGGGCAGAAGCAGTTGATGACCATCGCCCGCGCCATGCTGATGGACGCGCGGATGCTCATCCTGGACGAGGCGACCTCCAACGTCGATACGGCCACCGAGCGCCGCATTCAGGACGCGATGCTTCAGCTGATGCGCGGCCGCACCTGCTTTGTGATCGCCCATCGGCTGTCCACCATCGCTGGAGCGGACTGTATCCTCGTGATGGATAAGGGCCGCATTGTCGAGCGGGGCACCCACGCGGAGCTGCTTGCCCGCGGCGGCGTTTACGCGGCGCTCTACGCGGCGCAGTTCGATCAGTCCGTCAATGCTTAACCAAGGAGGAATCATATGAAACTCGTTTTTGTCCGCCACGCCGAGCCGGACTATGCCCACGATTCTCTGACCGCCAAGGGCCGGGTGGAAGCGGAGCTGCTTGCCCGCCGCCTGTGTCAGCTGGACGTGAAAGCCTTTTACGTCTCCCCGTTGGGCCGCGCCAAGACAACCGCGTCCTATACGCTGAATCGGCTTCATCGGGAGGCGGAGGAAATGCCCTGGCTGGCCGAGTTCCGCGGCCATTGCCCCGACCAGGAGCGCGGCGGCGCGCGCATCCCGTGGGATTTTCGCCCGCGTCTCTGGCAGCCCCGCGAGCTGCTGCGCGACCGGCAGCGCTGGACGGAGGACGCGCTCGTTTCCGGCGGTGATGTCGCGGAAATCTGGCGCGAATCCTGCGACGGCATCGACGCGCTGCTTGCCCGCCACGGCTACCGGCGTGACCCGGAGCTGGCGCTGTACCATTGCGATTACAACACGCCCGATACGCTGGTCTTTTTCTGCCATTTGGGCATCACGCTGGCGCTCGTCGCGCACCTGCTGGACTTTTCGCCCGTCGCGCTCTGGCAGGGATTCAGCACCCAGCCCTCCTCCGTCACCACGCTGATCACCGAGGAGCGGGTCAAGGGCGAGGTGATCTTCCGCTGTATACAGCTGGGCGACATCTCCCATCTGTACGCCGGCGGCGAGCCCTACTCCACCGCCGGCCTGTACCCCGAATGCTATACCGGGCGCGACTCCACCAATCCGCCGGAATGGGACGCGTTGCCGCCCGCGGACGGAGAAAAGCGGGCGTGAAACATACCGCAATGGTCATCTGTAAAAAAGTGTTGTTTTCGCAGACTGGCAAGACAGTAAATTTTTTATGCGGTTACAAGCTGCTTCTCCCGCAGATATTGCAATGTCAGCTTTGAAAACAGATGCTTTCCGTATTCCTCCATATAGACCCAATCTGGCTGACCTGATTCGCTGACAGGAAGAAGCAATATTTGTTTTCGCATTCTTTGCTCATTGAATTTATAGCCATAGGTATATTTCATTTTTTGTTGTAAAATTACTGTTTTCAAGAAAAGGTAAATGTACTTATTCCCAGCGATCTGTTTTGTACGGAACCGCTTAACATCATCCGAAAACAGGCAAGTATACGGATGGAAGAAATTTTCGACAACACTGCCATTGTAATTCACGCCCAATACATTGCTGTCCTCTGACACATTTGTGCTGGAAGTGAACGCAGTAACGCCATTGTTGGAGTCAGTAGCACC
>CAZRLM010000211.1:0-3132 GCA_964600835.1 uncultured Oscillospiraceae bacterium
ATGAATACAACAGGCGACGGACAGGGCAAAATCAGCCGATCCGCCGCCTTTTTTGTTCGGTTTTTCTTGACTTTCCCGCTTTCGTCTGCTATAATGCACGCTCCTTAGGAAAAAGGAGGAAAATTTTGATGAAAAATTGCACGAAGGACGGCGCGCTGATCGTCGCGGAGGGGCTGTCCAAGACGTATATCCGCCGCAACCGCCCCAAGGAAGGCGGCGTGAGTCGGCTGTGGCGGCGGGAGACACAGCGCATTCCGGCGCTGACAGACGCGAGCTTTACCATCGGTCGCGGCGAGCTGGTCGGGCTGATCGGCCCCAACGGCGCGGGCAAGTCGACCACCGTCAAGCTGCTGACCGGCATCCTGACGCCCAGCGGTGGAACGTGCACGGTGGACGGGCGCGTGCCGCATCTTCAGCGGCGGGAGCACGTCCGGCACCTGGGCGTGGTGTTCGGCCAGCGCACGCAGCTCTGGTGGGACGTGCCCATCGCCGACTCCTTCGAGCTGCTGAGGGACGTGTACGACCTCGATCAAACGCGCTGGCGTCGCCGCCTGGACGAGCTGACGGAGGAGCTGGCGCTGGGCGACCTGCTGCGCACGCCGCTGCGTCAGCTGTCGCTCGGGCAGCGGATGCGGGCGGAGCTGTGCGGGTCGCTGCTGCACGAGCCGTCCCTCCTCTTCCTGGACGAGCCGACCATCGGCCTGGACGCGGTAAGCAAGCTGCGGCTGCGCGCCTTTCTGAAGGCGGAGAACGAGCGGCGCGGCACCACCATTCTGCTGACAACCCATGACATGGAGGATATGCTTGCCCTGTGCCGCCGGGTGATGGTGCTGGGCCGCGGGCGGCTGCTCTACGACGGCGCGCTGGACGCGCTGCTGCGCCGGTATGACTCGGTGCACACGCTGCGCTGCGCCTTTGACGGCCCGGCGGACGCGTCACGTTTGCCCGCGGGCGTAACCGTCGCACAGGACGGCGCGGACTATGTGCTCACCTACGCCCCCGGCGAGCTGCCGACGGGTCAGCTGCTCCCGGCGGTGCTCGCCATGGGCACGCTGCGGGAGCTGACGCTCAAGGAGCAGGGCGTGGACACGCTGATCGCCCGGATGTACGAGGAGATGGCGCTATGAAACGTTTGCGATGGCGGCCCTACTGGTCGGCGTTTCGTTTGCGGGCGCTGATGGAAAGCCAGTACCGCGGCGCGGCGCTGGGCGGCATGGTGACGCAGCTGTTTTTCGCGCTGGTGCTGGTGTCGCTCTATCAGGCGCTGTACGCGGGCCGAAACCCGGCGGAGCTGCGGGACACGATCAGCTATGTGTGGCTCCAGCAGATGCTGTTCTGCTCGCTGATGTCCCGGAATGCGGAGCTGCACGAGCAGATCATGACCGGCAGCGTGGCCTACACGCTGTGTCGGCCAATGGATCTGCATACCTACACGGTGTGCAGCCAGCTGGCGCGGCAGATCGTCGGCGCGCTGATGCGGCTGACGCCGATGCTGCTGGCAATGCCGCTGGTGCCGCAAAGTATGCGCATTTCCGCGCCGGAAAGCCCGCTGGCGCTGGGGCAGTTTCTTGTCTCCACGGCGCTGGGGCAGGTGTGCATTGCGGAGATCGGCACGATCATCGACGCGGTGGTCATGAAAACGCTGGACAACCGTGGCGCGAGCGCGGCGCTGCGGCTGACCATGGTCGCGCTGTCGGGCAACATCATCCCGCTGACGCTTTTCCCCGACTCGGTGCAGGCGCTGATCCGCTACCAGCCCTTCGCCCAGGCGATGGACGCACCCATCCGGATGTACCTGCACGCGCAGGGCATGGCGGAATGGGGAATGAGCGTCGCCGTGCAGGCGGGCTACGCGCTGGGCGCGGCGCTGCTGGCGCGGGCGCTGTGGGCGCGCCACCTGGCGAACATGACGGTGCAGGGAGGCTGAGCAGCAATGAAATATATGCTTCACTCCATGCGAATGCTGCTGAAAAGCGCGACGCAGTACCGCGCGTCCTTTGCGATGCAGACGCTCTCGCAGGTGGTCATGACCGGCGGCGACCTGCTGGCCGTGCTGGTGCTAATGGATCGCTTCACGGCGCTTGGCCAGTGGACGGCGGACGAAGTCCTGTTCTTTTTCGGCGTAATGCAGGTGCCCTTCGCGCTGTGCGAGTTTATCAACCGCGGCCTGGGGACGTTCTCCAGCATGATCGTAGGCGGCGGGTTTGACACGCTGCTGCTCCGCCCGCGCAGCCTGCTGTTGCAGGTGACTTGCAGCCAGCTCGACCCGCGGCGGATCGGCTCGGTGGTCGTCGGCGCGGCGGCGCTGGCCGTCTCCAGCGCGCATCTGCGCCTGTGCTGGACATGGGGCCGCACGTTGCTGCTCCTGGCCGCGATTTTCGGCACGTTGACGATGATGACGGGGCTGTTCATCCTGGAGGCGGTGGTCAACATCTTCTCGGTACGCGCCGTGGAGGCGGTGAACATCCTGACCTACGGCGGGCGCGCCGCCTGTCAGTACCCGGTCGATATATACCCAAAGCCGCTGCGGGTGCTGTTCACCTACATTGCGCCCATTGCGCTGTGCCTGCACCTGCCGGTGAGCGTCATTCTGGGCAAACCGCTGATGAATGTACCGACGTGGGCGGCGTGCCTCGGCCCGCTGGTCGGCGCGGCGTTTTTCCTGATCATGACGCGGGTCTGGGCGTTCGGTGTGCGGCACTACCGGTCGACGGGGTCGTAAGGGCCGCTGCCGGCAGGGGCGCTGCCCCTGCACCCCGTCAGGAGGGCCGAATGGCCCTCCTGGACCTCCCAAGCTGGGCTACCATGCTTTTTGCGAGCGGCTCGTTTGAGACGCGCCGCATAGACAGCGCTTTGGAAACAAGCTGCTTTTCCCGCGCTCTCCAAAAGAGTGCGTCCCGAAGGCGTGCAGAGGGCGACCGGAAAGCCTGGCAGACGACCTTTGCCCTCCGTCACGCCCGCAGGCGTGGAATCCCTGCGGTTCGGCAAGCTACTTGTTTGTGCACGCTCCGAAGGAGTGCAGAGGGCGACCGGAAAGCCCTCTGCCCGCGCCCGCAGGCGCGGAATCCCCGCGTTTCGGAAAAAGGGTGTGTGGGCCGCGCCAAATGGCGCGGGTTCCTTGTGGGCACAACG
>CAZRLM010000212.1:0-3125 GCA_964600835.1 uncultured Oscillospiraceae bacterium
TCAAGAGCCCGACCCAGATGGAGCGCGACGCCGTCTGCCGCGGCCAGTATCACGGATGGCTCAAGGAAAACGTCGGCGGCCATATCATCCGCCGCTGCGAGGTGCATCATTGCGAGCAGACCGGCATCGTGGGGCGCATGGGCGGCGTGTTCTCCACCATTGAGGACTGCCACATTCATGACATCTGCAACTCCCAGCAGCTGGGCGGCGCGGAAACCGCAGGTATCAAGCTGCACGCGGCCATTGACGTGACCATCCGCCGCAATCACATCCACCACTGCATCATGGGCGTGTGGTGCGACTGGCAGGCCCAGGGTGCGCGTATCACGCAAAACCTGATGCACGACAATCAGCGCCCGGATTTTGCGCAGAAGGCTCCCGGCGCGATGTTCAGCAACGATGTGTTCATCGAGGTGGGTCACGGCCCGACGCTGATTGACAACAACATTCTGCTCTCAAAGGCCTCCGTGATCATGCCCAGCGAGGGCATTGCCTGCGTGCACAACCTGATGCTCGGCGCGTTCGGCCTGATCAATGCCGGCGTGGACAGCATCGTCAACGGGCAGCGCGAGCCTCGCTACACGCCCTACCATATCCATCACCGTACGGAGGTGGCCGGCTTCATGACCATCCTCCACGGCGACGACCGAATCTACAACAACATCTTTATCCAGCAGCACCCGATTACCGATCCTGCACGAACGCCTCAAAGCAATGAGTACGAGGTGGTCGGCACCGCGCCGTTTGACATCTTCCCGACGTATGAAGCGTGGATTGCCAACTTCATGATGGATCGCGAGCCTGACATGGGCGCGCTGGCGAAGTATCACTTCGGGCATTTGCCCGTGTGGGTGGAAGGCAATGCGTACTTCAACGGCGCGACGGTGTGCAAGCATGAAACGAAGCACCTGATCGACGATCATTCAAAGGCGACGGTGGAGCTGGTGGAAAAGGACGGCGGACTCTGTCTCAAGACCAATGTCTACGAGCTGCTGAAGGATTTCCGCACCCGGATCATGACCAGCGACGTGCTGGGCTGCGCCTTTGAGCCGGAACAGCGCTTCGAGAATCCGGACGGCTCGGCCATCACCTTCGATAGCGACTACTTCGGAAGCCATCGCGGCCTGGAGACGCTTCCCGGCCCGTTCGCCGATGGCGCTGAAGTGGAAAAGCGCGTCTGGTAAACGTGGTTTCCCTTGATAATGTGCAGCAAAGAAGCCTCCCGCCGCAGCGGGAGGCTTCAGGGTGTCGAAAAAGTGGCTGCAGCCACTTTTTCGAGTGGAGGTTTTGCATTTTTTGCTGTCAGCTAAAGCTGACGGCCGCAAAAAATGTAAGGAATGGTTTCGGCTGATGCCGAAACCGCCCCGCCCGCGCGGCAAAGCCCCGCGATACGAATACAGTCAGAGGGCCTGCGGGCCCTCCGACACCTCCCATGGAGGTTTTTTGACAGTCTGAAGCCTCCCGCCGCAGCGGGAGGCTTTTTGCAACGGCAAGCAGGATTTGGAGGCATGAGAAAAGCCCCGGAAACACAGGGCTTCCAGGGCTTCAAGGGGATGTGCCGAAGGCGGGACTTGAACCCGCACGACATCGCTGCCAACGGATTTTGAATCCGCCGCGTCTGCCATTCCGCCACTCCGGCGACTTTCCACAGTATAGCATATCGCCGCGGCGCTGTCAAGCGCTCAGGCCCTACGCCCTGGCGATTCGCATCGGATGGGGAGGGGATCGGCCTCATGGGCGTACAAACACATGGGTCACTGCACCGATAAGCCGCCCGTCCTGAATGATGGGGCTACCGCTCATGCCCTGGACGATGCCGCCGGTTTTGGCAAGCAGCGCGGGATCGGTCACGCGGACGACCATGCTCTTGGACGCGGGGGACGACTGCTGGTTGACGCGGGTGATCTCCACCTCATAGGGCTTCACGCCCTCGCCGTCCACCGAGGAAAGAATGGTCGCCTTGCCGGTGTGCACGCCCGAACGCAGGCCGATGGGCAGACCGTCCGGGTACAGCGCGTCGGCGGGGGGCGCGTCGAGATGGCCGTAGAGGCCAAGCGGGTCGTTGAGCGCAATGTCGCCCAGCGTAACGCCCTCGCGGAGGAAGCTGCCCTTCAGCTCGCCCGGCGCGCCCTTCTGCCCCTTCTGCACGCCGACAATCTCTGCCTTGAGCACCTGGCCTTCGCCCACGGGCAGCACTTGCCCGGTGTCGCCGTCGGTGATGGCATGGCCCAAAGCGGCGTAAGTACCGGTATCAGGGTCATAAAAGGACAGCGTGCCGACGCCGGCGGTGCTGTCCCGCACCCAAGCGCCCATGCGAACCGAGCCGGTCGCCGCGTCCAGACGCGGGGTGAGGGTGGTGGACAGCGCCGCGCCGTCCCGCAGGTAGTCAACGGCGAGGGGAACCTCGCCCGCCTTGCTGACAAGCTGCGCCAGCTGCTCCGCGCTGGTGATGCTGACGCCGCCGACACGGGTCAGCACGTCGCCGGGGCGAAGCCCGCTAAGCTGGGCGGGGCTGCGAGCTTGCGACAGGTCGCTCGTGCCCACGATCATCACGCCGGAGGTGCGCATCGCCACGCCGATGGCCTGTCCGCCGGGAATCAGGCGTTTTTCCTCGCTGACCTCAACCTCGACCTTGCGCAACGGCACCACGCCCATCAGGCTCAGCAGCAGCTCGGAGGTGCCCGCCGTCTCGCTGGAGAGCGCTACCGCGCCCGCGTCGCGGAGCGTTTCGTCATCCGAAGCGGCGACGGCGACGTTGCCGGTCTGCCGGTTGAGGGTCAGCAGTCCGCCCAAGGCCAGCGTGCGCGCCTGCCCCTCGGTCAGCGCGAGGTGCGCCGGAAGGGTGCGCAGCGTTTCCTGCAAAGGAGAAAAGTAGCTGAGCGACAGGAGCATCGCCAGCACAACCCCGGCGGCCCGCTTCAGCCGGGAAGGAGATCGTTTTTTCATGGGGCAGCCCTCGCTTCCTTATTCGTCGGTTAAGAGTCTACCCGACGGCGCAGGACGCCCATGCTGGAAAGTGAAGGGGGGAATGGCAAAATAAAAAAGCGCCGGAACGCTTTTCAGTGGTTGAAACGGGATAAAACACCTTTTTTGGAAGAGCACCCCCGAAGGAGCGCAGGGGGAGA
>CAZRLM010000213.1:0-3040 GCA_964600835.1 uncultured Oscillospiraceae bacterium
CGTTCAGGCGCTCCATGATGTCCACATGATAGGGCACCTCAAAGTCCGGCACGACCGGCTCGCCGAAGCGCTCCCGCTCCACGTTCTCCTGGTCGTTGCGGCCGATCGGCACGCTGTCGTCAATGATGTTGGGGATCACCAGCATCCGCTTGCGAATCTCCGCTTGCAGCGTTTCCTCCTTCACCTCCAGCGCCGCCAGCTCGTCCGCCATGCCGGCGACCTTCGCCTTCAGCGCCTCGGCCTCCTCCTTTTGACCCTTGGCCATCAGGCCGCCGATCTGCTTGGAGAGGGTCTTGCGCTGGTTGCGCAGCGCGTCCGCGCCCTGAATCGCCTGCCGGTACTCCTTGTCCAGCGCGACCACCTCATCCACCATGGGCAGCTTCTCGTCCTGGAACTTTTTGCGGATGTTTTCCTTGACCAGCTCGGGGTTGGTGCGAACCAGATTGATATCCAGCATATGACTCGTCCTCCTTAAAAATAAGAGCTTTTCCTCCCGCATCCGGGACGAAAAGCTCGCGTTGCCACCCAGTTTGCCCGCCAAAAAAGCGGGCCTCTCGCTCGCGCTGTATGGGGCGCGCCCCGCAGACTCCTCGCCTGCGCCCATCCGGGAATGGAAAACGCGTTTTCACCGACCGCCTCGCACCTGCCGGCGGCTCTCTTGACGGTTCATCTCCGCGCCGTTTCCCGTCCAACGGGCCTATTCACATCCAGTATTATACCGTACCCGCGCCCGGATTGCAAGCCTTTTTCTTCGTCAGAAGTTCCGGCTCAGGTCGTACTTGGCGTAGAAGTCGCGCCGGTAGTCCAGGAAGCGATCCTCCGCGATGGCCTGCCGAATCTGCTCCATCATGCGGATCAGGAAGCGCAGGTTGTGGATGGAGGCCAGCCGTCCGCCGGTGATTTCCCCCGCCCGGAGCAGGTGGCGCACATACGCCCGGGTGTAATGCTGGCAGGCGTAGCAGTCGCATTCCTCGTCGATGGGGCCGAAGTCGCGCGCGTACTGCGCGTTCTTGACCACCACGCGGCCCTTGCTGGTCAGCACCGTGCCGTTGCGGGCAATGCGGGTCGCCAGCACGCAGTCGAACATATCCACCCCGCGCAAAACGCCCTCCAGCAGACAGTCCGGCGTGCCGACGCCCATCAAATAGCGCGGCTTTTCCGCGGGCATATAGGGCATCATCTCGTCAAGCATCTCGTACATGACCGGCTTTGGCTCGCCCACGGACAGCCCGCCGATGCCGTAGCCGATGAAGTCCATGTCCGAGAGCGTTTTCGCGCTCTCGATCCGCAGATCCTTGTAGAACGCGCCCTGCACGATGCCGAAAAGCGCCTGATCCTCCCGGGTATGGTGCGCCTTGCAGCGCGCCGCCCAGCGGTGAGTGCGCTCCATGTTGATCTTCGCCGTGTCGTAGTCGCAGGGATAAGGCGAGCACACGTCGAAGGCCATCGCGATGTCCGCGCCCAGCGCCTGCTGGATGTCCATCGACTCCTCCGGGCCGATGAAGTGGCGGCTGCCGTCCAGATGGCTCTGGAAGGTCACGCCCTCCTCCCTGATCTTGCGAATGCCCGCCAGCGAAAACACCTGAAAGCCGCCGCTGTCGGTCAGAATCGGCTTGTGCCAGTCCATAAACTGATGCAGACCGCCCGCCTCTTTGACCAGCGCCTCGCCGGGCCGCAGGTGCAGGTGGTAGGTGTTGCTCAGCAGAATCTGCGTGCCGATTTCCTCCATCTCCCGGGAGGTCATCGCCTTGACGCAGGCGGCGGTGCCCACCGGCATATAGATGGGCGTTTCAATGTCCCCGTGGGGCGTATGCAACACGCCCAGCCGCGCGCCGGACTGCTTGCAGATGTGCTTTACCTCATAGGAAAAGGGCTTGCTCACGTTGCGTCTCCTTGCTCCGCCGCGGGCGGCGGGGTTGCTCCGCCGGTATCCAGCAGGTCCGCGTAAACGGCCCAGATGGAACCGTAGGGCACATGATAAAACGTCATCACCTGACGGCTGATCGGATGCTCGAAGGCCAGCTTGTACCCCCACAGGGCGATCTGCTGCCCGGGGACGCCGCTGCCGTAGCGGTTGTCCCCCCACAGCGGCGCGCCGGCGTGGCTCATCTGCACGCGGATTTGATGGCTGCGGCCCGTCTCCAGCCGGATGGCGCACAGCGCCGTTCCCTGCCGCCGCTCGACGCACTCTCCGTGCAGGATCGCCTCCTGCGCGCCCTTCACCCCCGCCTCGCAGACGCTGACCCGGTTGAGCCGCTCGTCCTTGACGAGATAATCCACCAGCGTAAAGGAATCGCGCACCGGCCCGGTGACGACGCACAGGTATTCCCGGCCCAGCGCGTGGGTTTGCAGCTGCGCGGACAGGCGGGCAGCCGCCTTGCTCGTCTTGGCAAACACCATCAACCCGCCCACCGGCCTGTCCAGCCGGTGCACCAGCCCCAGGTACACCCGCCCGGGCTTACCGTCCCGGACGCGGATGAACTCCTTCAGCCAGGACAGGATGTCCGTGTCCCGCGTGTTGTCCGCCTGAGAGAGCATATTCGGCGGCTTGACCGCCACCAACACATGGTTGTCCTCATAGAGGATCGTCGGCACGCGCTCACTCATGGAACCACCGCCCGCTCGCGCCGCAGGGCAGCACCCCGCCGGTCGTTACCGGCAGGCACAGCTCCTGACTGTCCACCCGCCCGCCGAAGCGGCGGACGACGCACTTGCCCAGCATATTGTCAAGCACGCTGGCCTGAAAGCCGGTCGTGTAGCTGTTGACCAGGAAGAACAGCGGCTCGTCGGAGAGCGCCTGGGCGCAGGTGTTCACCAGGTTGTACAGCTCGTTTTCCAGCTTCCACACCTCGCCGGAGGGGCCGCGGCCATAGCTGGGCGGATCCATCAAAATGCCGTCGTACCGGCTGCCCCGGCGAAGCTCCCGCTGCACAAACCGGAGCGCGTCCTCCACAATCCAGCGGCAGCTCGTTTCCGGCAAGCCGGAGAGCTGGCGGTTCTCCTTGGCCCAGAGCACCATGCCCTTGGCCGCGTCCACATG
>CAZRLM010000214.1:0-2939 GCA_964600835.1 uncultured Oscillospiraceae bacterium
CGCCTCCGCCTGCAAACCCGCGAGGAGATTCGCCGGATCCAGAAGGAAACCGGCATCACGACCGTGTTCGTGACCCACGACCAGGAGGAGGCCATGTCCATCTCCGACATGATCGTGGTGATGAAGCAGGGCGTTGTGCAGCAGATCGGCAAGCCGCAGGACGTGTACGACAGCCCCGCGAACCTGTTTGTCGCCAAGTTCCTGGGCACGCCGCCGATCAACGTGTTCAACGGCGAGGTGCGGGACGGTCGGCTTTTCATCGGGGAGGACGACGTGCTGCCCGCGCCGGGCGTGCCGAATCAGCCGGTGATCGTGGGCGTGCGCCCCGAGGGCTTTGTGCTCGATCCTGCGGGCGCGCTGCGGTGCCACCTGAACAACGTGGAGGTCATGGGGCGCGACGTAAGCATCGTTGCGACGCATCCGTCCTCCGTCAACCCGGTGATTCGCGCCATCATCAACGCCGACGGCAGGCCGGAGGAGAACGTCGAAACCGTCCGGTACAGCCTCAAGCCCCACAAGGTTTTCATGTTCAAGGCGGACACCGAGGAACGAATCTACTTTGAGGAGCGGCAATAATGGTTGAAAGCAAGCATCAATGGAAGGCCTGGCTGTACCTCGCGCCGGCGCTTGCGCTGCTGCTGGTGTTCACGGTCTGGCCCATCATCAATACGGTGCGCATGGCCTTCCTGGAAAACTACTCCGGGCTGAAGGCCGCCGGCGGCATGGTATTTCAGTTCGGCATCGGCAACTTTCAAAAGGTCGTCAGCTACCGCCGGTTCGTCTCCTGCCTCAAGAATACCGTGCTGCTGTGCCTCTTGACCGTGCCGATCTCAACGCTCCTGGCGCTGCTGATCGCCGTGGCGCTCAACTCCATCAAGGCGCTGCAAAAGGTGCTGCAAACCATTTTCTTCCTGCCGTATGTGACCAACTCCATCGCCATCGGCATGGTGTTTGCGGCCATGTTCAACATCGTGGGCAGCTTCTACGGCACGGAGCGGGAGCTGATTGTCACCGCGGGCATCATCAACAACGTGATTCAGTTCTTCGGCGGCAAGCCCATCAACTGGATCAACTCCGGCTCCGCTTACTGGGCCAACATGGCGGTGATGACCGTCTACATCGTCTGGAACGCGCTGCCGTTCAAGATTCTGGTGCTGCTGGGCGGCTTGCAGAGCATCAACAAGCAGTATTATGACGCGGCCAAGGTGGACAGCGCGCCCCGCCGCCGCATCTTCACCCGCATTACGGTGCCGCTGCTCTCGCCCATGCTGGCGTATGTGATCATCACCGGCTTCATCGGCGGCTTCAAGGAGTACACCAGCATCGTGGGCATCTTCGGCGAAAAGATGGGCCCGCCGGATGAAGCGGGTCGACTGAACACCATGGTGGGCTTCATTTACGACGCGCTGAGCACCAACAGCCAGGGCCGAGCCAGCGCCGCCGCCCTGATCCTGTTTGGCATCATTCTTGTCGTGACCCTGATTAACCTCCAGGTCAGCAAGAAGCGCGTACATTACTGAGAGGTGCCGCATGAACACAGACGCAAACGTGACCATGCACGATCGGAATATGCAGCGGATCTCCGCGTGGCAGCGGGTGGCAAAGGCGCTTTCGCTGGGCGGGACGTACCTGTTCCTGCTGGTGATGGCGCTGGTGGTGCTGTTCCCGTTCTACTGGATGATCATCTCCTCCCTCAAGTCGCTGGATGAGTACCGCTTGAGCGTGCCTACCTTCTGGCCGCGGGCAGTACTGCTGTCCAACTACGCGGACGCTTTCACCACCGCCAACCTGGGAAGGCTGTTCATGAACACGATGATTGTCGGCCTCGTCTCCACGCTTTTGTCGCTGGTGATCACCATCCTGACGGCCTTCGCCTTCGCGCGGCTGGAGTTCAAGGGCAAGGAAACACTCTTCGCCATGCTGCTGGCGACCATGATGATCCCCGGCGAGCTGTTTACGATCACCAACTACTCCACCGTCACCAATTTGGGGTGGATCAACACCTATACGGTGCTGATCGTTCCCTTTCTGGTGAGCGTGTTCTACATTTACCTGCTGCGGCAGAACTTCTTGCAGATTCCCAACGAGCTGTACCTGGCCGCCAAGGTGGACGGCACCAGCGACTGGAAGTATCTGTGGAAGGTCATGGTGCCGCTGTCCCTGCCCACGCTGATTTCCATCACCATTTTGAAGATGATGGGCGCGTGGAACTCCTACATCTGGCCGCGGCTGGTCGCCAATGACGAGGCGCACCGCATGATCACCAACGGATTGCGCAACGCCTTCACCGAAACCTCCGGCGACGTCAACTACCCCGTTCAGATGGCCGCCGTGGCGCTGGTGTCCCTGCCGCTGTTCCTGGTGTTCGTGTTCCTGCGCAAGTACATCATGTCCGGCGTGAGCCGCAGCGGCATCAAGGGCTGACGCCCGCATTTTTCCGTTCCCCCTTGGCAAAGGCGCCAATTTTCCCATAAAACAAAGAAGGAAGGAAAAACACCATGAAGAAGCTCGTCTCCATTCTGCTGCTGGCAGCCATGCTGCTGACCTGCGTGACTGGCGCGTTCGCGTTTGAAGTGCCCGCCGAGGGCTACGACGGCAACGACGTGACCATCACGTTCTACAACACCATGGGCTCCAACCTGACGCCCGTGTTGGACGCGTACATCGTCGAGTTCAACAAGCTGTATCCCAACATCCATGTGGAATACACCTCCGTTGGCAGCTATGACGACGTGCGCGACCAGATCTCCACCGAGATCACCGTGGGCAGCCAGCCCAACATCGCCTACTGCTATCCGGATCATGTGGCGCTGTACAACCTGGCCCAGGCCGTCCAGACCCTGGACGAGCTGATCGCCAGCGAGGCGGTCGTGACCCGCGCGGACGGCACCACCGAAACCCTCGGCCTGACCGAGGCGCAGAAGGCCGACTTCATCGAG
>CAZRLM010000215.1:0-2895 GCA_964600835.1 uncultured Oscillospiraceae bacterium
ACGCCGCCGAGGGTGAGAACGCCGAGTGGACGGATATGTACGAGCGCATGGCCCGGGAGGCCGACGAGGAGGGCTTCCACGACCTGGCCGAGCAGTTCCGGGGCGTGGCCGCCATTGAGAAGATGCACGAGGAGCGCTACCGCAAGCTGCTGAGCAACGTGAAGGCCATGGAGGTCTTCAAAAAGAGCGGCGTCACCATCTGGGAATGCCGTAACTGCGGTCATATCGTGGTCGGCACCGAGGCGCCCGATGTCTGCCCCGTCTGCAAGCATCCCCAGGCCTACTTCGAGGTTCGGGCGGAGAACTATTAAGCCGGGCGCGATTGTAATTTCCACGTTCGACGGATACATTTAACAAATCCCGTTCGTTTTTCGGCGGCTTCGCAAGGGCGGAGTCGCCTTTTCTGACTGTCTTTACCCTGCACGGAGAAAGCGGATTCGCTTTTCTACTTGTTCCATGACATACGGCGAGTTTTCAGCGATGTCATAGCCATGCATGGTGCCCCGCGTTTCATTGAGCGTGACGCCCACGCCCGCCTCCGTCAGCCTCTGCGCAAGCGCGATCCCCTCGTCGCGCAGACAGTCAAATTCGCAGGTCTCGACATAGGTCGGCGGCATGAAGGACAGATCGTCCGCTTCCAGCGGAGAAACCAGTGGATCGTGCCATTGCTCCGGCCTCGCGTAAAGCGCAAACATCCTGCGATTCAGCAGACTGTTCCACAGGGGCGTATCCGTAAACCTGCGCATGGATTCCGTGTTCATGCGCGCATCGGCAACCGGGTAGATCAACAGCTGTGCGCAGGGCAAGGGCATTCCCAGCCTATGCGCTTCCTGCGTCACCGCCAGGCAGAGGTTCGCGCCCGCGCTGTCGCCGCCGATGACGATCCGCGGATAGCAGCCCTGCCCCAGCGCCCATTGATAGGCGTCCAGACAATCTTCCATGCCAGCCGGGAATGGATGCGCCGGGGCCAGGCGATACTGCGCCAGCAGCACAGCGCAATTCGCCGACCGGGCGTAGGTCTGTGCCAAATTCCTGTGATACGCCGCGGCTTCCATCAAAAATGCGCCGCCGTGCGCGTAGATCAGCAGAGGTGGCTGAAGGACGTCCCTGGGCGCAAGCAGCTCCGCCGCGCAATGCGGCAGTTTGATCGTGCGCCTGGTCAGCCGATCGTCGAGCTTCCTGCCGTGCTGTATAATAGGCATCATGGCGTTTGCCAGCCTGAGGAGATGAAGATTGGTCGGCAGCCTGATCCACGCGTATTTTTTGAGTTCCGGTCGCAACGGATATTTCATGATGTGTGCCTCCTCCATCGGAGCGAATTGCATTAAGTTGCCAACCCCGTATGCGTCTTATCAACCACGGATTGATAATAGCTGCCGAAGTCCGCAAGCGCGTCGACGATTGGCAGCATTTCCAATCCCATTTCCGTCAATCCGTATTCGACCTTTGGCGGCTGCTCCTGATAATCGCGGCGGTATGCCAGCCCATCAGCGATCATTTGCCGTAAGCTGTCCGTCAAAACCTTCTGTGAAACGCCGTCAATGCTCCGCTGCAATTCATTGAATCTCCACGGGCGCATCTTCAGATTGCGCAGAATCAGCAGCTTCCACTTTCCCCCAATGAGCGATACGGCGGTTGCTACCGGGCACTCGGGCAGTTCTTCCTTCGTTCGCATGGTTTTCCACCTCCGTACTGATGATAACACATTCAATTTTGCGTGTACAGTTATAAAAAGGTGCGTACTTGTTTTTGGGTGTGTGCCCTCCTATACTCCAATTAAGCAATCAACGATTGCTAATCCGCAACGGAGGGATCACAGGATGACTCATTACACGAAGACCACACTGGGCAAGGAAGGCAGAATTGAGCTACACGATCGGCTGGCTTTGACCGGCGCAGAAATCAGCGTGAACGAGCTGCCCGCGGGCGCAGGCGTTCCGTTTGTCCATGCGCATAAAGAGAACGAGGAAATCTACGGGATTCTCGCCGGAAAGGGCAAGGCCGTGATTGACGGTGAAGAAGTCGCCCTTGCCGCCGGCGACTGGCTGAGAATCGCGCCCGTGGCAAAGCGCCAGTTTTCCGCGGCCAGCGATTCCGGGATCACTTATCTCTGCATTCAGGTCAAGGAAAACTCCCTTGAGCATTTCACCGCAGAGGACGCCGTCATCGGCTGATGCAAGCAATTTCATCACGGAAACGCACAGTTCTCATCGCTGAGGACTGTGCGTTTGCTTTGCCATGTTCCAAAAGAAGAATATGCTGATTTTCGTGGCGATGAATGAAATCCTCGTACCGATCTGCGGCGGCATACCAGCCCGCATCCTGCACAAACTTATCGACGCCGCGCAGACCCAGCAAAGCTGTGCCTCCGCAAAGATGTGGATGACGTTATCTAACAAGCGCGTTCTTTGCTTCCTCCACCTGCTCAAGCGCCTGCTCTGTTTCGTTGCTCCGCATGGATAATTGTGCAGAGGGGTTGTTTTCTTCGCTGGTTTGGGATATACTATGGTCGAGAGCTGTACCACTACTCGCTTTGGGCGTATTGATAGAGGCTTGTTCATCTATCGGGGTGGCAAGGCTCTCTTTTTTGTTTCCTGCATACAATGTCTGTACGCGAAGGTCATGATGCTTTGTTGATATATAGGTAACGCTTTCGTATTTCCCGTCTATGTACTTCGTGAACACGATAACAGGTTTTCCGAAATAGTCCTGTTCCGAGCGTCGAATGGTGTCCGGCGATGTTACAATATCAACAATCTTTCTAAAGTCATCGGTTATAATAGCGCGTTGGTCTCTTAACGCCTCCGACATTTCATCACCGTGATCTTTGATGATCTTCTCAACCTCGTCAGAGTACAGCGCCAGATTCAGTCCTTCTGTCTCCACCCCTGTCTC
>CAZRLM010000216.1:0-2890 GCA_964600835.1 uncultured Oscillospiraceae bacterium
CCGGGAGCTTGCGACCAGTCGAATTTGCGCCGCCCGCAGGCAGCGATCCTCTCCAACTCAAAAAAGTGGCCGCAGCCACTTTTTTGACGCGTCAGCGCAGCCAATGCCGCCATTTCATGCCGATGTACCAGGTGTAGACCAGCGTCAGCGCCTCGTAGATCAGGCTTACGCCGATCAGGATGCCGATCGCAAGGTTCAAAATTTCCGGCCGCAGGAAGCCCGCAACGCCCAGCAATGCCTCAATGGTGCCGATCAGCCAGAGCCAGCCGCGCCCGGGAATCCTGTCCACCCGCATGGCCAGCGCCGCGCCCAGCACGCTTACGCCGTCCACCAGGATCATCATGCTCACCAGCACGCGGAGCACCTCGCCCGCGATGAAGGACTTGCAGATCACGAACACGCCCACGATCACCGTCACGACCGCCTTGGTCAGGAAGGCGCGATCGCTGAAGATGGTGTTGCGCATCAGCCATACGACGCCCAGCTGCGCCAGGCCGGAGAGCACCATCAGGATGCCGATCCAGTCGGCCAGCATATTCATCACGTCGCTGGAGTTGACCAGGCATCCGATGCCCGCTGCCGCCAGCAGCACCGCCGCGCCCAGCCAGCAGATATGCAGCAGCGTTTTTTTCATGTTGCTTTTCATTGTTTTTTCTCCTTTCCGCCCGATCTCGGGGAATCTACCCTGATTATACCATGCCGCGGGCCAAAAGAAAATGAACAAAGCGCCCGGTTTGTCCGAAAAGCGCCACGCCGCGTCACATTCATAAAAAATTCATCGGAGATGAAGCAAAAACCCTTGACAAAGCACGCAAGAGGTGCTATCTTATCAACCGTAGTTAGCACTCACAACGAACGAGTGCTAACAATCCGGGAAAGGAAGTGAGCGGACATGGATGAGCGGAAATTCCGGATCCTGCAGGCGATCATTGATGACTATATCCTGACGGCTGTGCCTGTCGGCTCGCGGACGATCTCGAAGAAATACGAAATGGGTCTGTCCTCGGCGACCATCCGCAACGAGATGAGCGATCTGGAGGAGCTTGGCTACCTGGATCAGCCCCACGTCTCGGCGGGACGCATCCCGTCTCCGAAGGCGTATCGGCTGTATGTGGATCAGCTGCTGAGCAGCGGGCGGATCAGGACGGATTCGGAAGCGGCGGTGCGCGGCCATTTTGCCGGAAGGATGCGGCAGATGGAGGACGTGATCGACCATGCGGCGCAGGTGCTGTCCAGCCTGACGCGCTACACCGCGGTGGTGCTGCCGCCCACGGGCGTTCAGCCCCGCATCCGTACCTTGCAGCTGGTGCCGGTAAGCGCGGGCAGCGCGCTGGTCGTCGTGGTGACGGACAGCGGCATCGTGCGGGATACGGTGATCCGCGTTTCCGAGCAGCTGGACAGCGACGCGCTCTACACCATCTCCAAAGCGCTGACGGCGGAGCTGGCGGGCAGAACGCTGGCCGAGGCGGCGGAGCGTCTTCCCACGATCAGCGCCAGGCTGCGGGAGAACGAGGAGCTGCTGCACGGGGTGGATACCTTTTTGCAGGAGACAAACGAAAAGGCCGGTCACGGCCATGTCGCCATCGGCGGCACGAGCAATATGCTCAGCTACCCCGAATATAACGACATGGAAAAGGCCCGCGCTTTCCTCTCGCTGATGGAGACGCGCGACAAGCTGGCCTCCATCGTCGCCCAGCAGGGAACCATGGCCTTCACCGTGCGCATCGGGCCGGAAACCGGCGTGCCGGAGATGGCGGACTGCTCCATCGTCACCGCGACGTATTCCACCGGCAGCGGCCAGGGCACCATCGGCGTGATCGGCCCGACGCGGATGCAGTACAGCCGCGTGCTCTCGGTGCTGGGCACGATGGGCCATCAGCTTTCAGAGCTGTTCGGAGAAGGAAGCGATCAGAAACAGCCATGAAGCATCGTCACAATATGAAAAAGAAAGGCAGCGACAAAAGCCGAATGAACACGCAGGAGCAACAGCAGGACATGACAGCGCAGCCTGTCGAGCCGGAAATCGCCCCCGAGGAGGCGCAGCAGGAAGCGCCCGCGCAGGAGGAAGCGCTCCTGAAGGAGCTGGAGGGCGCCAACGCCCGCGCCGACGAGTACCTTGCCCTCGCCCAGCGCGTCCAGGCGGACTTCGATAACTTCCGCCGGCGCAACGAGTCCGTTCGGACGGACGCTTACGCGGAGGGACAGCGCGCCGTCGCCACGGTGATGCTGCCGGTGCTGGATAATCTGGAACGCGCGGTGGACGCCGCGGCCTCCTCCGCGGAGGACGATCCCCTGCGCAGCGGTGTGGAGCTGACGCTCCGCCAGCTGCGGGATACCCTGACAAAGCTCGACGTGACGGAAATCAACCGCCCGGGCGAGCGTTTCGACCCCAACCTCGAAAACGCCATCCTGCAGGGCACGCCGGAGGAGGGCGAGCCAGGCACGGTGTGCATGGTGCTGCAAAAGGGCTACCGGATGGGCAAGGCGATCCTGCGGCACGCGATGGTCAAGGTTGTGCCCGACTGATGACAGAGCGGGGCGCAAGCCCCTTCTGATAGATTGCATTCAACCGACTGGCATATAAAGTAGGAGGAAAAGATTATGAGCAAGATCATTGGTATTGACCTGGGTACTACGAACAGCTGCGTAGCGGTGATGGAGGGCGGCAAGCCCGTCGTGATCGCCAACGCCGAGGGCAGCCGCACGACCCCGTCCGTCGTGGCCTTCACCAAGGACGGCGAGCGCCTGGTGGGTCAGGTCGCCAAGCGGCAGGCCGTCACCAACCCTGACCGGACGATCATCTCCATCAAGCGTGAGATGGGCACCGCCTACAAGGTGAACATCGACGGCAAGACGTACACGCCCCAGGACATCAGCGCGATGATCCTCA
>CAZRLM010000217.1:0-2858 GCA_964600835.1 uncultured Oscillospiraceae bacterium
CTTAAGCGGTTTAAGCGTCAGTGCGCCCGTGCAGGCGTGATTCAGGAGGTTCGTAAGCGCGAGCATTACGAGAAGCCCAGCGTAAAGCGCAAGAAGAAGGCAGAGGCTGCGCGTAAGCGTAAGTACTGATTTTCGATCGAAACGCCCTTCCCTGCTTAATCAATGGGAAGGGCTTTTCTTTTATGCGCACGGCCAATTTCCTTGACAGGCAAACCGCGAAAGCGTACAATAACGGTAGGTAAGCAGCGCCTCAAGACCAAAAAAGAAAGGGGTAACCAGTATGTCAAAGTGGAAGTGCACCGTATGCGGTTATATTCATGAGGGCGACACGCCGCCCGAAATCTGCCCCGTCTGCAAGCAGACGAAGGAAAAGTTCGTCAAGCTTGTAGAAAAGAATCCTTACGCCGGCACCAAGACGGAAAAGAATCTCTGGGAGGCTTTTGCGGGCGAATCCCAGGCAAGGAACAAGTACACCTACTTCGCCTCCGTCGCAAAGAAGGCCGGCTACGAGCAGATTGCCGCGCTTTTCCTCCAGACGGCCGAAAATGAGAAGGAACACGCCAAGCTGTGGTTCAAAGCGCTCGGCGAGCTGGGCGACACCGCCGAAAACCTGCTGCACGCGGCGGAGGGCGAGAACGCCGAGTGGACGGATATGTACGACCGGATGGCCCGCGAGGCGGACGAGGAGGGCTTCCACACCCTGGCCGAGCAGTTCCGTGGCGTGGCAGCGATCGAGAAGTCGCATGAAGAACGGTATCGCGCGCTCCTCAGGAACGTCGAAACCAAGGCCGTGTTTGAGAAGTCCGGCGTGACGGTTTGGGAATGCCGCAATTGCGGTCACATCGTCGTCGGCACGACCGCGCCCGAGGTCTGCCCCGTCTGCAAGCATCCGCAGGCCTATTTTGAGGTTCGCAAGGAGAACTACTGAGCCTGTAGGAGATGGCCGTCTGATCCGATGAGGACGCAGGCAGTTTGTATCCTTTGGTGTCCCGCTTCCCGGCGGGACTTTTTTTGATTAACCGGCGGTGGCACCAGAGCAGATTGCGCAACGATCCCCCGCTATGGTATAATCAATTGTAGCGATCAGTAGACGGAAAGGAGCGCGGGCATGGACATTGTCAACCTCACCGAACAGCAAGTCGGCGCGCTTGAGGACAGCCTGGACGCATACGATCAGGCATTCATCCGTGAACGGCTGAACGGACGCATTTCGATCGGCCTCATGGATGGCGAAACGCTCATCGCAGGGCTGGATGCGAGCATGACCGCCTTCAAGATTCTTTATGTCTCCACCGTTTTTGTCAGCGCGCCGTACAGGCGGCAAGGCTACGGCCGGCTTTTGATGGCGGAAATGGAACGGCGCGCCAAACAGCTGGGCGCAAATACGATCCGGCTGGATACCTTCAGCTGGCAGGGCGAGGCCTTTTACAGGGCGCTTGGCTACGAACAGGTAGGCCATTACGCGAATCCTGAGGATCGCTACGAAGAGTTTTTCTTCCTGAAACGCATTTGACCCATGGATTTTTCCTGATGACCTGGAGGAACGTATGGCCAAGCTGAACTGGGGCGAAAACCTCGAGCTGAAAATTTCCAAGCTGCCGGAAAGCCCCGGCTGCTATCTGATGCGGGACGCGGAGGGCACGATCATCTACGTCGGCAAGGCGGTCAACCTGAAAAACCGCGTGCGCTCCTACTTCCGCGATACCGTTCACACGCCCAAGGTCGCCGCGATGATCAGTCATATCGCTGATTTTGACATCCTGCTATGCGACACCAACCTGGAAGCGCTGTGTTTGGAGTGCAACCTGATCAAGCGTCACCGGCCCTACTACAACATTCTCCTCAAGGACGACAAGCATTACCCCTATCTGCGCGTCGACCTCAAGGAGCCGTATCCCCGCCTGACGCTGGCCCGACGAATGGAGAAGGACGGCGCGAAATATTTCGGCCCCTACATCGGCGCGACGGCGGTCAAGCAGGTGATCGACGCGGTGCGGGGCGTGTTTCCGCTGCGCACCTGCAAGCTCGCCCTGCCGCTGAAAAGCCCGCGCAGGCCCTGCATCAACTACGACATCGGCAAGTGCATGGCCCCCTGCGCCGGCAAGTGCACCGAGGAAGCGTACTGGGACATGATGGACGGCGTACTGTCCTTCCTGGGCGGCGACTACAAGCAGGTGGTGGACAGCCTCAAGCGCGACATGACCCGCGCCGCCGAGCGCATGGAGTACGAGCGCGCCGCCGTGCTGCGGGATAAGATTCGCCGCGTCGAGGGGCTGATGGAGCGGCAGATTGCCATCCGCACCGAGCTGGCGGAACAGGATATTATCGCCCTGGCGCAGGACGGGCTGGACGCGATGGCGCAGGTGGTATACGTCCGCGGCGGGCGGATGGTCGGCGGTGATCACTTTCCCCTCCCCCGTGAGGGCAGCGAGGATCC
Organism: uncultured Oscillospiraceae bacterium; assembly: GCA_964600835.1. Taxonomy (GTDB): domain Bacteria; phylum Bacillota; class Clostridia; order Christensenellales; family Aristaeellaceae; genus UBA11524. The sequence goes on from CAZRLM010000217.1 coordinate 2,438, forward strand.
GGGCGAGGTGCTGGCCGCTTTCCTGACCCAGTATTATGAGGACGGCAACCTGATCCCCCGCAACGTGCTCTGTCAGGCGCTGCCGGAGGGCAGTCTGGAGCAGATGGAAGCCTGGCTTCGCCAGCAGCGCGGCGCGGCGGTGACGCTGACTACGCCCCGGCGCGGCGAGAAGCACGACCTGGTGCTGCTGGCGGCGAAGAACGCCCAGGACGCGCTGGAAAAGCGCAACGCCCGCGCCGCCGTCCTGGAGGAGCGCACCACCGGCGCGGCCGCTTCCCTGGGCCGCATTTTGGGTCTACCAAGTTACCCACGCCGCATCGAAGGCTACGACATCTCCAACACGCAGGGATTACTGTCCGTCGCGTCGATGGTCGTGTTCATCGACGGCGTGCCCGCGAAGAAGGAGTATCGCCATTTCCGC
>CAZRLM010000218.1:0-2843 GCA_964600835.1 uncultured Oscillospiraceae bacterium
TAAATCTCCGCAAAAATGTCCTTGAAGTTTTGGTCGTACGTCTTGGAAATGGTGTCCTTGGTGGAGAACCACAGATCCTGCCGGGTGCCCAGCGCGTACTGGAAGCAGGCGCGGGCGAAGGACGCGATGGACGCGTCCACGTTGTGCATCGCCTGCACAATGCCGGGAGACGCGAAGTCAAACACAGGCTTGCGCAATGTCGCGCCCCCCTCACCGGTAAAGACAAGCTCTGCGCGGCCCGGGCCGGGAATCTTCATTTCGACGTTGCGGTACACGTCGCCGTAGGCGTGGCGGGCGATGGTGATCGGCGCACGCCAAGAGCGCACCGCCGGGTGTACGCCGCTGACAAGGATCGGCGCGCGGAACACGGTGCCGTCCATCATGGCGCGGATGGTCGCGTTGGGGCTTTTCCACATCTCATGCAGGTGATATTCGTCCACTCGCTGGGCGTTGGGGGTGATCGTCGCGCACTTGACCGCCACGCCGTAGCGCAGGGCTGCGTTCGCGCTGTCGATGGTCACCTGATCGCCCGTCTCGTCCCGGTGGGGGAGGCCCAGGTCATAATAATCGGTCTTGAGGTCGACGTAGGGCAGAATCAGCCGCTGCTTGATTCCGGCCCACAGCACGCGGGTCATTTCGTCGCCGTCCATCTCGACAAGCGGCGTGGTCATGGCAATTCGGGTCATGGGATCGACGCCCTTTCCTTTGTTCTGCCTCCTATTGTACAACACCCCCCATCCCGGCGCAAGCAAGAAACGCGAAAAGAACAATCCGCTTTTTTTCAAAATAATATAAAAAGTTTACGGATATACCTTGACAGATGAAGTATTATGATGTAGAATGTATCTCGAGGTGAGGGAAATGTGCTTCAGACAATGGATGCAAGGCATAAGCCGACTGGTGAAGCGGGAGACGAGCGATATGCTGCTGCCCGGCAGCATGGTCACGCCCCGGGAGCGGGAGAGCTGGCAGGAGAGCCATCCCTTTGGCGGTCAGCCCTGGCTGTGGCGCTGAACGCGCGCAGCCTGGAGATAGAGCGCATCAATGGCATAGGAGGTGAGGACATGGCGTTATCGGCGGATATTCTTCGCGGGTATACGGACAGCATCATTCTTCGCCAGCTGGCGGAGGGCGACAGCTACGGCTACCAGATCAACAAGCGCATTGCCGAGGTGAGCGCGGGCGGCGTCAAGCTCAAGGAGGCGACGCTGTACACGGCGTTTCGGCGGCTGGAAACCGCGGGCTGCATCCGCTCCTATTGGGGCGACGAGGCGAGCGGCGCGCGCAGGCGGTACTACTCGATTACCGACGCGGGCCTTGAAAGGCTGCTTCAGGACTGCGACGACTGGCGGGAAACAAAACGATTGATTGATTGCTTGATTGGGGAGGATGGCAAATGAACGCGACGGTCACGAAAATTGTGGACATTCTTTTTCAGGACGTCGAAATGTCCGAGGAGGTTACGGCGCTCAAGGATGAGGTCATGAATAATTGCCAGGAGCGCTATGATGACCTGGTGGCCAACGGCATGGAGGAGGACGAGGCCATCGCCGCGGTGGTGGACAGCCTCAAGGGTATGGACGAAGTGATCGGCGAGTACCCGAAGAAGCGCGCGGAAGCGTCGGAGCCGAAGGACGATTCGGACGCGGCGGACGAGGATTCCTTCTCGATTCACGATTCGGAAACGGGCGAGACGCACTGGGTATTCAAGCGCCCGATCAACAAGCTGGACATCAGCCTGCATTACGAGGATGTGCGCATCGAGCCGTCGGCGGACGAATTTGTCCATGTGGAATTCATGCAGGACGGCAGAACGATGCGGGTGGAGCAGGAGGCGGATACGCTGCTGATCCGGCGGGAGGAAGCCGGATCAGCAGGCAGGAAAAACAAGCATCACCGCGTCGAAATTCACATGGACAACTGGAAGGGCATGAGCCTTGGCGAAATCATGCAGGACGCGATGCGGCAGGCGACGCGCTTTTCCATGGACTGGGACGGCGACGCGACAGTCTGCGTGCAATTGCCGAAGCAAAGCGCGCCCGCGCTGAACCATTGGTCGGTCAGCGGCGATTTGCGCGCGGAGGATGTTTGTTTCTCAAACGTATCAATCCGCACGACCAGCGGCGACGTAACGCTTGATCTGCCGGAGGAATTTCGGGCCAGGGAGCTGAAGGTGAACACGACCAGCGGCGACGCGGACCTGATCGGCAACGCGGAGCAGGTGTCCATGCAGACGATGAGCGGCGACATTGAGTACGAGGGCGAAGCGGAGACGCTGGAGATGTCCACTGTCAGCGGCGACGCGCACTTTAATGGTTCCGCGGAAAACATTCGTGGCAAAACGATCAGCGGCGACCTGTCGCTGACGCTGCGCGATGTGCACGTCTGCCGCGTCAACGTGGCGACGACGAGCGGCGATCTGTCGGTTCGCGTGCCCCGGGAGCTGCGCGACCGCACGCGGGTCAGCGCGACGAACGTGAACGGCGACATTCGCAACCGGTGCTATTGCGACGACGGCCGCGAGCTGGTGACCATCACCGCCAAGAGCGTTTCCGGCGACCTTTCCTTTGAGTAAACCAAACAGCGAAAAACGACCCGGCGCAGTCCCAACTGTGCCGGGTCGTCAGATGATCGCCTATCCTGGGAGGTGTCGGATGGCCCGCAGGCGGCGATCCCCTCCAATTCAAAAAAGTGGCCGCAGCCACTTTTTTGAAGCGCCTCAGCGCTGCACCCGTCCCGTGCCAGAGCCTTTCATGAGGCTCTCCACCTCGGCGACGGAAACGCGGTTGTAGTCGCCGGGAATGGTGTGCTTCAGGCAGGAGGCCGCCACGGCGAACTCGAGC
>CAZRLM010000219.1:0-2804 GCA_964600835.1 uncultured Oscillospiraceae bacterium
GGCATCTTCGCCAGGGCGCGGGCGATGGCCACGCGCTGCTGCTGGCCGCCGGACAGCTCGGAGGGCTTGCGATCCATCAGCTCCTCAATCTGCACCAGGCGAGCCGCCTCATAGGCGCGCTCCAGCATTTTGTCCTTGGGCATCTTGTCCTTGCCCTGCAAATTTTGCAGCGGGAAGAGAATGTTCTGCTTCACCGTCATATGCGGGTAAAGCGCGTAGTTCTGGAACACCAGACCGATGCCGCGGTTCTCCGTGGAAACCTCGGTCACGTCGTCCTCGCCGAAGTAGATGCGGCCGCTGGTGGGCTTTTGCAGGCCGGAGATCATGTACAGCGTGGTGGACTTGCCGCAGCCGGAGGGGCCGAGCAGGCCGATCAGCTTGCCGTCCGGGATGGTGAAGTTGAAGTTGTTGACCGCGATCACCTCCTCGCCGGACTTTTTGTTCCGGCTGGGGAAAATCTTGGTCAGGTTCTCCAGAACGATTTTCATATGTATTCCTCCTTGTGCGGATTACGAAGCCTGCCGGGCGACCTGCTCGCGGTGCGCCTTTTCCTTGTAGGCGATCATCGCCGCCCGATCCTTAAAGATCATCTGGCTGGGCAGATCCACCGCGACGGTGGTCGCGAGCAGATCATGGATGAGCGAATGGTTGCGGGTCGCGAAAAGCATCACCGCCTGCGCGATCATCAGGCCCAGCAGCGCCAGCGTGCCGACCAGCCCAATCATGCCGAAGAAAATCATGAACACGATCAACAGCGGCGCCATCGTTTCAATGGCGTACTTGCCCAGAATCGCGCGGATGAACATCGTCCGCCCGTTCACCTGCACGCCGTCCGTGTGCATCAGGCCCAGACCGAAGATTTTCTTGCCCAGCGTCTGGCCGTTGCCCAGCGTCATGGGAATCGTGAACTCCATCACCAGAAAGGCCAGGAAAATGCCCAGCGAGGCGATGGTCAGCGTCAGCTGAATGAGCATATTGTAGGCGTAGCTTGCGTCCTCGTCGGCGTAGAGCGCGTTCATCGCCTCGTTCAGCCTCGCCGCATCCTCCGGGGACAGCGCCTCGTACTCGTCGTAGTCCATGCGCAGGTCAATCTGATATTCGTCGCTGTACCGGGCATACGCCTCCGTCAGAGTGGCGTTGTAGCCGTCGTAGCCCATCGCCACGCTCAGCAGCCAGGCAAACAGCACGGCGACAACGCTCAGCAGGATCGCGTCAAACAGGAAAGCCGAGATGCGTTTCCACATACTTGCTTTCTGTATGTCGTAAATCATAAGGTTTCCTTTCCGGGGCCGGTTCCCGCGCGGCTTCGCACCGGGCGCCCTATTTTGATTATACCTTTTTTGTCGAAAGAAATCTATATCCTATTGAAATTTTTGCGCGATTCTTTGCGGAAATTTCGGGAAATTGCGACCGTTTTTGACGGATTCGCCTTTCCCGGCAGAAAAAAACCGCTCCGCATCGGCTTTCCGATGCGGAGCGGGTCGGCCGGCATGGCGCCGGTCAGGAACGTTCCGTTATGCGTTTTCCAGCTTTTCCAGCACGGGCATCACGTCCAGCGGCGCGGGAACGGTCACGCGGCCGGGGCCTTGCAGTACCTCGCCCGTGTCCACATTGCGCCACTGCCCCGCGGGCAGGTACACCTCGCGCGCCCGCGCGCCGGGGGTCAGCACCGGCGCGACCAGATAGCGTCCGCCGTACATATACTGATCCTTCAGCGCGAAGCAGTTTTCGTCCTCCGGGAACTCATAGAACATCGCGCGCATGACCGGCTTGCCCGTCTCGTGCGTTTCCTGCATGACCGCGTGGGTGTAGGGGCGCAGCCCCTCGCGGACGTTCATGTACTTCGTCAGAATTTCATAGGCTTCCTCGCCGAAAGACCACACCTCGTTGTCCGCGCCGGTGTGCTCGCGACCGGTGCCGTCCTTGGCGATGATCGGCTCGCCAGGCTGGCGGTCGCCGTGCATCCGCATCACCGGGCAGTACGCGCCCCACTGGAACCAGCGGATCAGCAGTTCCCGGAAGCCGGGGTCGTCAATCCGGCCCTGATGGAAGCCGCCGATGTCGGTCGTCCACCACGGGATGCCCGCCACGCCCATGTTGAGGCCCGCGCAGACCTGACGGCGGAAGTCCTCCCAGGTGCTGCTGATGTCGCCGCTCCACACCAGCGCGCCGTAGCGCTGGCTGCCTGCCCAGGCACACCGGAGCAGGTTGACCGGTTTTTCAAGGCCCTCCCGCTTCATGCCCTCATAGAAGCCCTGGGCGAAGCGCTGCGGGTACACGTTGCCCACCTGAGTCACCGGGCCGAGGCTGTAACGGTAGTTGGCGTAATCGTAGGTGCCGTACTCCGGCTCCGCCTCGTCCAGCCAGAACATCCGAACGCCCAGGTCGTAGTAGTTCTGTTTGCACTTGTCCCACACATAGGCGCAGGCCTTGGGGTTGGTCGCGTCATAGAACATACTGTCGCCACCGAAGCGCATCCCGATCTGCTCGCCGTACTCGCTGCGCACCAGCAGGTTCTTGCGGCGCATCTCCTGATAGTTTTCGCTCTCCAGCGAAACCTGCGGCCACACGCTGACCATGCAGGTGATACCCATCTCCCGCAGCTCGTCGCACATCGCCTTGGGGTCGGGGAAGAACTCCGGATCGAAGCGGTAGTCGCCCATCTTCGGCCAGTGGAAGAAGTCGACGACGATCACGTCGATGGGCAGGCCGCGGCGCTTGTATTCCCGCGCAACGTTCAGCACCTGCTCCTGGTTCCAGTAGCGCAGCTTGCACTGCCAGTAGCCCATCAAATAGTCGGGCAT
>CAZRLM010000220.1:0-2757 GCA_964600835.1 uncultured Oscillospiraceae bacterium
CAAACCCCACAAATATAAGATATAAATTAATCTGTGAAATGATTTCCTGATAAATCCTGTTCAATCAACTGCTCAAGCGTCATAAATTCCTCCGGTATTTGACCACTCAGTTCATTATCTGCCAAATTGATATATCTCAACTGATAGAGTTCTCCAATAGCTGGCGGTATTTGTCCGCTTATGCCCCGCCCGATAAGACAAAGTGCATATATAGCTGCAAAATCATTTCTGGAATTAAGTGTATTAATGGATTTTCCTTTTCGATTCAGGAGGTTTTCTATTTCATCTATAAACCATCTCTGTTCCTCACACTTTGAAATAAATTCTCTTGCATAATCTGTCTGTGGATTAAGCTCATAAATTTTTTCCACAATTGGGTTACTTGTCATCTCTCCGCCATCGTTAAGCAATGCTTTGACATAAATAACATATGGTGTATCCAGGCTAAGCCCAGTCAAGGTACATGTATTTGTGTCAGTTAATATAACATTGGCATTGTAAATTACTTCATATTTTCTGACATCATCTATCTGTGTCCACATCAGTGTAATAGAATTTTCGCCCTTATCTGTGCAATGAAGCCCTTCAACAGTTACTATCTTTCTGGTTCTGATTTTCAACGTTTTGGAGGATATCTGAGTGATTTCATCTATTTTAGCTACCACTCTAAACTCATAATCTGTATCAGGCGTTAAGTTTTCAATAAATATTTCTGGCGCAGATAGTTGAATTGTTTCATTTCCATAAAACAATTCGCTTCCTACAACATCTGACATTCCCGACCACTTAATGATTACTGAACACCACGTGAGGTTATAAGCTTCCAATTTAAATGCTTCCTGACTGATAAGCTCAATCATTTTCAAAACAGGGTACGTATTATCTCCATATTTCCAGACGTTTTCCACATCCCAATCTACATAGGTTTCCTGTGTGAACATTTGCTCTGTTGTTTTTGCCTGTCCAGTTGGAATTGTTACCCCTGCTACATCACTATCAAAAAATGAGTTTTGAATTGTAGTAGAAGAATAAACATAAACCAGCCCCTGTGCTCTACTGCTTACCTGCGCCGCCGCATAACAGTTTCTTATCGTTGCTGACTGACTGTACCCTACAAGGCCCCCTGTGTATGTATCGCTTGTTTTGGATGTGACGCTTCCTAATGCATAACTGTTAATTACACTGCCTGTTAACCGCCCCACAAGGCCTCCCACATAGGAATTTCCTGTCACGGTTCCTTCTGCACAGCACTCTTGTATTTTTGCATTACTGCCGGACACATATCCTGCAAGGCCTCCTGCATATTTGGTTCCTTCCACGCTTCCTGATACGCTACATCTTATCACTGTGCCACCATTCAAATATCCTGCCAAGATCCCCGCATAGTCAGAAGTCGTCTTTACTTCCGCATCCTCTATCCTCAGGTTCTTGAATACCGCTCCGCTGGCATACCCGAACAGGCCCGCGCTTCCTCCTGACGACACCTTAAGGCCCCTTACCGCATGGCCTCCTCCGTCAAAGCTCCCTGCAAACGTCACTCCTACCGGGGCAAAGCCTTCACCTGAAAGGTCGATGTCCGATGTCATCACGTATTCCCCTGTCCTCTCATAAGGGATGCACTGGAAGCCTCCCCGCGTCCCGATCAGGTACGGAGCCTCCTCTGTCCCGCAGCCTCCCTGTATCTCTCCAAGGTCTGCCTCTGTTCCGGCTCCTTCCCATTTCAGGTATGGATAGCTCTCTCCTTCCTCGATTTCCCAGACCTCTTCAAAGTCCCAGTTCTTGAAGAACCCCTTCCGGGTAAAGGCCGATGTCAGCTTCCCTAGGTTATAGCTGTCCTGGGTCCCGAAGCCTGCCAGCTGGCTGTCATAGTAGGAATCCTCCACGACGGTATAGCTCGAACCATAGACAAGTCCCTTTCCACTGCTGCTCACGCGGACGGCTGCATAACAGTTCCTTATGGTCATCTGCCGTCTGTAGTCGTTCGAATAGCTGTATCCTGCAAGCCCTCCTGTATAGGCATCATTTGTTGTGGATGTGGCCCTCCCTAAGGCACAGCTGTCACTGATAGCTGCACCGTTATAAATACCTCCTGCAAGGCCCCCAACATATTTGGCTCCTTCCACGCTTCCTGAGGCGCCGCATCTTTCGATCCTGCCTCCATTCAGGTACCCTACAAGGATCCCTGCGTTCTCAGCAATCGCTGACACGCTTCCTTCCATCCGGCACCCCTGTATACTTACACCACCTTCGGCCCTCCCCAAGAGGCCTCCTGCATAATTCTTTCCTTCCACTGTCCCGGACACTGTGCACCTTTCGATGCTTCCCCCGTTCATGCTTCCTGCCAGGATCCCCGCATAGTCAGAAGTCGTCTTCACTTCCGCCCCTTCTATCCTCAGGTTCTTAAATGATGCTCCGCTGGCAGAGCCGAACAGGCCCGCGCTTCCTCCTGACGACACCTTAAGCCCCCTTACCGCATGGCCTCCCCCGTCAAAGCTCCCTGTAAAGGGCTGGCTGCCTGTCCCTACTGGTGTGAATGTTTCTCCTGAAAGATCCACATCTGTTCCTAATTTATAACAAGCAGATAAGTTACCCGAAATGTCGATTAACCCATCTACATCTGAAATTATAAAAGGATTATCTTTTGTTCCTTCTCCCTCTGCAAAAGGAGATACATTTTCTTCTATATTTTTTTCCATATATTTATTTTCCTTTCTATATTTTGCCGGCTATATATAAAAAGGAAAATATTTATAGAAT
>CAZRLM010000221.1:0-2674 GCA_964600835.1 uncultured Oscillospiraceae bacterium
CGGCAGCGTGCTGCTCAGCGCCGCAGACGGCGTGGGTCGGCTGACGATGTTCTCCAACAGCTTTGGCCGCACACGCAACGGTTCCCGAAACGATCGCCTCATCGGCACAATCTTTTCCCCGGCCTATCCGGACGTCGGCGCCTGCGGCTTCACCTATGACGCCGGCGAGCGGATGAAGGACGTCTGGATTCCCTCGGATGACGCGATCATGGACTACGCCTACGACGCCAACGGCCTGATGATCTCTGCCGCCAACCGTAACGGGATGCAGGTGACTTATGAGTACTATACCGACCGCGAGCCCTACCGCGTCAAACGCGCAAGGATTCTGAACGGCAGCTTGGTGGGCTTTGACCACACCTACGAATACGGGGACTGCCTGACCGTCGTCACCGACAACCTGGGCGGCAAGAAACTGTTCTACCATTTCAATGATGACGGCAACTGCGTGTCCGTCAACGATCAGCTGGGGTACGCACTGTTTGCGAAGTATGCCCCGGGCCTTCCGGTGAACCATCCCGAGGCTGTCTCGCATCTGCAAAAATCCATCGTCAACCTGCTGCCCAACCACAACTTTGAGGCGGACAGCGACTGGATTCCTTTCCGGTATGACGGCGAGGGCGACGTGGCCTATACGACCGGCCAGCGATACCTGGGAACACGCTCGCTGCAAATGCACAAAACGGGCGGCAACGGCAACCTGCACGCCTACTTGCCTTTCTACACGCTGACGGTCGGAAAGACCTACACCTTCTCCTGCTACCTGCGCAGAAACGGGAGCGCCACTGCCTATATTTCCGTTTTACAGGGTGCAGCCTGGCTGAACAGCGAGCTGATCAGCACGGGAGACGGCTGGACGCGGTTGACGGTCACCTTTACCGCCGCCTCGACTCAGGCTGATTTCTACCTGATCACCCTGGGCGTCGGCGACGCCTGGTTCGACTGTGCGCAGCTGGAAGAAGGCCCCGTGGCCAACAGCTACAACCTGCTCATCAACGGCGACTTTACCTTCAATGTGAACGCCGCGCCCTCCGGCTGGCTGGCCAACAGCTCCAATACCGCCGCCGACATGGTTTACCCCACCTGCACCGGCGTGAAGCCCGAGGGGTTGTCCGCCAACACCATGCGCATCTACGGCAACGGGCGCACCAAGTACCCCGGCATCTATCAGGATCTTGCTATCTCTGGCAATCAGGGCGACGTATACGTCGCGGGCGGCTGGTCGCTGGGCTACTCCATGCCGCGCAAGGGTGAAAACTTCCGCTACGACATCCGAGTGGCCTTCCTGAAGGCGGGCACGTCCACCCGCGAGAACGCCCCTTCTATCGAATGGAGCGAGGAGTGGACGGACTGGCAGTTCGCCGCCGGGCCGGTAGTCGCGCCCTGCAACTACACTGCCATCCGCTTCAACGTGGACTATGAGCGCAACATCAACTACGCCGAGTTCGCCGGTTTCTTCCTGTACAAGGAGCAGTTCGGCCAGTCCTTCGTCTATGACAGCAAGGGCAACGTGCTTTCTTCCACCGATGCGGCGGGGCTTAAGGACAGCGCGGCTTACGACAGCTTCAACAACATCGTCAGCTATGTCCAAACCGGCCGCCCTGCTACGGTCAAAACCACGATGAACTGGGGCGCGACCGACGCGGAAAAGAAGAAGCACCTGCTGCGCAGGGCCACCCGCCCGCTGGGCACGTCGAACGATTTCGACTACGACGCCTATGGCAACCAGACCGTGGCGAAAACGTGGAAGGTCGGCGAGGCGGACTTCATCCAGACCGCCACGGGCTACGACGACAACGCGAACCATGTGACGGCGCAGGCGGACGCCCGGGGACAGATGGTCAGGCAGACGGTGAATCCCTCGCTGGACACGCTGACCTCCGTCACCGACCCGCAGGGGCAGACGGTGAACTACGCCTATGACCCGAGCCGCCGAATCACGCAGACTTCCGCGGCGACCCCGTCCGGAACCTACCGGAACAACTACGCCTACACGCGGGATCTGCTGACCCAGGTGCGGCACAACACCTCCGCAAGCAGCGCGGACGACGTAGTGTACAGCTTCTTCTTCGACCCGTTGGATCGCCCCACCCGCGTGTGGGTCGGCAATCAGGAGCTGTCGCTCACCACCTACAACCCCGACGCGACCGTCGAGGGCGTGACCTACGGCAACGGCGGCCGAGTAGTCAACCGCTACGACGCGTTCAAACGGCTGGTCGGCGTGCGGTTTGACGACGAGACGAGCGATCAGTTTACCTACCTTTACGGCGCGAACGGCGAGGTCGCGCAGGTAACGGACAACGCGCGAAGCGTGACCGTGCGCAGCGAGTACGACGCGGCCAACCGCCCCATGCGCAAGACCATCATGAAGTACGGCACGGAGCACGCGTACACCGGCGCCGTGACCTACGACCAGTACAACAACCTGGCGACCTTTACCGAGCAGCAGGGGCCGAATTACACGCACTACGGCACGAGCTTCGCCTACGACGCGGAGAACCGGCCGATCCAGCTCAACTACGAGTACAACCGGCAAATCTACTACGCCTATGACGACCTGGGCCGGATCACGACCCGCATCGTGAATGCAGGAAACGCCGCGCTGGTGACGAATTATACCTATGTGCCGGGCGGCTATGGCACGGGCAGCACGTCGCCGCTGGTAGAGACGATC
>CAZRLM010000222.1:0-2645 GCA_964600835.1 uncultured Oscillospiraceae bacterium
CGGCTTCAATGACGATCCGCTGTGGCTGATCGCGGGCACGGCGGCCTACATCAAGGAAACGGGCGACTTCGGCATTCTGGACGAGGCCACGCCCTACGACTGCAATCCGGCGGACTGCGGCACGCTGCTGGAGCACCTGGAAAACAGCTTCTACCATGTGGTGAACAACAAGGGCCCGCACGGGCTGCCGCTGATCGGACGCGCGGACTGGAACGACTGCCTGAACCTGAACTGCTTCTCTGATGAGCCGAGCGAGTCCTTCCAGACCTTCTCCAACCCCAATGCGCCGGACGACCGGGTGGCCGAGTCGGTGCTGATTGCCGGGATGTTTGTGGCGATCGGGCCGGAGCTGGTGGCGCTTTTGCGCCGCCGGGGCGAGACGGACAAGGCGGACAAGGCGCAGCGGGAGATCGATGCGATGGAGCAGGCGGTGCTGACCGCGGGCTGGGACGGCGAATGGTTCGTCCGCGCCTATGACGCGTTCGGCCACAAGGTCGGCTCCAGGGAGTGCGACGACGGCAAGATCTTCATCGAAAGCCAGGGCTACTGCGTGATGGCCGGCATCGGCGTTGCGGACGGCAAGGCGGAGCAGGCGCTCGAATCTGTCCACAAGTATCTGGAAACGGAGCACGGCATCGTGCTGCTCCAGCCCGCCTACAAGACCTATCATCTGGAGTTGGGCGAGGTGTCCTCCTATCCGCCGGGATACAAAGAGAACGCGGGCGTATTCTGCCACAACAACCCGTGGATCATGGCAGCGGAGACGGTTGTCGGCCACGGCGACCGCGCCTTCGACCTGTACAGCCGGATCGCGCCCGCCTACCGGGAGGACATTTCCGACCTGCACAAGATGGAGCCGTATGTGTACAGCCAGATGATCGCCGGCAAGGACGCGAAGAACTTCGGTCAGGCGAAGAACAGCTGGCTGACCGGCACCGCGTCGTGGAATTTCTACGTCATCAGCAACTATATTCTGGGCGTGAAGCCGGATTGGGACGGGCTGAAAATCGACCCGTGCATTCCCCACACCTGGGACGGCTACAAGGTGACCCGCAAGTTCCGGGGCGCGACCTACGCCATCGAGATCAACAACGCGGCTCATGTGTGCCGCGGCGTGAAGGCCGTTACGGTGGACGGCAAGCCGATTGACGTAAGCGTGCTGCCGGTGTTCGGCGATGGCAAGACGCACGCGGTCACGGTGACGCTGGGATAATCCGGGCAATTTGGAGGGACGGAAAGGGATGCTTTTCCGTCCCTTTCGCGTTCTATATATAGATGGAAGAAAGGGAGGCGCGGCGACATGGACGAGCGGGAGCTGACGGAGGCGAAGCAGGCCGCCGATACGGCGCTGCGGGCGCTGGAGGAAGCGCGGGCGTGTTTGGGCAGCGCGCGGAACTGGGGCGTGGCGGACATTCTGGGCGGCGGTTTCCTGACGACGATGATCAAGCGGGGGAAAATGGAGGATGCGGAGCATTGCCTGATGCGGGCGCGGAACGCAATGAATCGTCTGGCGCGAGAGCTGGCCGACCTGCCGGACGCGCGGCTGGAATCAGGAAGCTTTCTGGAATTTGCCGACTACTTCTTTGACGGCGCGGTTGCGGACTTTCTGGTGCAGAGCCGAATCAAGCGCACGCTGGAGCAGACGGAGGAGGCCATCCGGCAGGTGCGGCGCGTGCGCGAGCGCCTGCGGGCGCTGGGCTGATCCGACCCAAGAATGGCGCAAACGGGAAAATAATTTCGCGATTGCGCCAAAGTCAGCAGGAAAACCGAGTCGCGCGTCGAACTTTTACCATACAGACAAGCAAAGGACGTGATGCCAGTGGCGCAGCATCGGAAGCGGAGGATTCGGGCGATGTAGCTTCGGGCCTCCGCGTGCTTTATATCCCAATCAGGAAAGGAGCACGCTTGATTTATGAAGCTGACGATTTATGGCAAGAATATGACGGTATCCCCCAATGTGAGCAAGCGAATCGAAAAGAAAGCCGAAAAGATGAGCCGTTACCTGCTGCCGGATACGGAAATGCAGGTGCGGATGCGCAAGGAAAAGAACGACCGGCGCGTGGTGGAAATCACGGTGCCGATGGGCAACAACGTCATCCTGCGGTCGGAAGCCTCCGCGGATGATAACCTGTTCCTGGCGATCGACCAGGCGCTGGCGAAGATGGAGCGGCAGATTCACCGCCATCGGACCAAGCTGAGCAAGCGGCTGCGCGAGGACGCGTTCGTGAATGATGCGCCGGAATATATCGAGGACGAGGCCGTCGACGAGGGCGAGCCGAAAATCGTCCGCCGCAAGCAGTTCCCGGTTCGGCCCATGTCCGTGGAGGACGCGGCGATTCAGATGGAGCTGCTGGGACACAGCTTCTTCGCCTTTGTGAATGTGGAAACTGAGCGCACGAACATCCTTTATCTGCGCAAGGACGGCGACCTGGGTCTGCTGGAGCCGGAAGCGTAACGGGGTTCGGGCGATAAAAGCGGGGGGAGGCCCCATCGGAAACAATGGCCCGGCGGGAATGACCTGCCGGGCCTTCCTGACGCATTCAAGAAAGGATGACGGATATGAAGCTGCTCATTGCCTCCGACCTGCATGGGTCGGCCTACTATACCCGGCTGCTGCTGGACGCCTGCGAGCGGGAAGCGCCGGG
>CAZRLM010000223.1:0-2644 GCA_964600835.1 uncultured Oscillospiraceae bacterium
TGTGAATGTCAACGAAAATCTGAGCCAAGTGCTAACCAATATTTGAGCCACTTGTGCGAACGAATACTTGAGCCACCAACGCCAAAAGTGACAGCGAATACTTGAACCACGTGTGAATGAAACTTGAGCCACCGCAGCTCTTGACACCACCCCCTGATACTGGTACTATAATAGTGTCTTTCCCCATGGAAGGTAAGGGGCAACGCTGGAGAGCGACCCTGGGGCGTCCATGGGGTTACGGGGGGAGTGATACCGCTTGGTATTGCTCCTTTTTCACGCTAATGACCTGCGCGTGAGCGCGACACTCCCCCTGGAAACCAAAGCCATAAACTCCGGGGTCTGGGGCAGAGCCCCAGGGCGTTACTGGTTTGCACTGGCTTGAGCGGTAAGCAGCCGGTAGGACGGGCCGCTCATATCAAGGACATGGGAGCGGAAGGTCAGCCGGTCGACCAGTGCCGAAACCAGGGTGTTGTTCTCAAACAGTTCCGTCCAACGGGAGAACGGCAGATTGGTGGTGACGATGGTGCTGGACCTTTCGCTGCGGTCAGAGATGACCTTGAAGAGCAGCTCAGATTCGTATTTGTTGAAACTCATGTAGCTGAGCTCGTCCAGAATCAGCAGATCCGTCTTATCCAGCAGACGTTCAATGCGACCCAACTGGTATGCGTCACGGGCTTCCGTCAGTTCTGTGGAAAGGCTTCCGGCGTTCTTGAACAGAACCCGATATCCCTGCAGGCAGGCTTTCAGTCCAATGGCAATGGAAATGTGAGTCTTGCCCCTTCCGGGATTGCCAATCATGACGATGTTCTTGTGTTCATCAATGAATTTGCAGGATGCTAATTCCTGAATGAACACCGGAGTGACGCTCTCGTTCAGCTGGGTAAAGTCGAAATCGTCCAAGGTCTTCTGGTAAGGGAACGCCGCGGCTTTGAGACGCCTGCGGTTCTGGTTCTCCTGCCGCGCATTTGCCTCAGTCATGAGCAGATCCAGCAGCAGATCACTGAAATCCGCGTTGGGCTTGGCCTGGCGCAGGATATCCGTGTAATTGGCGAATGTAGGCAGCTTCAGTTGCTTGGACAGCAGCTTTATCTGCTCTTCTCTGTGGTCAATCATGAGACGGCAGCCCCCTTTCCATACAGGGAATCATACGCCTCGAGATCCACAGGAGGAACGGTAACGGCATCCTGAATTGCCGGCTGTTCTTTCGCAGACACGATCCCGGCCATAACAGCAATGTAGCCGACTTCCAGACACCGGGTCAGCATTTCCACGATCTCCTTGGCTGTAAGTTCCTGGCATTCCAGCCAATCAATAAACTGGGCTGGAACGGCGTTCTGCACAGGCCGGGCATAGCGTATTGCACGCCCCTTCTGAGCGAGGATCGGGAGATAATGCTGCAAGTCCAGCGATTCTTCCTTACGCCCAAAGAGCCGGTCATGCCGGGCAACCATGGTACCTTCAATCCAAACCTCTATGTGGTTCGGATAAGCCTTCACCGTGGTTGCCTTGCCGCGATACTTGCAGGGGACGGAATAGTGATTCGTCTCGAATAGAACCGTGGAATACCGGCCAACCGTGGGATACACCTTCTTGGAGATGTCCGGCGTATAGCGGGGCATGGGCTGCAAGGCTGCCTGGTCCTCATTCAGCATTACGCCGACCTTGTCGGGACGGCCCTCAATCTGGTGATTCAGGTACTGAGTGCATTTTGCCAGCAGCTTCGCGTTCAGTTCATCCAGGCTCTTCACCCGGGGCAGCGGGACGCAGACGTTGCGGCGAATGTAGCCCACCAGGTTCTCAACCAGTCCTTTTTCGTTGCCGGAAGCGGGATTGCAGAAGACCGGCTCAAAGCCATAGTGGGCAGCCAGTTGGCTGTAATCATCCTGGGCTGCGGCCTGAGCACCAAAGCCGCTCTTCACCGCAACTCTGGCATTGTCGAAAATGAGACGCCGGGGAACGCCGCCAAAGTACTGAAACGTGTGGATGATGGCATCCAGAAAGCTTTCCAGATTCTGCCGCTTGTACGCTATGACATAGGGCGCACAGCTGTGGCACAGACGGGCGCAGAAGAGGTTGACCTTCTCCTTTTCACCGTCCATGATGATCGTGGCCTCACCCCAGTCGATCTGTATCGCGTCCCCTGGCGCAAATCGCAGTGGGATGAAAACCTGACTGATTCTCCGTGCCGCCCTCATGTCGTGTACAAGGTTGCGCACGGAGGATTCGCTGCCTGTGAAGCCGCGTTCTTCAACAAGCCGCTGGTATATCCGGCGTGCCGTATGTCGCTGCCTCTTGATATTGACGGCATCGTCTTCATCCAGGCAGTCCTTCACGAACTGAACCACTTCGGGCGTCATGACTGTCGCATCACGGTTGTAGGGTTTGTGCTCCCACGGAACGTTGTCTCCTTCCCAGTATTTCTTCACCGTGTTCCGCGAGATCCCCAATCGTCTCGCCGCTGTGCGCTGGCTGGTCACGCCCTCCAACTGCAACCGACGAATCTCCTTGTAAACATCCAAGGTTGTAACCACCTTTCAACGCCCCTTCCAATAGTGCTGTGACTATTGTAGGGCATATAGTCCGGTGGCTCAAATATTCGTTGGCATTTTACCCAAAGTGGCTCAAGTCCATTTTAGCATTCACA
>CAZRLM010000224.1:0-2635 GCA_964600835.1 uncultured Oscillospiraceae bacterium
GTCGCTCAGCGGCAGGCCGACGGCCGCGCCGGCAGGGCTGACGTGCTTGAAGCTTGCCGCGGCGGGCAGGCCGGTGGCGCGCTTCAATTCGCTGACGAGCTGCCAGCCGTTGAGCGCGTCCAGGAAGTTGATATAGCCGGGCTTGCCGTTGAGCACGGTCACGGGCAGCTCGCCCTGCTCCATATAAATGCGGCTGGGCTTCTGATTCGGGTTGCAGCCGTATTTCAGCTGAATTTCATTCGCCATGTTTGTTCCTCCTCACAGTCTGCGAACCGGATAGTAGATGTACGTCTGACCGGCGGCGGGGTCGGTAAAGTCCTGCGCGGCGCCCACGAGGGACAGCCCCTCGGCTTGCAGCTGCGCCAGACCCCGCTCAAAAGCGTCGTCCCCGGTGTTGGGATAAACCGCGTATTCGGACGCGGGCAGCACCCATTTCGTCCAGCCCGCAGGCGGCTCCGCGCCGTCCCGGCAGGCGACGCCTGCCAGATACAGCCCCTCGGTAAAGCCGTTCTCCCAGGGCTTGAAGGCGCGGCTTCTGTCGCTCATCGCGCCCCAAACGCCCGCCGGACGGCCCTGCGCGTCCAGCAGCGCAAGCGGCGCGACCTCCGCAAACCGGGCGTTGGCTTCCGCCCACAGGCGGGCGACCACGTTTTCACCCGCCCGGTTCTCGCCCTCAAGGCCGATCACCGTCACCGCAGGCAGCGAGATACGCGTCATCATCGGTGCTTCCCCCCGTCCGTCACTTGTTTTTGTTCACAATGCGCGTTTCCGTTTCGCCCGTCTTGACGTCGATAAACCGCACGAACAGGGACACCTTGTTGTCCGCGTTCAGATGCGCCCAGACGTTTTGCGTCAATTCGTCAATGTCGCCCCTCAGCGCCACCTTTTCCGGCTCGCCCTCGAAGGAGGGAATCGGGTCGCCATTGCAGCGATAGGTGTGGATGAAGTGGCCGATTCCCGCCTTGGGCGTGTACTCGAAGAAGTACCGCTGGGGCGCGGTGGGATCGCCCGCGTCGCTCTTCAAAATCGACAGCTTGTAGGCCATCCGTCCGTTCTCCCGAACCACCATGCCGCTGATGCGGGGCGTATAGTTGGGCGCGTCCGGCTCAAAGCAGCGGGTGCGCAGCGCGGCCTCGAAGGTATAGCCCTTCTTGAGGTAATCGTACACGGTATCCGTCTGATCGCCGTTGGTGACGATGGTATCGTCCCCAAACACGCGCACGGGCGCGTAGATGACCAGGCTGGGATCGACCATCTTGCTCTCGTCAAAAGCGCGGGTCACGATGCCGCCGTCCTTCTCCACAAAGACGCGGTTGCGGCTGTTGACGCTCCGCCCCATGATGAAGTACACGACGATCGCCTTGTCGCCCGCCTCGTTCAACCCCAGCACAATGCCGCGGCCGGGATACTCATTGCCGGAAAGAAGGGTGTTCAGGTCCTGCGTCTGCATGGTCTTTCTCCTCCCGTTTATCTCTCTTGCTCTTCAAGCCGCGCCGCGACGTCCTCCAGCGCCTGGGGCAGCAGCTGCCATTCCGCCTGCTCCATCACGCGCCTTTGCAGCGTTTCCGGCGTATCGCCCGGCTCGACGGCGACCGCCTTCTGCGCGATGATCTCGCCGCCGTCGGGAATCTCGTTGACAAAATGCACCGTCGCGCCGGTGAGCTTCACGCCCCGCTTCAGCGCCGCCTCGTGCACGCGCAGGCCGTAATAGCCCGCGCCGCAGAAGGACGGAATCAGGCTGGGATGGATGTTCAGGATGCGATGATCATACGCCCGAACGACGTTTTCCGGCAGGATCGTCAAAAAGCCCGCCAGCACGGCCAGCTCGATTCCGTTCTCCTTCAAAAGCGCCAGCAGACGCTCGCCATAGGCCTCGATCGCCTCGCCCTTTTCCTTGTGCGCCACGGCGGTCGGAATGGACGCCCGCTCCGCCCGGGTGAGGGCGAAGGCGTCCGCGCGGCTGGAAATCACCAGCGACAGCTCCACATGGGGCAGCTTGCCTTCCGCCTTCGCGTCGATGATCGCCTGCAGGTTGGTTCCGCCGCCGGAGACAAGCACCGCCGTCCTTACCATAGCTGCACGCCCTTTTCTCCCGCGACGATCTCGCCCAGGATGTACGCGTCCGGCACGCCGTTTTCCTTCAGCAGAGCCAGCGCCCTGTCCGCGTCCTCCCGGGCGACGGTCACGGTCATGCCCACGCCCATGTTGTAGGTGTTGAACAGATCACGCTCGGGAATGTCGCCCTCCCGCGCGATGATGTCGAAGATCGTCGGCACGCGCACAGCCTTGCGCTCGATACGGGCGCAGCAGCCCTCGCCCAGCGCCCGCGGGATGTTCTCATAGAAGCCGCCGCCGGTGATGTGGCTGATCGCCCGGGGCTGAATCTCGCGCAGAAGCGCCAGCACCGGCTTGACGTAAATGCGCGTCGGGGTGAGCAGCGTCTCCCACAGGGGCTTGTCCAGCTCGGCGTAGGCGCGGTTCTCCCCGCCCTCGCCGATCCGGAACACCTTGCGCACCAGCGAGAAGCCGTTGGAGTGCACGCCGCTGGAGGGCAGCGCGATCATCACGTCGCCGGGGCGCATGGCGGTGTTGTCGATGATCCTTTCCCGGTCGACCACGCCCACGGAGAAGCCCG
>CAZRLM010000225.1:0-2616 GCA_964600835.1 uncultured Oscillospiraceae bacterium
CCCCGATGTTTGAAATCACGCCGACGCACACCGCCGCCACCTGGCTGCTGCATCCGAATGCGCCCCATGTGGATCCCCCGGCCATCGTGACCGAGCGGATCAACCGCATGAAACGCAAGGAAGCGAAGGGAGGCGACGAGGCGTGAAAATCGTCAAGCGGATTTCCAATATCCTCAAAATCACGGGCATCGTGCTGATCATCGCGTCTCTGGTGATGTGGTTCTACCTGCTGACCACCGGCGGCGCGGCCCGCAACAGCATGACGGCCATGCTGAATGCCTCCGGCGTGAAAACGAACGCGCTGGACACCGTGCGGGTTGACCGTGTCAACTACGCTGCCATGGCGGATATTGTACAGGACAAGACCCTTGGCGTGCAGACCCGCGCCACCGCGGCCCGGCCCTATTACGCGGACTTTGCCGCCCGCGCGGCAGTGGGCGAGAAGTCCCTGCGGGAGCAGGCCGCCCAGGCGGTGATCGCCCGGTATGAAAACGGGTTCGACTACGCCGCCTTCCTGGAGCGCTACGCCGAGCTGGGCGACCAGAGCGACACGCGGGAGCTGTCCGAGGCCATTGAGTATCTGGACAGCTTCACGAAGCCCTCGGGCAAGAAGGGCAAGCTGGCGAAGCTGCTGTCCGCCTCCTGCTCCGAGCAGCTGGAAACGATGTATGCCGACCTGAGCGCCGAGCACGGCGAGGAAATGGGCACCTATCAGGAGTTCGTGCTCACCGTTCAGGCGATGGTCAAGCAGTACACCGAGGCGGGCAACGAGATTGCCTCGACCAAGGATTACCTGACCGCCACCTTCAATTATGAGGATTACCAGGCGAAGCTGCCCGAGGTGATCCAGCGGGAGAAGGCGGAGAGCAGCGCCAACCTGCTGGACGAGTTCGCTGCCCTGGCGGAAAAGAAGCAGGCCGGCGAGGCGGCCGACGTGGCGGGCTTCTTCCACAGCGCCTATGAAACGCTGGCGGCGCGTTATACCGACGGTTCGCTGCCCGAGGAAGCGATCGTGACCGAGGCGCTGGGCGGACAACTGAACAATGCCGGCTTTGACGGCTCCCTGTCCAGCGCGATGACCGCCGTGCGCGCCCGTCAGACGGAGCTGAAAGAAAGCAGCTTTGAAACGAAGCTGGACAGCTTCCTCACCACGCTGGTCGGCACCGCGGACGCGCAGGCCCCCGTGAGCGGCTTTGCCGTGCTGTGGCGCATTGTGGCGCAGTACCCGTTCATCTTCGTGGCGGGCATCGTGCTGCTGATCCTCTCCAAAGTGTTGTCCGTCGTGCTGTCCAAGTACCTGCTGGCCAAGCGCGAGTCCGCCGGCATCCAGGAGGATGCGGACGTGCTGCTGCGCGTGGAGCACCTGAAGCAGTATTTCCGCAGCGGCGACTATGTCAACCGCGCCGTCGATGATGTGAGCTTCTCCATCAAGAAGGGCGAGGTGTTCGGCCTGGTCGGCGAGAGCGGCTGCGGCAAGACGACCACCGGCCGCACCATCATCAACCTCTACGACCCCACCGAGGGCGACGTATACTTCCAGGGCCTGCGCATTTCCTCCACGCAGAACGGCGCGCCGGTGCTCATCCGCGAGCTGCGTAACGAGCAGAAGGCCGCCATCGCGAAGATGAAGGAAACGCTCCAGGAGCAGGTGAAGCAGCAGCCCGGGAAGAAGGCCGAGCTGGAGCAGGCGTACAACGATAAGGTGCGCGAGATGAAAGCCGCGCTCCGCAAGCGGATCAGCGAGGTGCGCGACAACGCGCTGGAATCCAGCGTGGAAAAGAGCAAGTGCATCGAGATGTACCGCGAGCGGCGCAAGGCCGAGCTGACCGAGGCGTTCGAGGCGGACTGCAAGCACCTCACCGGCGAAGCGCTGGAAGAGCGCAAGGCGAAGTACAAGATCGAGATGGACGTCGCCGCCAAGGACAACATCATGACCCGGATGCAGATGATCTTCCAGGATCCGATTGCGTCGATCAACCCCCGCATGACGGTGCGCGAGATCATCTCCGAGGGCCTGGTCATCCGCGGCATCAAGGACAAGAAGTACATCGACCAGAAGGTCAACGAAATGCTGGAGCTGGTCGGTCTGGTGCCCGAGCACGCGGATCGCTATCCCCACGAGTTCTCCGGCGGCCAGCGGCAGCGCATCGGCATCGCCCGCGCCATCGTCATGCAGCCTGACCTGATCATCGCCGACGAGCCGATTTCCGCGCTGGACGTGTCCATTCAGGCGCAGGTGATCAACCTGCTCAACGACCTGCGCAACAAGATGGGCCTGACGATTCTGTTCATCGCCCACAACCTGTCGGTCGTCAAGTATTTCTCCGATCGCATCGCCGTGATGTATTACGGCAAGATCATGGAGCTGACCACCTCCGACGAGCTGTTCGAGCATCCGCTGCACCCCTACACCAAGTCGCTGCTCAGCGCCATCCCCTATCCGGATCCGCACTACGAGAAGCAGCGCGTCCGCATCGAGTACGTCCCTGCCCGCGCGCACGACTACTCCGTGGATAAGCCCAGCCTGCGTGAGATCAAGCCCGGGCATTTCATCCACTGCAGCGACGCGGAGTTTGAGAAGTACAAGAAGGAGCTCGGGCTGTGAGGAAAAAGCAC
>CAZRLM010000226.1:0-2605 GCA_964600835.1 uncultured Oscillospiraceae bacterium
AACCTGACCTTAAGAAGGACAAAGACAGCGGAAGGACATTTCCTGGAGCAGTCCTATGCCTATGATCCCAAAGGCCGCCTTATTGAGGAAACTGACGGGGAAGGCCATGAGACCTTCTACCGCTATGAGGAGGACTGCGCCTATCCGTCCCTGACAGCTTACAGTGACGGTACGCTCCTTAAGTGTGAATACAGCAGGAACGGAAGGAAGCTTTCAGAGGATGACGGGGCGGTACGGTGGGAGTATGCCTACAACCGGGGCGGCTGGCGCACCATGGAGCGTGACGGGGAAGGGAATGAGACCCACTTCCTGTATGACGGTATGGGAAGGAAGCTTTCCATGTATACCCCCCTGCAGTGGAAGGGGACAGAGGGGAAGCGGACAGACTACAGATATGACTTCCTTGACAGGCTGACGGACACCATTCATCCCGACGGGAGCCATGAAAGGCTGCTGCGGGACGGGGAAGGAAACATCTTAAAGAAAGTCCACCCCAATGCCTATGAGGAAAGGACGAAGGACGGGGAGGGTATCTGTTATGATTATGACGGGGAGAATAGATTACTGCGCATCCATTACCCTGACGGCGGCGTGGAGAGGTTCTTCTATGACGGGGCAGGGAACCGCATCAAGCATGTGCTGCCGAAGCAGTATGATGCCGGGACAGACGACGGGGAAGGATGGAGCTATGCCTACGATGAGGGGAACCGCCTGACTTCCGTCACAGGCCCTGACGGTGTCCTGGAAAACACCTACAGATATGATTTATGGGGGAACTGCGTCCGGAAGACGGATGAGAAGGGATGCAGCGCTTATTATACTTACGACCTGAATGGAAGGCTTATCAGGGAACTTGTGCCTGTGGGGGAGGATAGCTACAGAAAGACTACTTACGAATACGACGACAACGGAAACCGCATCAAGGAAATAAGGCATGGCGGAAGCTATGGGGCAGAAGGGGAGCTGCTGGAAGCAGGGGAAGACCTGACACTGGCCTTTACTTATGATGCAAGAAACCGTCTGGTGCGTGTGGAGGACGGACTTGGGGCAAGGATATCCTATCAGTATGACGCCAGAGGCAACCGGACTTATGAGGAGCAGGTCATAAGGAGCGGAGAAGGGCTTTCCGAAAATGGCGTACAGGCAGGGACAAGGGCAGTCCTTAAAAAGATACGTTACAGCTATGACCGTGCAGGAAGGCTGGTAAAAAAGAGCGAGCTTATAGATGACGGTCTTACGGAAAATACAGCAAATACATCTAAAGCATTTATGACAGCAGTTACCGGCTATGCTTATGACGCCAACGGAAACCGTACCAGCATCACCACCCCGGAGGGCTATCATATCAGCCGCAGCTACGATGACAGGGACAGGCTCATTACAGAGCGTGTGGAGGATAAGAAGAATGACATAGACCGCTTAACCAGCATCACTTATGACAGGGCAGGAAATATCATTTCTGTAAAACAGGCAGGAAGGGACGGGCAGGCAAGGGAGCTCTCCTATGATTATGATTTAAAAGACAGGCTGACGCATATGGAAGAGCTTGACGGGCCTGTATTTGAGCTTGTCTATGATAAGAACGACAGGAGGACAGAGCAGAAGCAGCTCCTTCCGGTGGGCGGAGAAGAAGAGCATTACGGGAAAACTGTTTATAAATATGATATCCGAGGAAATCTGACAGAGAGATACAGGAACCATGTGCTTGAGGAACAGAATAGTTATGACATCAGGGGAAACCGTATCCGGAGCAGGGATGGGGATGGTATTGAAGCAGGTTTCCGCTATGGCCTGCAGGGAGAAATGCTTGAAGCCTTCACAGCAGGGAGCAGGAGGCAGGACAGGCCTGCCCAGAAGCTTGCTTATGATGCAAGGGGAAGGATCACAGGCGTGGAGGACGGCCTTGGAGGCCGGACAGCTTATCAGATGGATGCCTGGGGAAGGATCACCGGGATCAGCAATGCCGAAGGGGGACGGGAGCAGTATGCCTATGACCAGGCAGGGAATATCACGGAAACAGTAGATGCCAGAGGCGGAAAGATACGTTATGCCTGCAACAGCATGGGGAAAGTCTGCGCTGTTACAGACCAGCTTGGAAATACAGAGACCTTCCGTTATGATAAGGAAGGCAGACAGACAGAACATACAGACCGTAAGGGAACGGTCACAGAGACACGCTATAACGTATACGGGCAGCCTGTCTTACAGGCCTGCACGGATAAAGATGGAAACCGCCATGTGACAGGCACATGGGAGTATGACGACCTTGGGCAGCTAAAGAAATCTGTGGCAGGGGGCTTCTGCTACACCTATCTCTACCGCCCGGATGGGAAGCTCCTTAAGAAGTGGAGCAGCGGAAGGCCTGTCATTTCCTGTGCTTACTATCAAAATGGCGGATTGAAGAGCCTTACCGATGTGAGCGGAAAGACCCTGTATTATGGGTATGATGAAAATGGACGCATGGCAAGCCTTACAGATGATGGGGGAAAAGTCCTTACAGAGTACGCCTACACAGCGGCAGGGAGGTTAAAGGAGATCAGGACGCTGGATGGATTTACTGCCTCCTATGAATATGACAGTGACGGGAACCTCTCCCATCTCAGGA
>CAZRLM010000227.1:0-2569 GCA_964600835.1 uncultured Oscillospiraceae bacterium
ACCCGTAAGCCCCCCCTGGGGGGGTGGACCTGGCGGGCCGCCCGGCCCCCGGGCCAGGGTGCAGGGGCAGCGCCCCTGCAAGGAGGTTGTGATGAGGAAGGTTGTTTTAGTGTCGCTGGACGCGATGTTCGAGGAGGATTGGGGAGAGCAGGGGGAGATCGGGGCGTTTTTGGCGGACGCGGCGGGGTGTAAGCGCGTCAAGACGGTGTTTCCGGCGCTGACGTACCCGGCGCACACGACGCTGATCACCGGCTGTACGCCCGCGGAGCACGGCATCGGGCAAAATCAGCCGTTCCAGCCGGGCAAGGCGGCGGAAATGCGCGCATGGTACTGGGAGCGCGCGCAGGTCACGCGCGACACGCTGTTTGACGCGGTGAAGCGCGCGGGCGGGCGGTGCGCGTCGATCCTCTGGCCGGTGACGGGCAAGCATCCGGCGATCCGCTGGAACTTTCCCGAGGTGCTGGCGCTGCCGGGGGAAAATCAGGTGCTGAAAATGCTGCGGTATGGTACCGCGCCCTGGATCCTCCACATGGAGCTGAAGCACGGCCGGGAGCGGGTCAGCATTCACGAGCCGCATCTGAGCGACTATGCCGTCACGCTCGCGCAGGACGTGATCCGCGCGCGTCAGCCGGAGCTGACTGCCATCCACCTGGTCGACGTGGACGAGACGCGCCATCACACCGGCGTCAACAGCCCCGAAACCGCCGAGGCGAAGGCGCGCATGGGGCAGCGGGTGGCGGCGCTGTGGCAGACCATCCGCGAAACGCCCGGCATGGAGGACGCGCTGATGGTGTTGGTGAGCGACCACGGCCAGGCGGACGTGTCGAAAACCGTATGCCTGACGGACTATTTGACGGCGCACGGGCTGGCCGACGCGGCGCGGGTACAGTCCAACGGCATGAGCGCGTACCTCTTTCCGAGCAAGGAGACGGAGCGCGCCGAGGCGCTGTTGCGCGAGGCGGGCGCAGAAATTGGCGTGTCCCATGTGTACAGCCGCGCCGAGCTGGACGCGCTGGGCTGTGTGCCGGAGGTCGCTTTTGCCGTGGAGGCCGCGCCGGAGGTGGTGTTTTCCGACGGGCTTCCGCAGGCGAAGCGGGAGAAGGCAACCCACGGCTTCGGGCCGGGACATCCGGCGGAAAACTGCTTGTTCGCCGTGCGCGGACGTGGGGTTCGGGCGGGCGTATGGCTGCCCGAAATGGCGATGCGGGACGTCGCGCCTACCGTCGCGGCGCTGATGGGCGTTCCGCTCCCCGAGGCGACCGGAACGGATCAGCACGCCTTGCTGGTATAAAAGTGGGAATTTATCGTCAATTTTAATAATATATTGCAAGAAAAATGGGTTTACCCGTCTAAAATTGTCGAAAGAATTGACAAAAAGGGTTTTGCGTGGCATAATAGGCATAAGTGAACAGCAAGAGCTTCCGCCGCCTGCCACTCGGGCGGCTTTTGATAGATATTCAAGCGCAGCGCGGGAAAAGCGGGCTTCGCGTCGGGACAGGTGGACAGTCCGGATGCGGACGCGTTGTCGGCCCGGATGCGCCAGTCCATTGCGCCTGTGCGCAGGGCATGATTTCTGTTTACGGAGGTGCTCATTCCTTGGAGGAACGGGTAAACGTCACCTACTATTACCACAGCGGCTTTTCTGTGGCAAAGGGCGGCGTGCTGTTGATTTTTGACTATTGGCGCGGAGAGCGCGGCGAGCTGCCGGAGGACAAGCAAATCACGGCGGACACGCTGGCGCGCTACGACGAAATCTACGTTTTTGTCAGCCACGAGCATCCGGATCATCTGGACGCGGTGGTGAAGGAGTGGAGCAAGCTGCCGCGGGTAACGTGCATGGTATCGGGCGATATGCCGATCGGCACGCCGGGCAAGCGAATGAACCCGGGGGACGAACGGCGGTTCAGCCCGCGCGTTTCGGTCAAAACGTTCGACTCCACTGATCTGGGCGTGTCGTTCCTGGTGGACGTGGACGGGTTCCATGTGTTCCACGCGGGCGACCTGAATTTCTGGCACTGGCGGGACGAAAGCACCGTCCGGGAGATTGACGAGGCGGACGAGGCGTTCCGAAAGGCAGTCGATCCGATCATGGCGGAGGAGATCGACCTGGCGTTCTTCCCGGTTGATCCGCGCCAGGGCCGGATGTACGACGCGGGCGCGAACTACTTCATCCTGAGCGTGAAGCCGCGGCTGCTGATCCCGATGCATTTCTGGGGCCGGGCGGACATTGCGACGGAGTTTGCGCGGCGCAGCCGCTGCGAGCAGACGGAGGTTATCGCGATGACGCGCTGCGGCGAGCAGATGCTGCTCACCCTCGACGAGGAGGGCTACATGACGATTAACCTGCAATCCGTCGCGTCTGCTTCCTCGTCCATCAACCTGACCACCTATGAAACCGAAGGCCCCTTCACCGACACCGACCTCCCCGTCAAACTCGACGAGTAGGCAGGGGCTTTGCCCCTGCACCCCGCCAGAGGGGGCGCTGGCAGGGGCTTTGCCCCTGCACCCCACCAAAGGGGGCGCTGCCCCCTCTGGACTCCCTCGCCAGGAGGGCCGTTCGGCCCTCCTG
>CAZRLM010000228.1:0-2569 GCA_964600835.1 uncultured Oscillospiraceae bacterium
CCCGTCTGAAAGCTGACCAGCGTGAAGCCGGTCACGTCGGAGGGCATCAGGTCGGGGGTAAACTGGATGCGGCGGAAGGAGCAGTCCAGCGACCGGGCCAGCGCGCTGGCCAGCGTCGTCTTGCCCACGCCGGGCACGTCCTCAATGAGTACATGGCCGCGGCAGAGCAGCGCGATCAGCGCGTACTCGATGACCTCGTCCTTGCCGACGATGACCTTGCCGATATTTTCCAGCAGGGCCTGCACAATTCTCCGGGGCTGCTGCATCATTGCGCTCCTTTCGGCGTTTGCCGTTGCGTTTCTTGCTCTTTGGAGCAGGGGAAAGGGCGCGTCGGCCAATCTTCCCCAGCATCAGTAGTATAACCAATCTTGTGAAACAAATCAAGCGCCGCGCCGATATTGTGCCAACCGTTACATACCTTCCGGGCGGAAAAACACCGCGAAGGGGTTTGCATTTGCGGGCGATGTCCTGTATAATGAAACCGATACGGAACAGGCCGCGCGGGAGAAAAGCGGCCGGAAGGAGCGTTTGGATGAAGCTGTCCATGGCGTGGAAGAATGCGTGGCGCGCCTATCGCGCGCATCCGCTTGACACCTTTTTGTTTCTTTTGCTGGAGCTGGTGCTCCGGCTGATGGTTCTGGCGCCGCTGGTGCTGCTTTCCGCGGAGGAGACGCGGGCGGGCGCGGCACTGTCCGCCGTGCTGTTTGTGCTGATCGTGCCGCCGGCGCGTCAAAACGCCGCCGAGGTCATGCGGGACGCGCTCCATGGCGGGCGGCTGTTCACCCCGGCGCTCGTTTCGTGCCGGGAGTACGGCAAAAAGTTTGTTGCAGGGCTGAAGCAGACGTTGCTGATGCTCCTGTGGGGCGCGCCGCTTTTCCTGGGCGTCGGGCTGGCGGTCTCCGCCTTCAAGGGCCTGATTGACGGCTTCACGCTCCTGCGGACGATCAGCAGCCTGGGCGGGGGCAACACGGTGAACGGCATCAAGCTGCTGACGGCGCTCTACGCGCTGACGCTTGTCCCGCTGCTGGTTGGCTTCGCGTTCCATTCCGGACGCCGCCATGCCGCTGCCTGTGGGAACGCGGCGCTGACCTGCTGCCATCGGGGCGGCGTGATGCTGGCGTGGCTGACTTCGCTGGCGGCGCTGCTGCCCTTTGCGGCGGTGGCTGGCGCGACGGGCATGGGGTACGCGTCGGCGCTGATGCAGGCGGTCAAGAATCTGGGACAGGGCCGGTTCTCGCTTCCGCCGCTGGATCGGAACGTGTATCTGATCGCTGCGGCGGCGGTCGTGCTGCTGCTGCCGGCGATTCCGCTCAAGCAGCTGGTTTCCGCCGCCTATGTGGACGGGCTGGCGGAGCGCAAAGCATGATCCGGCTGGATCGCTGGCTGGTCGCGCTGGACGCGGGCAGCCGGTCGCAGGTGCAGCACCTGGTGCGCGCCGGGCTGGTGACGGTAGACGGGAAGACGATGCGCGACCCGGCGACGGGCTGTGACGAGCGCGCGGCGCGGCTGACGCTGCGG
This sequence comes from uncultured Oscillospiraceae bacterium, assembly GCA_964600835.1. Classification (GTDB taxonomy): domain Bacteria; phylum Bacillota; class Clostridia; order Christensenellales; family Aristaeellaceae; genus UBA11524. Next base: position 1,519 of record CAZRLM010000228.1, read on the forward strand.
GGCGAAGCGCTGGACGGACGGCTTGTCCGCCATGTGATGCTCTTTAAGCCGACCGGGCTGCTCACCGCCGCGCGGGACAGGAAGCAGCCGACGGTGATGTCGCTGCTGCCGCCGGTGTACGCGTCGCTGGGCTGTATGCCCGTGGGGCGTCTGGACAAGGATACGACGGGGCTGCTGCTGCTGACCTGTGACGGCGAGCTGAACCACCGGCTGCTGGCCCCCGGCCGCCATGTGGACAAAACGTACCGGGCGACGGTGACGGGGCGGCTGTCGGCGCGGGACGCGGAAGCGTTCGCGGCGGGGCTTGACCTGGGCGACTTTGTCGCGAAGCCCGCGCGGCTCGAGATTCTTGCGGCGGAGGACGCGTGCTCCGTCGCGGAGGTAACGGTGCGCGAGGGCAAGTTCCACCAGGTCAAGCGGATGTTTGAGGCCGTGGGCCATGAGGTGACGGCGCTGCACCGGCTGCGGTTCGGCTCCTTGACGCTGGACGAGGCGCTGCGCCCGGGAGCGTGGCGGGAGCTGACCGACGCGGAGGCGGCCGCGCTGTACCGGGACGCGGCGATGGAGGGCATGACATGAGCGAGCAGTATTATACGCAGGATCCCACCTGCGCGTCGCGGCCCGTTCCCTGCGCGTTTGATTACAGGGGGCAAACGCTGCAATTCATGACCGACGCGGGGGTCTTTTCCAAGGGCGAGCTGGACGCGGGCACGCGCCTTTTGCTGGACGCGCTGCCGCCGCTCACGGGCGACGTGCTCGACCTGGGCTGCGGCTGGGGCGCGATCGGCGTCAGCGTGAAGCGGGCGAACCCGTCCTGCGAGGTGGTCATGGCGGATGTGAATCGCCGGGCGCTGGAGCTGAGCCGGGAAAACGCGGCGCGAAACGGCGCGGCGGTGACCTGCGTGGAGAGCGACGGCATGGCGGCGCTTTCGGACAGGCGCTTTGACGCGGTGGTGACGAACCCGCCCATCCGCGCGGGCAAGCAGGTGATCTATAAAATGTTTGCCGACGCGGCCCATGCGCTGCGGGAGGGCGGCGTGCTGTATCTGGT
>CAZRLM010000229.1:0-2541 GCA_964600835.1 uncultured Oscillospiraceae bacterium
CTGCGGGGGTGCGCGCGCGGCGCGGCCCCGCCCCCCCGCCCGCCCCGGGGGGCCCCCGCCCCCCCCCCCCCCGCTACCGTTGGAGGTGAGCGACGAAGAAGCCTTCGTAGAGGGGGGTGGGTTTGATGCAGAGGGTGCCGGGGAGGGTCACGGGGAGGAGGGGGAGGCAGGCGGCGGCGGGATGCGTGATGGGAAGGAGCTTTGCGCCGTCTTGCAGCACGCTGCGAACCACCTGCTCGTTTTCCTCCTGAAGAATGGAGCAGGTGGAGTAAACCAGCGTATGACCGGGGGAAAGGAGCTTCATTGCCTTACGCAGCAGCGCGAGCTGCGTCTGCGCGGTGCGGCGGAGCCAATCGGGCGTCATGCGCCGGGGCTTTTCGCCCTCGCACAGGAGCACCGTGCCGCTGCCAGAGCAGGGCGCGTCCAGCAAAATCTTATGAAACGAGAAGAAATCATCGAGCTGCCGCGCGTCCTGACGGAGGACGTTCACCCGGCCCGCGCCCTGCCGCGTCAGGTTGAAGCGCAGACGCTCGGCCCGGCCCGCGTCGCGCTCGCAGGCGGTGATCAACGCCTGACCGCCGGAGAGCGCCGCAAGCTGCGTCGTTTTGCCGCCCGGCGCGGCGGCCATGTCCAGCACGGTTTCGCCGGGCTGCGGATCGACCAGCAGCGCGGGGAGCATGGTCGACAGGCCCTGCAAGTACACCCAACCCGCCTCATACAGCGGCAGCGCGCGCACGTCGTCCTCCCGGGCATGGGGGAGCACCAGCGCGTCGTCGTACCAGGACACCGGCTCGAAGGCAATCCCCGCGTCCGTAAGCGCCTGGGCGACCTGCGCGCGGTTTGCCCGCAGGGTGTTGACCCGCAGCGTGACGGGACGGCGAACGGCAAATCCGGCGAGAATTTCCTCCGTCAGCGCGTCCCCGTACTGGGCGCGGAGCCGGGTCAGCAGCGTGTCCGGCGCGGCGATCGGCATGGGCGATTCCTCCTTATTTTCTGCTTGAGATTGATGCTATCATTCGCCGCGTCAACAGAGAAATCCTCTTGAAAAAGCCGAACGCGTCTGCTATACTGAACCGGATTCCGCATACAGATGGAAAGGGAATGAGAAATCATGGTGCTGCTGGCTGTTATTTACATGGCCTTCATATCGCTGGGCCTTCCGGATTCGCTGCTGGGGGCCGCGTGGCCCGCGATGCGTGTGACGCTGAACGCGCCGATGGGACTGGCGGGCGTGGTGTCGATGATCTGCTCCTGCGGGACGATTGTGTCCAGCCTGATGTCCACACGGCTGATCGCCCGGTTCGGCACGGGACGGGTGACGCTGGTATCCGTGGCGACGACGGCGGTGGCGCTGCTGGGGTACGCCTTCGCGCCCGCGCCGTGGCTGCTGTTTGTCGCGGCGGTTCCGCTGGGCCTGGGCGCGGGCACGGTGGACGCGGCGCTGAACAACTATGTTTCGCTGCATTACAAGGCGTGGCATATGTCCTGGCTGCACTGCTTCTGGGGCGTCGGGGTGACGCTGGGCAGCGGCATTCTGTCGGCGTGCATCGCGTCCGGCGGCGGCTGGCGCAGCGGGTATCTGGTGGTCGTGGGGATTCAGCTGCTGCTGGTGATGATCCTGGCGGTATCGCTGCCGCTTTGGCGGAAGGACGCGGGGGCGCAGCCGGCGGAGGAAGCGCCGCGGCTGATGACGAACACGCAGGCGCTGCGTCTGCCGGGCATGAAGGCGGTGCTGCTGTCGTTCTTCTGCTACTGCGCGGCGGAGAGCACCATGATGCTCTGGACGGCGAGCTATGCCGAGGCAATGCGGGGCGCGTCGCCCGAACAGGCGGCGCTCATCGCGAGTATGTTCGCAATGGGCATCACGATCGGCCGCGGACTGAACGGATTTCTGGCGATGAAGCTGTCCAGCAAGGTGCTCGTCCGCGGCGGAATCGGGCTGATGCTGGCGGGGATTGTGGTGCTGATTCTTCCGCTGGGCTATGCGGGCTGCGCGGTGGGCGCGGCGATCATCGGTCTGGGCTGTGCGCCGGTCTACCCCTGCACCATTCAGGAAACGCCGGTACGGTTCGGCAAAGCGGCAAGTCAGGCGGCGACGGGGCTGCAAATGGCGACGGCGTACACGGGATCAACGCTGATGCCGCCGCTGCTGGGGGCGATTTCCGGGGTCACGGGGATTGGTATTTTCCCCTGGTGGATGCTGCTGTTTGCGGGAGCGCTGTTCCTGCTGAACGAATGGGTGAACAGGGTGACACAAAAGTAAAATGTGCGCACGAGTGCAGGAGGATAAGCTCCTGCACCGTTCTCTTTTTTGGAGGAATGGGGATGGGCAGCTCCCGAAGGAGTGCAGGGAGCGATCGGAAAGCCTGGCAGGCGACCGTCGCTCCCTGTCCGCGCCCGCAGGCGCGGAATCCTTGTAGGCACAACGCAATCTGGTTGTTTGCGCACCCAGCGGGTGCCCTCTCTACCAACCGTATTTTTTAGTAAGGACGTTCTTTTCGACTCGGCGAAAAGAACCAAAAGCCGACCGGGGCCGCTCAG
>CAZRLM010000230.1:0-2411 GCA_964600835.1 uncultured Oscillospiraceae bacterium
TCCTCGCCGCTGCTGTTCAGAACATGAAACGGATCGCCAAGGCGATTCTTTCCTATGTATGATCGTAGTCGTTCGTCCTATGCACAACGCCAGCTTGAACATTTAGGGAGTGGCAACTGGGGGATTTATGCAAATAGTCAAGGAGCAGCAAAAGCACTTGCTGTAATTTTCCAAGGCAATGAACAGCCTGAAGTCCATGGCTCTGGTATGTACGGTCATTATCATGATGTCACGCATACCTTTCACATTTGGTATGGCGGTACATTGACATACTAACAGGAGGAGAAAAGCACGATGATTATGATCAATCAGTTTCAATACTATTTTCGTTGGTATCCTTTTGAAATGGATGAAAGCACTACTTTATGGTGGTACAGCAGAAAGGATGACCAGGTTGTTCAAAATACTGACCTGAGCTTGGACGCTATTCGCATCGCAAACGAGGAGGTAACGCCACAACGCCAGATGTATATACCGATTGGCAAAGTCGACATGGTAGCACTGGAACAAGATTTTCTCAAGGAGTGTGGTTTACAGCATCTAACAAAAGAATTCCTTTCTTCCTCTAAGTTTGATTTTGATTGCGTATTTAAAAGGTACATGGATCATGCTAATCTCATGCCGAGTTGGCATAAATTTGAAGCAGCCAAGCTCAGGGACGCTGCGATCAACTGGTGCCGGAAATACGCCGTTCGGTATAGAGAGTAGAAGCATCAACAGGAATAATGCCAATGAAATAATTCAATCCAATAAAACACATAAAAAGGGTTGCTTTCGCACTGGGGCAACCCTTTTTTACTGTCAACTTTGGCAAAAAAACACCAGCGAGACGGTGAGCAGGGAAGAAAGCTTTAACAAACGGAACAACTACGCCTACACGCGGGATCTGCTGACCCAGGTGCGGCACAACACCTCCGCAAGCAGCGCGGACGACGTAGTGTACAGCTTCTTCTTCGACCCGTTGGATCGCCCCACCCGCGTGTGGGTCGGCAATCAGGAGCTGTCGCTCACCACCTACAACCCCGACGCGACCGTCGAGGGCGTGACCTACGGCAACGGCGGCCGAGTAGTCAACCGCTACGACGCGTTCAAACGGCTGGTCGGCGTGCGGTTTGACGACGAGACGAGCGATCAGTTTACCTACCTTTACGGCGCGAACGGCGAGGTCGCGCAGGTAACGGACAACGCGCGAAGCGTGACCGTGCGCAGCGAGTACGACGCGGCCAACCGCCCCATGCGCAAGACCATCATGAAATACGGCACGGAGCACGCGTACACCGGCACCGTGACCTACGACCAGTACAACAACCTGGCGACCTTTACCGAGCAGCAGGGCCCCAACTACACGCATTACGGCACGAGCTTCGCCTACGACGCGGAAAACCGGCCGATCCAGCTCGACTACGAGTATAATTCGGAAGGTCTACTACGCCTATGACGACCTGGGCCGAATTGCAACCCGCATCGTGAATGCAGGAAATGCCGCGTTGGTGACGAATTATACCTATGTGCCGGGTGGCTATGGCACGGGCAGCACGTCGCCGTTGGTGCAGACGATCTCCCAGCCCACGGGGAACCTGATCTATGGCTACGACGCGAACGGGAACATCGTCTACGTCAGCAACGGCAGTCAAGCCGTCGCCTACGCCTACGACGCAATCGGCCAGCTGATCCGCGTCAATGACCCGTTCGACCCCACGGCTGGCAGCAGCGGCACGACCTGGGAGTATGCCTACGACCTGGGCGGCAACATCCTCAGCAAGACGGCCTATGCGTTCACCATGGGTCTGGTGGGCGCGCCGGTGCAGACCGTCTCCTACGCTTACGGCGACGCGAACTGGAAGGACAAGCTGACAGCCTATAACGGCGTACCCATTACCTACGACGCGATTGGCAACCCGCTGAACGACGGCACCTGGAGCTACACCTGGGAGCACGGTCGCCAGCTGCAAAGCATGAGCCGCGGTAACGAGGCCGTGAGTTTCCTCTACAATGAGGATGGTCTGCGGGTGCAGAAAACCGCCACCTCGACCGGCACAACCGAGTACACGCTCCACGGCAAGAACATCGTCCACCTGACGCGCGGCAGCGACTTCATGCACTTCTTCTACGACGTGCTGAACAAGCCTGCCATGGTTGCCTACAATGGCCTGCTCTACTCCAACGCCTACAACCTGGAAGGCGACGTCACCGCCCTGCTTGACGCAAACGGCACCGTGGTGGTAGAATACAGGTACGGCGCGTGGGGCAAACCGCTAAGCAAAACCGGTACCTTGGCAACTACATTGGGTACGCTCAACCCGTTCAGGTATCGCGGGTATGTGTACGATGAGGAGACGGGGTTGTATTACCTCAGGAGCAGGTATTATAACCCGACGTGGGGACGGTTCGTCAATGCAGATCAATATATT
>CAZRLM010000231.1:0-2354 GCA_964600835.1 uncultured Oscillospiraceae bacterium
CGAAGACCTGCCCGCGTTCCTCAAGGCGCTGCAGGACGCCGTGCCCGAGAACGAGAACGGCGAGAAGGTCTATGCCTACGGCGGCTTCGGCGACTGGGAGGACTGCGTCATGAAGTTCACCTGGGACCTGATGACCTTCTACGGCTACAAGGAGGCCGACTTCCTGGGCGTGAACTACGCCACCGGCGACGTGGTCAACCCGCTGGAGGAGGGCAGCCTGTACTATCGCGCGCTGAAGGTGAACAACCAGCTGTATCGCGCCGGTCTGTTCGACCCCGAGTCCGTGTCCCAGAACTTCGACACCTACACTCAGAAGCTCTCCAGCGGCCGTTATCTGATGACGCTGTGGGGCTGGATCACCAACAATTACAACAGCGCTGAGCGTGCCGCCAACAAGGTTGGTTACACCACCTTCCTGATTGAAGATTCCGCACCCCAGCAGCTGACCGTGTCCACCTCCGGCGGCAACCGCCTGTGGAGCCTGGGCGCCGACTGCGAGTATCCCGAGCGCGCCCTGGAGCTGATCGAGTGGCTGTGCACCGAGGAAGGCTCCATCGTGCAGAACTACGGCCCCAAGGGTCTGTGCTGGGACTACGACGAGAACGGCATCCCCTACATGACCGATTTCGGCTGGCAGTGCCAGGAGGATCGCAAGGCCACCCAGATGCCCGCTGAGAACGGCGGCGGCACCTACGAGGACGGCGAGAGCAAGTTCAACCATGAGACCATCAAGACCGAGCAGATGATCCCCGGCAAGACTTACTCCTACAACTATAAGGGTTGGCCCTGCTACGCGGAGCGCTACTCCACCGAGCTGAGCAAGGCCTGGAGCACCGAGTACGCCGACGGCGCCACCAGCGGCATCGACCTGTATCGCAAGACCGGCAAGGCCTCCGTGGTGCCCTCTGTGGCGATCGGCTGGACCTTCCCCGAGATGAGCGACGCCGCCAAGGCGAACCGCGCGCTGTTCGCGCCCGTGATGAAGCAGGGGAGCTGGCAGTGCGTCTACGCCGAGAGCGACGAGCAGTTCGAGGAGCTGTGGAACAGCATGGTCGCCACCTGCAAGAGCTATGGCTACGATGAGTACGTCGTCGAGAAGATGGCGCACATCCAGGAAAGCATCGACGCCTGCAAGTAATTCTCACTCTCACGCCCGCCTCCCGCAAGGGAGACGGGTTTTTTCGTCTGTGCAAAGCCTTTCGCCAGCGCCCACAGTCTTTTTTCAGCGTCTATGGTCACGCATGGGAAATATCTGCTATAATAAACGGGGGGCGGTCATGCCGCCAGCTCCCATACCCATGAAAACGCATCCCGCGGGAAGGAGATTCATCCATGACGAATCCTTGCGCCATCGACTTCAATCAGAAAGCCGGCTTCATCTGCGATATGGACGGCGTGATCTACCACGGCAACTGCATTCTGCCCGGCGTGGCGGAGTTCATCCAGTGGCTCCATGAGGAGAAGAAGGAGTACCTCTTTCTGACCAACAACAGCGGCTACACGCCCCGGGAGCTGAACCAGAAGCTCGCCCGCATGGGGCTGGACGTTCCGGAGGAGCACTTCTACACCAGCGCGCTGGCCACCGCCGCGTTTCTCAAGGAGCAGGCGCCGGGCTGCTCCGCCTTCGTCATCGGCGAGGCGGGACTGCTGAACGCGCTCTATGACGCGGGCATCACCATGAACGACGTGAACCCGGACTATGTGATCGTCGGCGAGGGGCGCTCCTATTCGCTGGACACGCTGACGAAGGCGACCAACCTGGTGCTGGCCGGGGCGAAGCTGATCGGCGCGAACTCCGACGTGTCCGGCCCGATCGAGCACGGCATCGCGCCCGCCTGCCGGGCGCTGGTCGCGCCGATCGAGATGGCGACCGGCACGCAGGCGTACTTCTGCGGCAAGCCCAACCCGCTGATGATGCGCACCGGCCTCAGGCTGCTGAACTGCCACTCCGCCGACGCGGTGATGGTGGGCGACCGGATGGACACCGACGTGATCTCCGGCATGGAGAGCGGTATGTCCACGGTGCTGGTGCTCTCCGGCGTATCCACCCTGGATACGCTGAAAACCTACGCCTACCGCCCCAGCGTCGTCCTCGGCGGCGTCGGGGACATCGTGACCGCCGCGCACGCCATGAAGGCATAAAAAACGCCGCCGCCCCACAAAACGGAGCGGCGGCGTTTGGGCAACACCGCACAAATGAGTTGATGCGATAGCGAATGAATTTTGCATCAGATGCAATTGCAGAAATCGAAGGTTTACTGGAGGTAAATCGAGATTTCCGCAAGCCGCAGATGGCGGAAAAGGCATCGCCAGCGCTGCCGACGAATTGTGCGGTGTTGCCTTTGGTTTTACTT
>CAZRLM010000232.1:0-2320 GCA_964600835.1 uncultured Oscillospiraceae bacterium
GCTTTCTATTACATCGAGCAAACGGTGTCCATCGGCACCAAGCAGGTCATGATGGATTTCTACAAGGACGGCTCCGGAATCGCTTTCGGGAAGGTGGCGGAGAATGCCGGGAAGGTGGAATTCGGCTGGCCGGTGATGCTTGCGGAGCCGCTGGGTGTGGATCAGGGCGGCACGGGAGCCACCACAGGTTCAGCCGCCTGCGGAAAGCTGGGCGCGGTCAAAAAGAGCGGCGATACCATGACCGGCAATCTGTCCGTTTCCGGCTATTTGTATCCATCCATTTACCTTCTGCCCACCTACAACAACACCACCAACCGCACGGTATTTGAAGGAAGCTATGGCGGCGCGTCCTCCTTTTCTTCATGGCAGGACAGCACGGGCAACAATCGCAGGATGCTGGAGGTTCGCAACGCGGGCGCGGAGGCCAGTCGGGACAACGCTGTGGTGCTGCGAGATGTGGTGAATGGCAACTATTACACATACCGTGTGTTCCACGCGGGTATGGCAACACCTGTGCCCATCGCCAACGGCGGCACTGGAGCAAGTAGCGCGAAAGCCGCGCTTTCCAACCTCGGTATCTTCTATTCCACGTCGCTTCCCGGCAGCGGCACGGACGGGCAGATCTGCCTTGTTCCGGTCTGATGGAGTGGTGATTGAATGGCTACATTTACAGCGACCGCCAACAGCGGCTCGACCATCGGATACGCGCTGTACGGCTCGTCCTCATGGAGTACGGGTAGCAGCAGTGGCGCGTGTCAAGGCGCGTATCAAGGCACGACGGCGGCGAAATCCCGCGTGGGCGTGATGGTATTTAATGGCGCGAGCGCGCTCAAAGGAAAGCTCATTCAGAGCATCGCGCTGACCATTACCTGTTCCGGCGCAGGATCGGGATCATCCAGTAAAAAGCTGACCTTTCACAAGGCAAAGTACCAGAGTTTGAACACGGGCGTGAGTGGCTCGGCACAGGTCGGAGATACTCTGGGAACGCTGACCGGCAAATTCTACTCGAATACCGTGACGCACACGCTGAACGCCAGCACAAACGCCGCCCTGTTTACGGCAATGAAGGCGTACTTTGAAGCGGGCAATTCGGCATTGGTGCTGTACAACGGCGAAACTTCATCCAGCAGCAGCTACTCCACCAACTATGCCCGCGTCACATCCTGCACGCTCACCGTGACCTATATCGACGCGGTGGTCTGGTATCGGGACGGCGGTACTTGGCGGCAATGCACCGTCTGGTATCGGCTGAACGGCGCGTGGGTGCAGGTGGTTCCATACTACAATTCAGGCGGCACATGGGTGCGCGTCTGACGGAGGTGATTCTTTTGAAAGAAATGTTCGAGCAGGTCATTCAGATGAAGAACTATGACCTAAAAACGCTGCTGAAGCGTATTGACCAGTACCACATCGAAGGAAGACTGACCGATGAAGAACGGCAGGACTTGACCATGCGGGCACGCGAAGGTGCGGAGCCGGACTACGACTACAAGGGCGAGATCAATGCCCTGTGGGCAGCGATCCGGGAACTACAAAAGAAGGTGACCCCGCTTGAACCGGATGACGAATGGCCGGAATTCGTACAGCCTACCGGCGCGGGCACGGCCTATCAGGTGGGAGACAAGGTGACTTTCCGTGGTGAACGTTACATCTGCGTACAGGCACATTGTGTATGGAGTCCGGCGGACTATCCCGCTGGATGGGAGAAACAGCCATAAGCGACTGCTGACAAGGCTTTCGCTTTTGCTATATCAAAACATGGGAGGAATCTGGTATGAGGAATTTTTCGATTGACATCATCTGGGCCAAGGTGCAGATGGCCTTCACCGTCATTGGCGGCTGGATCGGGTATTTCGTAGGAGGTGTGGACGGGTTGATGACGGCGCTGATTTTCTTTATGGTGATCGACTACATCACCGGTCTGATGTGCGCCGTGGCGGACAAGAAGCTGTCCTCGGCGGTCGGCTTCAAGGGCATCTGTAAAAAGGTGCTCATTATCCTGCTGGTGGGTATGGCGCACATTGTCGATCTGCATGTCGTGGGCACCGGCGACGCCTTGCGCAGCGCGGTCATTTGTTTCTATTTGTCCAACGAAGGAGTGAGCTTGCTGGAAAACGCCGCGCACCTCGGTCTGCCTGTGCCGGATAAGCTCAAAGCCGTACTGGAACAGCTGCATGACCGCGATAACAAGGACAATACGACGAAAGATGGAGGCGAACAGTAATGGCTGAACGCATCAACACGCCTTTTACCAATGAACACTTTGCGGCTTACTGCCTGCGGATGGTAGGCCAGCCCTATTGGTACGGCTGCTGTGGCT
>CAZRLM010000233.1:0-2303 GCA_964600835.1 uncultured Oscillospiraceae bacterium
ATTAAATTGCTGAACGCCTATCCCAAGCTGACGGCGTATCCACCCAATGTCTGGATGCAGTACATCGAAAGTGAGCACAGTGCACACGAACGCAACCAGAATGATATTTAGGGCAAAGGAAAGAATGATCCATCTGTTTTTCTCAGCAAGCAGCATATTGTAATGTGCCCTCATGCGGCTGAGCCGATCCTCCAGCATAAGCAAATACCGCTGCAAGATAGGATCATCCGCAGCCCGGGCAATGATCGGGTCCTCTTCTGGCTGATTTAATAGGCCCAGGACCTCCTCCAGCATCCGGAGCGTGTACTCCGTCGGGGCGGTTTTGCCTGAGAGCGTCCGGCTTATTGTGCTTGCGGATATCTTGCTCATATCAGATAGCTGTTGGACGGACAGCCCTTGCTCTTGCTTTGCCTGCATGATTCTTTCTATGCGATTTCCCATGGTTTACCTCTCTTTTCACCTGGATTGCACATAATTGCACGATGTTCCACGGCGTGCAATACCGTGCAACAAAGATGGAACAAGATGACTATGGACATTGCACGCTGATTTTGCTAATGTGGACCCATCCAAAACAAGGAGGGGGACCGCATGGAGAAAGGCCCGATCATTGCACACATAAGCCTGATGCTCAAATGCCTGGATGAAGGAGCTATTCGAGCCGTGTATATGATCGTAAAGGAACTTTACAGGCGCATACAGCCTAGTCAAGAATAGCACAAATAAATTCAAAATTCAATCTTTTTTATGGGGTGATGATTTTATGATTAGACGAGACCAGATCAAGAAAGAGATCATAGACCGTCTCGACGCAATCGACGATGCAGCGTTGGAACAGCTCTACTGGTTCCTGATGCTGGAAATTCAGGAATAATTTTGGAGGTACATATGAGCAACGCAATCCAGGCACATACCGATAGCGATGGTAAATACGCAAAATTAGAAGATTATAAGCACATTTATAAGCAGCAAATCATAGAAATGGCAGAAGAACAAGAAGATGCGCTTTTTTTACAGCAGATCTATACAATTATGATACGCAGAAAGCGGAAGACCGGGCGTTAATCCCGGTCTTCTTTTTTTATGTTGTCGCTCAGGTTCTTAGCAAAAGATTTAACGGCGTCTTGATCTCCAGGCTTTAACTCGCTATATGTCTTCATTATTGCCATAATGAGATCGTATAGAGGGTTTTCTTCCGTTCCCAAGAGCGCTTCCACATATGCGGCAGATTCATTTTCTGGCGGGTTCTTTGGGCTTTCCCCTGTCAGAATCCAGTTTTCAGCAACCCCAAGTATTTTTGCTATATCCCTGATCGCATTTTTTCCTGGATTTTCTCTTCCGGATTCTATCAGATAGATATAATTCTTTGATATTTCGGCTTGCTTTGCGAGCGCCTCCTGTGTGAGGGCCTTTTCTTTACGCGCTTCCCGGATTCTTTCACCAATGCTATTTCCCATGCCAACACCTCCTTTCGCTTATGATTTTATCACATTACCAGCATAAAAGTCAATACAAAAATCTAAGAAATATAGATAAATAATGCTTGACAAATCTAAATTACTGAGTTATAATCATCTCAGAAACTTAGATGTGATCTTAGACGGGAGGTGAGAAAATGGATTCAAAAGTTATTGAAATCCCAGGGACGCTTAAATGTGTAGACGAAGCAACCAGGAAAGCCTCCCAGCTAGCAGCAAAAATTGAGGAGGCCAAAACGCTGGCAGGCGAATTGGCCTCGATGCTGAAAGATGTAGAAACTTTCCCAGAAGCGAATGAGGAAAAGAGCCCAAAGGAACTTATTATGGAGATTATTTCTCAGGATAGTCAAGATTTTCACCACGCTGAATTAAACGCAAGTTCGGCTGTAAAGCATCTTCATGAATTTCTAAAACGCCGTCCTGAATAAGAAATTCAATTACCATTTGAAAAGACAGCCGTGTGGACACCTTGACAGCATTGCAAACAGCACGGGCCAATACTTTCTCCCAGCCGTCTCCATAGTCCAATCCATTTGCTAATTCAGTTTCTATGAACTCACTATTATGCAATATGGCTCCTGCGACTGCTTTTTCGATAATGCTATTAAACAATTCATTATCCATTAGAATCACCTCCCTTCGATGTGATTCTACCACAGAAATCCAACTCGTTCAAGGAGGTGAGGACATGAGCGAAGAAATTAAGGAAATTAAGAAAGATCTTCAGGAAACCGTAGACCTCTTGAAGGAGCTCAACAAGGACGATCTCCTCAAGACCTATGGCTTTGCACTTGGCTTAAGTGCAAAGGATACGGCCAAGGAAAG
>CAZRLM010000234.1:0-1264 GCA_964600835.1 uncultured Oscillospiraceae bacterium
GGACTGGTGGCGGCCGATCTCATTGAAGGTGAGCGTCGGGCACTGATCGTCGGTATCCACGATCTTGCCGAAGGGCACCAGGCCCAGCTTGATCAGCGCCTGGAAGCCGTTGCAGATGCCCAGCATCAGGCCGTCGCGCTTCTCCAGCAGCTCGGCGACCGCGTCCTTCATCGCGGGATTGCGGAAGAACGCCGTGATGAACTTGGCGCTGCCGTCCGGCTCGTCGCCGCCGGAGAAGCCGCCGGGGAGGACGATCATCTGGCTGCGGCGGATCATCTCCACCGCCCGGTTGATGGACGCGGTAATGCCCGCGGCGGACAGGTTGTTGATCACCTGAATCTCCGCCGCGCCGCCGGCCCGCTCCACCGCGCGCGCGGTGTCATACTCACAGTTTGTACCGGGGAACACCGGGATAAACGCCAGCGGCTTCACGGTCTTGATGGCCGGCGCGGGGCGGCTTGCGGCCTTGAAGGAGAACTTCTCCGTCGTTTCGCCGGTATGGCCGCGATAGCTGAACACCTTGTCCAGCTTGCTCTCGTAGCGCTCCTGCATCGGCGCAAGATCAATCCGCTCGCCCTCGTACTCGATCGTCCAGTCGGGGATCGTATCGCCGACCTTCTCGCCCAGCGCGCAGCCCTCCTCGCATTCCAGGAGGATCGCGCCCGCCTGCTGCGCAAACAGGTCGCCGTCATAGTCGTCGTCAATGCGGGTGCCGATGGCGTTGCCAAGCCCCATCTTGAACAGCGCTTCCGCCACGCCGCCCAGGCCAAGCGCCCATGCCGCGACCACCTGTCCCTGGCCGATCGCCTCATAAATGCCGTCCCAGTTGGCCTTCATCGTTTCGGCGTCATGCACCGGGCAGGCGACCAGTCGAATCTCGTGACCGGGACGCTTGAACTCCGAGGAAATCACCCGGCTCGCCTTGCCGGGCGCGACGGCGAAGGAGCACAGCGTCGGCGGCACGTCCATCTTTTCAAACGTGCCGGACATCGAGTCCTTGCCGCCGATGGCCGCGATTTTCAGGTCAAGCTGCGCGTCGAACGCGCCCAGCAGCGCCGCGAAGGGCTTGCCCCAGCGGGCAGGATCCTCGGTCATGCGCTCAAAATACTCCTGGAAGGTCAGGTACGCCTGACGGTGATCGAACCCGGCGGCGACCAGCTTCGCCACGCTTTCCACCACGGCCTCGTAGGCGCCCTCATAGGGCGACTGCGCCATCACTTCCGGGTGGAAGCCGTAGGCCATGCCGGACACGGCGTCCGTCGTG
>CAZRLM010000234.1:1274-2302 GCA_964600835.1 uncultured Oscillospiraceae bacterium
ACGGGCAGCTTGGCAATCATCGCCTGATTCGGCGTCAGCTGACGCGCGCCGCCGAAGGGCATCACCACCGTGCCCGCGCCGATGGTCGCGTCAAACCGCTCCGCCAAGCCCTGCTTGGAGCAGATGTTCAGGTTGCCGACCATGTCCGCCAGCTTTTCGGCGAACGTGCTGCCCGCAAAGGCAACGGTCTTGACCTCGTCCTGGGCGGCGGCAACGCGGGTGTGCTTCTCCGCGCCGTTGCTGTTCAGGAATTCCCGGGACAGGTCGACAATCGTCGCGCCCTTCCAGGTCATGCGGAGGCGAGGCTCCTCCGTCACCTGCGCGACCACCGTCGCCTCCAGGTTCTCCCGCTCCGCCGCCTTCAGGAAGGCAGGCACTTCCTCGGGCGCAAGCACCACGGCCATGCGCTCCTGACTTTCGGAAATCGCCAGCTCCGTGCCGTCCAGGCCGTCGTACTTCTTCGGCACCTTGTCCAGGTCAATCAGAAGCCCGTCGGCCAGCTCGCCGATAGCGACGCTCACGCCGCCCGCGCCGAAGTCGTTGCAACGCTTGATCAGCCGCGTCACCTCGCCGTCGCGGAACAGCCGCTGCAGCTTGCGCTCGACGGGCGCGTTGCCCTTCTGCACCTCCGCGCCGCAGGTTTCAATGGACGACAGATTATGGGATTTGGACGAGCCGGTCGCGCCGCCGCAGCCGTCCCGGCCCGTGCGCCCGCCCAGCAGGACGATCTGGTCGCCGGGCGCGGGCACTTCGCGCCGGACGTTCGCCGCCGGAGCCGCGCCCACCACCGCGCCGATCTCCAGGCGCTTGGCCGCGTAGCCGGGGTGATACACCTCGTCCACCAGACCGGTCGCCAGGCCGATCTGGTTGCCGTAGGAGGAATAGCCCGCCGCGGCGGTCGTCACCAGCTTGCGCTGGGGCAGCTTGCCAGGCATGGTTTCGCTCACGGGGGTCAGCGGATCCGCCGCGCCGGTGACACGCATCGCCTGATACACATAGGTGCGGCCGGACAGCGGGTCGCGGATCGC
>CAZRLM010000235.1:0-2266 GCA_964600835.1 uncultured Oscillospiraceae bacterium
TCCATGCGGAGCATATAGGCTCGCCCAAGCCCTTGCTTCACCTGACCGGACACGCCTTTGCAGAGAATGGCCGCGCACAGATCCGCAATGTTATCAAATTGCTCCGTTGCCAATGAGCGATAGCCCTGGTTTTGCAGCACCTGAAAGGCGTAAGCGAGCATGTGGTAGATGTTCTGAATCGGGATCACTTGACAGCACTCTCCAGACGGGCGGTCCAGTCCTTCACCTTCTGCGGCTCGTCGAACCAGTATTCCCGCAGAAGGGGCACCAGCTCAAAGCGGACGATGCCGGTCAGGTCGCTCTCCGTGAGCGTCTCAGGGGTCAGGTTGCAGAAAGAACTGTGACCGATGCGGAAGCCATCGCCCAGCGATTCATCCTCGGAGATGGCTTGATTCAGGCTCTCCACGCAGGCAATCAGCCGGTCAAACCGGTCGCTGTGAAGCGATTCCTGATAGCTGCGGAAGCCTTCCGTCGCAAAGCCCGGCACCATCTCAAAGAAGGCGAAGCGCCTGCGCAGCGCATAGTCCATCATGGCGAGGCTGCGGTCGGCGGTGTTCATCATGCCGATGATGAGCACATTCGCCGGTACGCTGAAACGCTCGTCAGCATAGAGAAGCTGAAGCCCCATGCCGCCGCGTTTGTCACTCTCAATCAGCATGAACAGCTCGCCGAAGATTTTGCTCAGGTTGCCGCGGTTGATCTCGTCGATGATGAAGAAGTACTCGTTGTCGGGATCGTCTTGCGCCTTCTTGCAGAAGGTGTAGAAGGCGCCTTGGCGCAGCTCAAAGCCGTTTGAGCAGGGGCGGAAGCCCATGATAAAGTCCTCATAGGAATAGCTCTGATGGAACTGCACCATGGCGACGCGCTCCTGATCCTTGACGCCCATCATGGAATATGCCAGCCGCGTGGCAGCATAGGGCTTGCCCACGCCGGGCGCGCCCTGCAAAATGACGTTCTTCTTTTTGCGCAGCAGCTGAACCAGCGTGGTATAGTCCTCGCTGCTCATGAAGACATCGGAGAGGAAGTCCTCCGGCGTATATGCGGGATAGGTGATTTCCGGCTCAACCGTTTCCGGTTCATCCTCTGCACCCGATTCATCGGCAAAGAGGTCGTTCAGGCTATCGACAATCCCGGTATAGGCAGTCATATCCGTCAGCGTTTTCATCGGCGCGTTGTCCTTTGGGTATGCCCATTCGCCCTTATGCGTCCACTTCACCTGCCGCTGATGGCCGTAATCCTCAATCGGATAGTCCTCCACGAAGTCGTAATCCGAGATCACGACGCCGCGCCCGATGATCTTGTGCCGTCCCTGCTTGGCGAAGATCACGTCGCCCACCTTCATATCGTGCAGCATTTGCCAGACGGCGAGCGATGGATTGATCATGGGGCCCTGTCCGTATGCTTCGCGCAGCTTGTCTTTGATTGCTTCACGGGAAGAGAAATTTCTGGCATCGCCGGAAGCGCTCCAGCCAAGCGCCATGATGCCCTGATTTAAAAAGTCCTTCCACTGTGCAGCATTCTCACCCGGCGCGTAGAGCCAGTAATGAACCGGGCGAACATCCTTGTCAGGATCAGCCTGTGCTGCGTCTGTTGCATTTTTGCCCGATTGCTGAGCATCCTGCTTCTGCTTTTGGTTGACTTCTTCGGAGATATTCCATGCGTCAAAGGAAAGCGCGGCAAGGCTGTTATATCTGCCTCCGGCGGTGATAAGCGCATCGCATTGCGCGCAAATGCGAAGGTACGCGGCTCCATCGGGGATATCTTTCAGGGCTTTGATTGCGTCGGCAGACGCATCATCCAGTCTTCCCGAGCCGGTCAGAAACCACCTGTTCCGGGAATCCAGACTGAGATAAACGTATGGGCGAACCCAGTACAAGCCCATCGTGAGCTTCCAGCGGTTTCCCTTCAAATCCTTCACTGCGTCATATGCCTGAATGAAGTCCTTATCGGTGTTTTCGCCGGGATGATCGGCATAGGCCAGCGCCGCAGCGAAGCACGCCCACAGATTCTCCACATCATGCTCGCCGCGGTCCGGATCGCCGGTGAAGCGATAGAAGGTCGCGTTCAGCGGATTGAGAACGGGGATGCCGTCAAAGTCTGAAGGCACTGCGGCGCTGATGGAAAAGAGCTCCTTCATCGCTTCGCACAGCGCAATCCGGTTTTCGTCCTTCATGCTCTTGTTGAACAGACCGAACACGGTGAACGGGTCCATGTCCGTCGGGACATCCGTGCTGTCCAGCTTGGGCAGATTCATCCCGGTCTGTTC
>CAZRLM010000236.1:0-2218 GCA_964600835.1 uncultured Oscillospiraceae bacterium
GGACGCCAAGTATGTTATCCAGTATTGCCGTGACTCCGTGACCCGTGCCAAAAACGCCATGCAGGAGGACGCGAGCGTCATCCGCATCGGCTCCTCTCCCATGACGCCCGCGCAGTTGCTCATGCGGCTGTGGTCCCGGGTCAACGCCCTCTGTCCGGATATTAAGTTTCAGATCGTTCCCTTTGAGAACACACCGGAAAACGCCCGGGAAATTCTGGCGAACCTGGGCAAGAACATTGACGTAGTCGGCGGCATCTTTGACGAAACCATGCTGGCGCTGCGCGGCTGTGCCGGACTGGAGCTGATTAGAGGCCCCTTCCACTGCGCCGTTTCCATTCATCATCGGCTGGCGGCGAAAGATGTGCTGAAGGTGTCGGATCTCTACGGTGAAAACCTGCTGCTGATGCATCGCGGATGGAGCCACTATGTGGATCAGCTGCGGGACGATCTGTGGCTGCATCACCCGCAGATTCATATCGTCGATTTTGATTTTTACAGCATGGATGTGTTCAACCGCTGCGAAAGCTCCAATGCTGTGCTATTGTCCATTCCCGGCTGGGCGAATGTGCATCCGCTGCTGAAGGTCATCCCGGTGGAATGGGAACACTGCATGCCTTTTGGAATTCTTCACGCTCCGAACCCCTCGCCGACGGTGCAGCGCTTTTTGTCCGCTGCCCAGGCGGTGCGCGCGGAGCTGTACGGCTGACCACATATTATAACCCGAAGGTATATATAGATGAACCAAGCGAGACTTCTCAGGGAGCCCCGCTTTTTTTATAATCATGAGGTAAGAAAGGAAAAGGGTGAGGATATGCGTCGGATAAAGCATATGCTTTTGCGCTGCATGCTGATGGCGCTTTGCATCCTGCCGGTAGGAGCAGGTGGCGCGTATGGAGAAGGAGCGCAGGCGGAAATGAATGCGTATGATCAAGATACGCCCATTCAAACGGTGATCTCCGATCCGGTTTTTGCAGACTATGGGCGGTTGATTTTCCCGGTGGACAATGGATACATGAGCGGCAAGACGCTTGGAGAGCTGAAACTGGTTTGGTACAACAACATCGACCCGGACAAGACCGTGGAGATCGCGAACTACCTGCACGACCAAGCGCAGGCCGGGGGAACCGTCTTCTACGACATCTACACCGAGGCGGAAAAGGCCGCCGATCCGGACAAGCGGGATACGGGATTGTTCTTCTTCCGGGGGACGCCGGGCGCAAAGTTTGCCGTGTGCAGCGCGGGCGGCGGCTTTGCCTATGTGGGCGCGATGCACGACAGCTTTCCCCACGCGCTGGAACTGTCCAAGCTGGGCTACAACGCCTTTGCGCTGATCTATCGTCCCGGCGCACAGACTGCCTGCGAGGATCTGGCTCGTGCCATCCGCTTCATTTTTGAGCACGCGGAGGAATTGCAGGTAGATACCGCGGATTATTCGCTCTGGGGAGGCTCGGCTGGCGCGCGCATGGCGGCGTGGCTGGGTTCCTATGGAACGGCGGCCTTCGGCGAGGAGGACTTGCCGCGTTCCGCCGCCGTCATCATGCAATACACCGGCTACAGCGAATACAGCGAGTTTGACCCGCCCACCTACGCCTGCGTGGGCGAAAACGACGGCATAGCCAGCTGGCAGCTGATGCAGCGGAGACTTGAACTGCTGGATGGTCTGGGAATTGATACGGAGTTTCATGTCTATCCGGGGCTGTCTCACGGCTTTGGCCTCGGCACGGGAACGACGGCGGAGGGATGGATAGGCGACGCTGTCGCTTTCTGGGAAAGACAGTTTGATTAAGGGGGAATGAGTAAAATGAACAACTTCATCTACGAAAACAAAACCAAGGTTTACTTTGGTCAGGGCGGCGTAAAGGAATACCTGAGGTGCCTGCTGGGGCACTATGGCGAGACGGTGATGCTGGCCTATGGCGGCGGTTCCATCAAGCGCAACGGCGTGTATGACGAAGTGATGGGTATTCTGGAGGCGGCGGGCAAGACCGTGGTGGAGTTCCCGGGCATCATGCCCAACCCCACCTATGCCAAGGCGCAGGAGGGCGCGAGGCTGGCGCGGGAGCGTCATGTCGATCTGATCCTGGCGGTAGGCGGCGGTTCGGTGTCCGACTGCTGCAAGGTCGTGTCGGCGCAGGCCATGCTGGACGAGGACATCTGGGAAATGGAGACGGTCAAGCACACCTATCCCAGCCGGTTCATCCCGCTGGGCGCCATCGTG
>CAZRLM010000237.1:0-2164 GCA_964600835.1 uncultured Oscillospiraceae bacterium
TCCTAACTCAATAAACATATTAAAAAAGCGAGCACCCGCCGGGTGCCCAAACAGCTTGATTGCGTTTCCGCAACAAGGAATCCGCGCCATTTGGCACGGCCCACACACCCTTTTTTCTAATCGCGGGGATTCCGTGCCTGCGGGCACGGGCAGGGGGCTTTCCGATCGCCCCCTGCACTCCTTCGGGGCGTGCACAAACAAGTGGCTTTCCGATTACCCTCTGCACTCCTTCGGGTGCGCTCTTTCAAGCAGATACTGAAAAGAAGCTTTCCGCATGGCCACTGTACTTCTTCGAGCGCTCTTTTGAAGGGCGCGGGCCAATCCTGCGCTTTGTCTACAACTCCGCTGTATGCTGGGGCTGGCGCTCCGGCAGCACAACGGAGAACGTTGTGCCCTCGCCGGGCTTGCTCCGGACGCGAATCTTTCCTCCGTGCGCTACAATGATAATCCGCGCGATCGAAAGCCCTAACCCGTGTCCTCCGTTCTCTGCCTTACGGGCAGAATCGGAACGGTAGAAGCGGTCAAATATCTTCGGAAGCTCCTCGCGGGAAATGCCCGGGCCCGTGTCGGACAGTATCAGCGTGCAGCCGCCCGGATAGCTCTCCACGCCCATCGTGATGGTGCCGCCCTTGGGCGTGTATTTCACCGCGTTGTCGCAAAGAATGCGCATCACCTGCTTGATCATCCCGCGGTCGGCCTCGATGGTGCAGTGCTCCACAGGTGCGAGGATGAACCGATCCTCCGGCGTGACCATGGCGGCCTCCCGGTGCAGCTCCGTCACCACGTCGCAGGGGTCGAAGCGTTCCACCTCCATCATCAGCGTCTTTTTGTCGTGACGCGCCAGGAACAGCAGGCTCTCCACCAACTCCTTCATGCTGGCGGCTTCCTGCGCGATGGCGTTGATGCCCTCATCCAGGATCGTCTTGTCGTCCTTGCCCCAGCGTTGGAGCATATTAACGTAGCCCTGGATGACCGCAATCGGGGTGCGCAGCTCGTGGGACGCGTCGGACACAAACTGTTTTTGGCTGTTGTAGCTCCGCTCGATGCGATCCAGCATGGTGTTGATGACCGTGGCCAGATCCTTCAGTTCGTTCTTCGTTCCCGCAATGTTGATGCGGTTGGACAGGTTGTTGGCCGAAAGCGTGGCCGCCATGTCTGTAATGTCCCGGATGGGCGCGAGGACGCGCTTGTCCAGCTTGTTGCGCTTGCGCAGAAAATGAATCATCCGCAGCGCGTCTGCCGTCAGAATCGCCACCATCAGCCAGACCCATGTTTTTACAAGCTCGGTCAGGTCATAGCGCAGGACGATTGAACCGCCTGAGTAAGCGCTTTTCGCGAGCAGCAGCGTTGGGGCGGAAAAATCCCGGACGCCGCGCAGCAGCGTGCGAAGCTGCGCCTGACGGCGTTCGCTGGGATCGTTCGGCAAGGACTCCGGAGACCACTGGGCGGTGGCGGCGCTGTCCTGCAATACGCGCTGGCTGTAGGTATACGAGACGGCGGACGGCGACGTGTCCAGCAGCTGCGGGTTGTAGGCGTCTTCCTCATCCGGTGACGCGGCGGCGACACGCAGCGCCAGGCTGTTGATGCGTGACAGCTGCAATCCGCCGTAAAAGCAGGTGACCACCAGGCAGACCAGCAGCGTGGTGGAGAGCAGCTGCCAGCAGTAGTGCATGGCAATGCGGAAGGTCAGCGACAGGCGAAAGGAGCTCAAAATGCCGCTCAGCACGCCGTGAAGCCACTGGGAGAGCCGGTTGAAGCCGCGCGCGTCGCCCTTTTGCCGCGGCTCCTTTTTTCTGCGCTTATTCTTCATAGTTGAACATATACCCCACCGCGCGGATTGTCTGA
Source organism: uncultured Oscillospiraceae bacterium (assembly GCA_964600835.1). GTDB lineage: Bacteria > Bacillota > Clostridia > Christensenellales > Aristaeellaceae > UBA11524. The sequence goes on from CAZRLM010000237.1 coordinate 1,846, forward strand.
ATGGTCTTGATGCCGAAAGGCTCGTCGATCTTGTGGCGGAGGTAGCGGATGTAAACGTCCACCACGTTGGTGTCGCCCATGTAGTCGTAGCCCCAGACGTCGGAGAGCAGCGCATCCCGGGTGACGGCCTGCCCCTTGTGCGCCATCAGATAGCGCAGCAGGTCGAATTCTTTTTTCGTCAGGGCGATGGGCGTTTTGTCGAAGCTGACGGTATAGCTGGCCGGATCGAGACGCAGCCGTCCCGCCGTCAACACGGTCGGCGACGCGCTGCCTGACGCGCGGTGCTTTTTCAGACCGACGCGGATGCGGGCCAGCAGCT
>CAZRLM010000238.1:0-2162 GCA_964600835.1 uncultured Oscillospiraceae bacterium
TGAAGCGGCTCCTGGGCGACCTGGCCGGGCTGGACGTGCTCGACCTGGGCTGCGGCTACGGCTGGCACTGCCGGTACGCGGCGGAGCAGGGCGCGAAACGGGTGCTGGGCGTGGACGCGAGTCGCGCCATGCTGGCCCGGGCCGAGGCGATGAACGATTCGCCCCGGGTGCGCTTTGTCCTTGCGGCGCTGGAGGACTTCGTGCCCGAGGCCGCGTCCTTTGACGCGGCGATCTCCAACCTGGCGCTGCACTACGTCGCCGACCTGGACGCGGTCTACCGGAAAGTCTACGACGCGCTGCGGCCCGGCGGACGCTTCGTGATGAACATCGAGCACCCGACGTTCACCGCCGGGGTCAACCAGACGTTCGTCACGGACGAGGCGGGGCGGGCGCTGTACTGGCCGGTGGACGGGTACTTCATGGAAGGGGCGCGCGCGACCGATTTTCTGGGCGAACGGGTTGTCAAGCAGCACCACACGATGACGACCCTCGTTGGCGGGCTGCTGCGGGCGGGCTTCACGCTGGAAGCGCTGGAGGAAGTCCGCCCGACGGACGAGGCGATCGCCGCCAACGGCTGGCAGGACGAATTGAAGCGCCCGATGATGCTGCTCCTTGGCGCAACGAAACGATAATCCGTCAGGGCTTTTTGCGCCGGGCGGCGTCCGCCTTCCATGCCTGAATCTCCTGAAGGCGCGCTTTGAAGCGCCCCTCGAGGCCCTGCTCGGTGGGCTGGTAGTACCGCCGGTCGGTCAACCCGTCCGGCAGGCATTGCAGATCGGTCAGCTTGTCCGCCGCGTCGTGGGCGTACTGATAACCCTTGCCGTAGCCTAACTGCGCCATCAGCCGGGTCGGCGCGTTGCGCAGCGCCAGCGGCACCGGCTCGGCCAGATGGGTCAGCGCGTCCTTTTTCGCGGCTTCATAGGCCATGTACAGCGCGTTGGACTTGGGCGCGAGGGACAGGTACACCACCGCCTGGGTCAGGTGGACGGTGCACTCCGGCATTCCCAAATCGTGGCACGCCTGAAACGCCGCCACGGCGATTTCCAGCGCCCGCGGGTCGGCCAGCCCCACGTCCTCGCTGGCAAAGCGGATGACCCGCCGCGCCACGTAGAGCGGATCCTCGCCCGCCTCCAGCATTCTCGCCAGCCAGTACACCGCCGCGTCCGGGTCGGAATTGCGCATGGACTTGTGCAGCGCCGAAATGAGGTTGTAGTGCTCCTCGCCCTGCCGGTCATAGAGCAGCGACCGGCGGGAGGTGCACTGGGCCAACGTTTCCGTGGTGACGGTCACGCCATCGCCATCGCTCTCGCCGTTGAGCGCCACCATTTCCAGCGTGGACAGCGCCGTCCGCGCGTCGCCGCCCGCGAAGGCCGCGATGCTCCGCAAAAGCTCCGGCGCGATATGCACCCGCTGCTCGCCCAGCCCTCGCGGATCGGTCAGCGCCCGGGACAGGAGCGCGGTCAGGTCGTCCTCGGAAAGGGGCTGGAGCACGAACACTTTGCACCGGGACAGGAGCGCGTTGTTGACCTCGAAGGACGGGTTCTCCGTCGTCGCACCGATGAGGATGATGCTGCCCTTTTCCACAAAGGGCAAAAACGCGTCCTGCTGCGCCTTGTTGAAGCGGTGAATCTCATCCACAAAGACGATTGTCCGCTCCCCGAAGCGGCGGTTCTTTTCGGCCTCCTGCATCACGGCGCGAATCTCCCGGATGCCGCTGGTGACGGCGGAAAAGTCGATGAAGGACGCGCGCGTCCGCCGGGCGATTACCCGCGCCAGCGTCGTCTTGCCCACGCCGGGCGGCCCCCAGAAGATCATCGACGAGAGCTGGTCGCTTTCAATCAGCCGCCTGAGCACCTTGCCCTCGCCCAGCAGATGCTTCTGTCCGACGATCTCGTCCAGCGTTTCCGGGCGCAGCCGCGCCGCCAGCGGCTGGCTGTCCATCCGGTCAAAAAAGGTCGCCTCGTCCATGGACGCGTTCCTCCCGCAAGCGTTTTCTCCTCTGATGATAGCCCCTGCCGCCGCCCCTGTCAATGACCGAAAAAAGAAACTGCCATTTTCCCCTTGACGGCGCGCCCAACCCGTGCTATAATACGGAAGCTGGTTGTGCATGGAGAGATGGCCGAGCGGTTGATGGCGCTGGTCTTGAAAACCAGTGATGTCGC
>CAZRLM010000239.1:0-2157 GCA_964600835.1 uncultured Oscillospiraceae bacterium
CGGCCTATGGGGAGCGTTATCACTTTGTTATCAATTATGATAACAAAAACCGCAGGCACTCTAAAGGAGTCCCTGCGGTTTCAAATAATATAGGACAATTCAGAACATTTTGAATCAAAAGTGTATTATTCCCACTCAATACTGGCCGGCGGCTTGGTGGTTACGTCGAGCACGACGCGGTTGACGTGGGGCACCTCGTTGACGATGCGGGCGGAGATGGCGCGCACGACGTCGTAGGGGATGCGGGCCCAGTCGGCGGTCATGAAGTCGTCCGTGCAGACGGCGCGGATGGCGACGGTGTAGTCATAGGTGCGCTCGTCGCCCATCACGCCGACGGAACGCACGCCCGTCAGCACGGTAAAATACTGGTGGATGTCCCGGTCAAGGCCGGCGCGCTTGATTTCCTCACGGAGGATCGCGTCGCTTTCGCGGACAATGTCGACCTTTTCCCGATCGACCTCGCCGATGACGCGGATCGCCAGGCCGGGGCCGGGGAAGGGCTGCCGCCAGACCAGATCATGCGGCAGGCCGAGGGTTTCGCCCAGCGCGCGCACCTCGTCCTTGAAGAGCATCCGGAGCGGCTCGATCAGCTCGGTGAAGCCCAGCTCCTTGGGCAGGCCGCCGACGTTGTGGTGGCTCTTGATCACCGCCGCGCCGGTCGCCTGGCCGCTCTCGATCACGTCCGGATAGATGGTGCCCTGGGCGAAATAGTCCAGCTTGCCCAGCTTCTGCGCCTCGGCCTTGAACACCTCGATGAAGTCCCGACCGATGATCTTGCGCTTCTGCTCCGGCTCGGACACGCCCTGCAGATCGGCGTAATATTTGTCCGCCGCGTCCGCGCGGATGAACCGCACCGGGAACAGCTTGCTGAACACCTCGACGACCTGCTCGCTCTCACCCTTGCGCATGAAGCCATGATCAACGTACACGCAGGTCAACCGGTCGCCGATGGCTTTGTAGATCAGCGCCGCGGCGACGGAGGAGTCCACGCCGCCGGACAGCGCCAGCAGCACGCGGCCCGTGTCGCCCACTTCTTCGCGAATGGCGGCGACGGCGGTCTGCGCGTAGGCGGCCATCGTCCAGTCCCCGACGCAATGGCAGATATTGATCAGAAAGTTGCGGATGACGGTTCGTCCCTCGTCGGAGTGAGTGACCTCCGGGTGGAACTGCACGCCATAGATGCGCTTTTCGTCGTTCGCCATGGCGGCGACGGGACAGTTTTCACTGTGAGCGATCGGATGGAAGCCCGCCGGACAGGTCTTGACCTGGAAGGTGTGGCTCATCCAGCAGGAGGACGCGTCGGACATTCCGGCCAGGAGACCGATTTTGTCGTCCATGTTCACGGCGATGCGGCCGTATTCGCGCTGCGCCGCGCGCTCCACCGCGCCGCCCAGCAGATGCGCCGTCAGCTGCATTCCGTAGCAGATGCCCAGCACCGGCACACCCAGCCCGTACACGCCCGGGTCGCACTGCGGCGCGTTCTCCGCCAGCACGCTGGCCGGGCCGCCGCTGAGAATCACGCCCATCGGGCGCAGCGCCCGGATGGTTTCGAGCTTTGCATGATAGGGCAGCACCTCGCTGTAAACGCTGCACTCCCGCACACGGCGGGCGATCAGCTGCGTGTACTGACCTCCGAAATCAAGGATGACGATCTTCTGCGTTTCCGCCATATGGCAACCCCCTTTGCGGTTTCCTATTTTGCCACAAATTGTCCTGAAGCGCAAGACTCCCGGCCACCAAAAAAGCGGCCGAAGCCACTTTTTTTGTTGAAAGGAAGCGCCGGCTTACCCGCGGGCGAGCATGGGCTTCAAATACTGGCCGGTAAAGGACTTCTCGCACTGGGCGACCTGCTCAGGCGTGCCCTCGCAGACCACGGTGCCGCCGCCCGCGCCGCCCTCGGGGCCAAGGTCGATCAGCCAGTCCGCGACCTTGATCACGTCCAGGTTGTGCTCGATCACCAGTACGCTGTTGCCCGCGTCGGTCAGGCGCTGAAGCACCTGAATCAGCTTGTCCACGTCCGCCATGTGCAGCCCGGTGGTCGGCTCGTCCAGCAGGTAGACGGTCTTGCCCGTCGCCTTGCGGGACAGCTCGGTGGCCAGCTTCACGCGCTGCGCCTCGCCGCCGGAGAGCGTCGTCGCGGGCTGGCCGAGCTTGACG
>CAZRLM010000240.1:0-2153 GCA_964600835.1 uncultured Oscillospiraceae bacterium
GCTTGAGGTATTTGCGCAGCAGGTGCTCGGCCATGGCGTGACCGGCTGTGCCTTCGGCGGCGTAGACGCTTTCGCCCTCCTCGAACTGCTCTTCCAGCAGCAGGGAAGGCGGGCAATGGATGCGGCGATTGGCCGCGGAGGGAGAGAATCTTGCGTGTACTGAAGGCATTACAGTTTTCGCGCCTCCTCCAGAAGCGCGGCGTAATCCTCCGGCTTCACGCCTGAAAGCTTGCCCGCGTCGTACTTGTACAAAAGTGCCTTGACTTCGGCGGTCTTGCCGTCGCCGCTTTTCTCCGCCAGCACGGCGCGCACCTGATCGATGGTTACTGGGGGAAGCGTGTGCTTCTCTGGCATGGAATCCGCACTCTGGGGTTCAGGTGTGTTTCCCGTAATGCTGTCGGCCACGCTCTGAATGCTGTCCGCAAGACTTCTCATGTCGCTGACCACATCCAGCAGGAGTTTCACTTTGCTCATACCGCTCGTCCTTTCTTTGGTCGATGTTGGATAGAGCCGTATTCAGCCAGCATCTGATTGATCACATTGGCCTGATGCGCGTCGCAGATGCCGACCAGCTCGGAAAGAACGTGCTGCTGCTCACAGCTGAGGATGTTGCGGTGAGGATGGTACCAGTCCGCCACCTTGACGCAGCCACCGTTCCCACGCTGGGTTTCAAGAGGGTAATCGACCGTGAGTGCGATAACATCGGAGCGAATTGTCCGAGAGGTGACGTGCAGCTCATTAGCAAGCCGTCCCATGGTTTCGCGCCTGCGGGCCGTCAGAATCTTTATGATTTCTGCCCGCCGTTCGCTTGGCGTCACGGTCGATCACCTCCCTTCCTTGGCTCTGGAAGGAGGATAACAGTCAAATAGGAAAGGTAATTTCCTATTTGAGAAATTTTCTTTTGAAGACCGCTATTGCCGCTCATGTGTATTGCTCCTTATCCCGGAGCCGAGGCATGAAGTGATCCGTACCGAAGGCTGCTTGATCCAAAACGCAAAAAGGCCGAGCACCGGATATCGCTGCAAAAAGAAAAACCGCCAGAATGATGCTTTGAATAAAGCAGTCATTCCGGCGATCTTGGTACTCCTTTGCATCGGCGTCCGTTGCTCGGCGTGGTTGCTGGTTGTGCGTTTTTTTCAAGGGAAGCGGATTCTACCGGGATGCAACCCGTAAATCAACCTGTGGCTGTTGTGATTTCCTGAACCGTCATGGCAAGGGAGTCGCACCCCTCGCTCGGATTCACTTCCGTTCCCACGCAACGCTATACAGTTTTCCTGAGCGCGTGCGCCGGAGTTTCACCGGCTTCTTACAAACTTCACAGTACGCGATCAAGTCGGTCAGGTGCCCTCAATGTGAAGGACAAACAGCTTTCCTCCACATTGAGGGCAAAATATGATCTTGGACATTTGAACTCCTTTCCGGCTCGGCCAGCGTGTGGATTCATTCTACAAGTTGTGTGAGCCACTCCGCCGTAGGCCGGGCCAGCAGTCGTGCGTTTTGATAGGCCATCTGTCCCGTGAGGCAGGTGTGTCCTATGTAGTAGCCGTCCATGACCGACAGGGCCATGGCGAGGTCGGGCCTCTCCATGTTTGTCAGAAAAATGGGCAGAAGGTATTGAACGCGGCTCTGGAACACCTGCGGAGCCGCGAGGCTCCAATCGACCAGCGCTCTCCGGCGAGCCAATTCAACCGCAGTTTCCAGCAGCAGAGGCAGATTCCATGCCGCGCGGATGGAGGCGGGAAGCCGCTCCACGTTTTCCTCATCCTGAAGGATGTGCTCGGCGTTGATACGGATTTCCCACTCCGGGTCAAAATACGTCAGGTGCTGCACCGTAGCATACACTGGCCGCAGCGGCAGCGGATTGACATATTTGAGCGTTGCCGAGCCTTCGGTCGCAAAACTCTTGAAGTACCATTGTCTTAGCGTGTCGCGCTTTTTGTTGCGCTCAAAGCACATATAGATGGCCTTGAGGCTTGATGTGTATAGCCCTGTATGAAAGCATGCAAACTCGTTGCGTATGTAGAAGGCACAGTCGCCCTCCTCCGGCTGCGCGTAATTGTACTCCACCGCTTGCTTGCGAAATACTTGATTGATGGACCGTTCAAGGATTGGAGTCTGATCGTTTTGCGTTTCGTAGTCGGGCTGCTTGAATC
>CAZRLM010000241.1:0-2144 GCA_964600835.1 uncultured Oscillospiraceae bacterium
CGTGCAGCCCCACAGCGGCGCGCAGGCCAACATGGCCGTCTATTTTGCCATGCTGAACCCCGGCGACACGGTAATGGGCATGAGCCTGTCCCACGGCGGCCACCTGACCCACGGCAGCCCGGTGAATATGTCCGGAAAGTATTTCCATTTCGTCCCCTACGGCCTTGACCCGCAAACGGAGCGCATCGACTATGACGAGGTGCTCCGCCTGGCCAAAGAATGCCGCCCGAAGCTGATCGTCGCGGGCGCGTCCGCCTATCCGCGGACAATCGACTTTGCGCGCCTGCGGGCGGTGGCGGACGAGGTCGGCGCGCTGCTGATGGTGGACATGGCGCACATCGCCGGTCTGGTCGCGGCGGGCGAGCATCCCAATCCGGTGCCCTACGCGGACTTCGTGACCACCACCACCCACAAGACGCTGCGCGGCCCGCGCGGCGGCATGATCCTCTGCCGCGAGCAGTACGCCAAGGCCATCGACAAGGCCATTTTCCCCGGCACCCAGGGCGGGCCGCTGGAACACATCATCGCCGCGAAGGCGGTGTGCTTCGGCGAGGCGCTGACCCCGGCGTTCAAGGCGTACCAGCACCAAATCATCCTCAACGCCCAGGCGCTGGCCACCGCCTTTGAAAAGGAGGGCCTGCGCATGGTGTCCGGCGGCACGGACAACCACCTGATCCTCCTGGACTTCACCGGCTCGGAGATGACCGGCAAGCTGCTGGAAACGCTGCTGGAAAGCGCCAACATCACCGTCAACAAGAACACCGTGCCCAACGAGACGCGCAGCCCGTTCGTCACCAGCGGCGTGCGGGTGGGCACGCCCGCCGTCACCACCCGCGGCATGAAGGAGGCGGACATGGCCCGCGTCGCCGCGTGGATTGCCCGCGTTGCCCGGGAGGGGGAGGCTGCCTGCCCCGCCGTGCGCGCGGAGGTCGAGGCGTTCATGGCACAGTTCCCGCTGTACCAGTAAGCATTTCCAATTCAAATTGCCGGAGGCGTCGCCGCGACTCCGGCTTTTTTCGTTTTGTATCACCTCGCACGAAAAAACGTTTTGAATTTTCGGCGATATTTTGTTTGATTTTCCTTGGCGAACACCGGAAAATTGTGATATAATAAAGCGATGAAGAGAGCGGCGGTGGTCTGCTCTCAGCATGAGAACGTTTATATGGCAACAGGTGTTCTCCTGCTGCTTGCGTTTTTGTACGCATTGTCCCATGCATGAAAGGAGGTTTCCCGTGAGTCCCAGAATTCCCGTTCCCCAGCCAAGCAAGCTGCGCATCGTCTCGCTGGGCGGTGTGGATGAGATCGGCAAGAACATGACGGTCTTTGAATACGAGGACGACATCGTTGTCGTCGACTGCGGCAGCATTTTCCCCAAGGAGGATATGCTCGGCGTCGATCTGGTGATCCCCGACGTGAGCTATCTGGTGGAAAAGAAGAAGAACGTCCGCGGGTATCTGTTTACCCACGGCCATGAGGATCACATCGGCGCGACGCCCTACATTCTCCGTCAGGTGCCCGCGCCGCTCTACGGCACCAAGCTAACCCTGGCGCTGGTTGACCTGAAGCTGAAGGAGCACCGGGTGCAGGGCATCCCGATGCAGGTGGTGCAGCCCCGGGACGAGGTGCGCCTGGGCCGCAACTTCACCGCCAAGTTCATCCACGTCAGCCACTCCATCGCCGGCGCGTGCGCCATTGCGCTGACCTGCCCGGCGGGCACGGTCGTCGTCAGCGGCGACTTCAAGATCGACTACACCCCCATCGACGGTCAGGTGACCGACGTGCAGACGTTGGCCGAGCTGGGCGAGCGGGGCGTCATGGCCCTGCTGTGCGAATCCACCAACGTTGAACGACCGGGCCACACCATCTCCGAAAAGAAGATCGGCGTGACCTTTGACAATATGTTCCGCGAGGCGGGCGGACGCGTCATTGTCGCCATGTTCGCCAGCAACATCCACCGGATGCAGATGGTCATCGACCACGCCATCAGCTACGGCCGGCGGGTCTGCTTCATCGGCCGCAGCATGGTCAACGTCAGCCGCGTCGCCATGCAGATCGGCGAATTGCGCATCCCCGAGGAGTGCATCATCGACGTGGACAGCCTCGATGATTACCCCGACAACGAGATTCTCGTCATGACCACCGGC
>CAZRLM010000242.1:0-2135 GCA_964600835.1 uncultured Oscillospiraceae bacterium
GCAGACCAACGGCGGCCACATCAGCTATGTGGAGATGGACGGCGACCCGCTGCAGAATCTGGATGCCTTTGAGAAGATCGTCCGCTTCATGCACGACAACGGCATCGGCTACGGCTCCATCAACCACCCGGTCGACCGGGATCCGGTGTGCGGCTATAACGGCATTATCGGCGACGAGTGCCCCTGCTGCCACCGCAAGGAGGACGGCCGTCCCTTCGAGCGCATCCGCCGCATCACCGGCTATCTGGTCGGCACGCTGGATCGCTTCAACAACGCCAAGCGCGCCGAGGAGCGCGACCGCGTCAAGCACAGCGTGTAATACGGATTCGTATAACGCGCGCTGCGAAGGAGAGAGACGGAACATGGAGATTCGCATTGCCGGCACGGTGGACGATTCCATCGTCGACGGGCCGGGCTACCGCTACGCCATCTTCACCCAGGGCTGTCCGCACCACTGTCCGGGCTGTCACAACCCGGAGAGCCACGATTTCGCCGGCGGCCGCGTCGTCGACACGGAGACGATTCTGGCGCAGGTGCGGGCCAATCCGCTGCTGGACGGCATCACGCTCACCGGCGGCGACCCACTCTGTCAGCCGGAGCCGTGCCTGGCGCTGGCGCAGGCGGCCAAAGCGGCGCACCTGACGGTATGGGCCTACACGGGCTACACCTGGGAGGCGCTGATGGCGGAGAACGATCCGGCCCGGATGGCGCTGCTGCGCGCGCTCGACGTGCTGGTGGACGGGCCGTTCATTCTGGCGCAGAAGTCGCTGGAATTGAAGTTTTGCGGCAGCCGGAATCAGCGGCTGATCGACGTGCCCCGTTCGCTCGCGTCGGGCGAGGTCGTCCTCTGGCAGCCGCCGACCTGGAACGTATTGTAACGATGTCAAAAAAGCGGCTGCGGCCGCTTTTTTGGACGGATAAAGAGGGCGCAATCGGCATAAGGTGGCCGTGAACCCTCTTGTGATTTTTGGGGAAGGAAGGCTGACGGATGAAGAAGATCGTTCTGACCGGCGGCGGCACCATGGGGCACGTCACGCCGAATCTGGCGCTGATCCCGCATTTGCAGGCGGCGGGGTATGAGATTCACTACATCGGCACCGAGAAGGGCATGGAGGCGGACAAGCTCCGCGCGCTGCCCGGCGTGACCTACTACGGCGTGAAAACGGGCAAGCTGCGCCGGTACTTCTCCTGGCAGAACTTTACCGACCCCTTCCGCGTGTTGGCGGGGGCGGTGCAGTCCGCGCGCCTGATGGGCAAGATTCGGCCGAACGTCGTGTTCAGTAAGGGCGGTTTTGTGGCGGTGCCGGTGGTGTTCGGCGCGTGGCTGCACCGCATCCCGGTGGTGTGCCATGAGAGCGACCTCACGCCGGGGTTGGCGAACAGGCTCTGCAAGCCCTTTGCGCGCCGGATCGCGACCACCTTCCCGGAATGCGCGGCGGCGCTGGGGGATAAGGCGGAAACGGTGGGAACGCCGCTGCGGCCGGAGCTGTTCCGCGGCAGCCGCGCGAAGGGCCTGAGCCTGCTGCACTTCACCGGGGAAAAGCCGATCCTGCTGATGATGGGCGGTTCTTCCGGCGCGCAGGCAGTCAACAAGGCGCTGCGGGAAGCGCTGCCGCGCCTGACGCAGGTCTTTGACGTGGCGCACATCTGCGGCAAGGGTAATCTGGACGCGGCGCTGGACGGCGCACCCAGTTATACGCAGGTGGAATTTCTGGACGCGGCGCTGCCGGACGTGCTCGCCTGTGCCGATCTGGTGCTCAGCCGGGCAGGCAGCAATGCGCTGATGGAGTTTCAGGCGCTGGCCAAGCCGCTCCTGCTGGTACCCTATCCGAAGGGCGCGAGCCGCGGCGACCAGATTTTGAACGCGCAGAGCCTTGAAAAGCGCGGCCTGTGCCATGTCCTGCTCCAGGAGAACATGACCGCCGACACCCTGACGGACGCCCTGATGCACACTTGGGCTGACCGCGACCGCCTTGTCGCCGCCGTCAAAGCCGCTCCCCCCTCCGACGGCACCGCCCGTGTCCTCGAACTCATCGAAGAAGTCCAGAAACAGTAGGCAGGGGGTTCGCCCCTGAACCCTATGGGGGGGGGGGGGGGGGGGGGGGGGGGGGGGGGGGGGGGGGGGGGGGGGGGGG
>CAZRLM010000243.1:0-2127 GCA_964600835.1 uncultured Oscillospiraceae bacterium
AAGCGGAGCTTCCAAATTAGAAGCTCCGCCTAAAGAGTTATTCTTCATGTCCTTACGAATGACAGTAACTTGTCCAGACCATGAAGTTTTTGAGCATGTACTTATCAAAGTCTTTCCAAGCGACAGGATAGGCATTGAGATCATCATTGTCAAATGTTTTGATGTACCCTACATTACCGAGGTAAGTCAATTTCTTTTTCGGTATAGCTCTTGCGGATGTACATAGCAATGCAAGGGAATATTTTCTTTTCATTCCAGGATTATTCCTGTAAGCAATAGGTGCATAGAATTGAGGTAAATACTCTTGCTTTTGGAGACAATCGAGGCTTAGCAGTTCTTTGCTTGTAACCCAATATACATAGACGACTGGAATTGTATGTCCAGGGTGCCATGTCTCGGTATCTTTCACCACAAAATAAACATATCTGTTATGAAAGTCAGGATAGTCTGTATCCTCACAATTCAAGCAATAGGCGAAGACATCCCCTTTTTTCCAATCAGTATGATAGAGACGATACTGTTTGATTTTTTTCTGCTGTGGTTGAGGTGATAAAAGCTTTTGCTTCAGCATTGTCAGAGCATTGATAGAACCATTGGTGCATGCCGTATCGCCGGTCTGAATTCCCGCATATTTAAGTTCTTTTTCGATGCAGGCCAAAGCATTACTTTTGACCGTTTCTTCGAGCCTTCCCACGTCCCATTGTGCATCTGCCAGGGCGAACCAAAAGCGAGGAGCATCTTCTTCATCGAACAATGCGGGTTCATAATCAGCGATAAGCTGATTTGTTGCTTCCGTGCTGTCTTGACCATGACGAAGTGCATCGATATACTGGATGCGAACATCCTCTCCAAGATCAGAGTCGTAGTTTGTATGCTTTAATAGCGCCATTTTATTCCCTCCGGTTTTAATTGTTTTGATCCTGATACCGCTGGTTATGGCATTCGCCATCACAAGTAAATCTGCAATGGCGAATGCCGGTTACAGGCTTAAACAGCATTCACAGTTGATGCTGTATATGATTTATCATCTACCGGTCCAATACAGCACTTCATTGGTTACCTGGTTTTCAATGTATTTAGCAACACCTCGTCCAGCTTCCATGTAAGTATTAAGTGAACGGTTGGCAGGACTGATCCCATTGATTTGATTATTCATTCGATTGGCTGTATTGATAGTATGGTAAGACAACATCGCAATCTGTTCAAGCCCCCTCGCTTCATAATAGTTCAATCCGCTGCGAATTACTACAAAGTCCAAATTGGCCCGATGTGGATTGATACCATGTGCTGCCTTTCGAGCTGAAACATTAGTAGTACGTCCTACATATTGGGTAACACCTCTACCATCAACTAACCGATAAACGGTGTTAATAGGCCGGAGACGACGTTCATGCTCTTTTTCTACAGCATAGGTTGCTACTGCTGCAACTGTAGATGCACCAGTCACAGCCATTGCTGCAGTACCTACCGCCGCGGCTGTAGCAGTTGCTCCCGCAGAAATTCCGCTAACAATCCCTGTGCCAGCAACCGCGATTGCTGGGGCAGCGGCACCACAGGTGACTACAACGGCAGCTGCAACAACAACAGCGGCTGCAACGACAGCGACTGCTGCAAAGATTGCGCTTAAATTGGGCCAGTTTCCATCGGAGTCACTATTAGCAATAGGGTTATTAAACGCATAAGCAAATAGATTATTACCATGGAGACTTCCGATTTGCGCAATCATCGCATCAGGATTTACAAACCTGCCCCAGTTCGGATTATAGTACCTGCTCCTGAGGTAATACAGCCCGGTTTCCTCATCATACACATACCCGCGATACCTGAACGGATTAAGCGTGCCCAGCGTCGCGGCCATGGAGCCCGTCTTGCTGATCGGCTTCCCCCACGCGTCGTAGGTATACCGCACAACGGGTGTACCGCTGGCATTGACGAGCGCGATGACATCCCCCTGGAGGTTGTACATGTAGGCGTAGGCAATACCATTGAAGAGCACCACAGACGGCTTGTTCTGCGCGTCGTAGAAGAAATGCAATGCATCGCTGCCGCACGTCATGTGGACGATGTTCTTCCCGTGGAGCGTGTACTCGGTCGCGTCCATATGGATGATCTTCTCACCTGAGCGCG
>CAZRLM010000244.1:0-2058 GCA_964600835.1 uncultured Oscillospiraceae bacterium
ACCACTCGTCCGGGTTCATCAGCTTGTTCTTCATGTCCGACAGCTTCGCGCGAATTTCCCGCATGGGCAGGAACTTCTCGTCAATATTCTGCCGTTTGAGCAGCTCCTTGATCACCGCACCCTGGTCGTCCTCGTCATAAATCACAAAGGAACGGCTGTAGCCCAGCTTTTCAATATCCCGCCGGAGGATGCGCGCGCAGGTGGAGTGGAACGTCGAAACCCACGCGTCCTCCGCCTGCTCGCCGACGAGCGCCTCAATGCGCTCCTTCATCTCCCGCGCCGCCTTGTTGGTAAAGGTCAGCGCCAGAATGGCATACGGCGGCACCCCGTGGTCGATCAGGTTCGCCACGCGGCAAGTCAGCGCCCGGGTTTTGCCGCTGCCCGCGCCGGCCAGGATCAGCACCGGGCCCTCAAGGGTTTCCGCAGCCAGCCGCTGCTCGGGGTTGAGCATTGTCAAATCCATTTTATTACCTCTTGCTTTCCGTCAAAATCATCCGCCGTCATGGCTGTTCTGGCTGCTCCTGCGCATCCGCCATCGCGTCAAGCACCCGGGTGTAGCCGCCCGCGCCGTACAGCAGCGCACGGTTCACCCTGCTGATCGTCGCGGAGGAAGCGCCCGTCTTTTCCACAATCGCCTGATACGTTTCCTTATTGCGCAGAAGCGCCGCCACTTCCATCCGCTGGGCGATGCTTTTCAGCTCCGCAATGGTGCATATATCCTCAAAAAAGCGGTACGCCTCTTCCTCGGATTCCAGCGTCAGCACCGCCTTCATCAACAGATCGGTCTGCGCGTTTTTGACCTTTGGTTCAAACATAACGCCACTCCTTCTCCGCGGAAGATCGCTATGCGATGTCACATACGGGTATTTACAGTATACCACAATTCGCGCTTTCTGACCAGCAGAAAAAAACGCGAATCCCGCCGCCTGTCTGATTCGGTCAAAAAATTTCCAACATTAAAAAAACTTACCATTAATAAGCCTACCCGCCGGAAAATCCGCTTGACAAACCCGTAGGCCGGCGTTATACTCCATTTCATGCAGCGGGGGTGCTGCGAGACAGGCTCTCGCAGGCCCCCTTTCCCTTTTCCGGGCTGGGAGTCGGCTGCATGGGCAACACGAACAGAAAAAGGAGGAATCCGAATGGCGAGGTTGGACGAGCTTTTTGGCAGCAACGTATTTAATGATGCGGTGATGCAGCAGCGCCTGCCCAAGGACACCTACAAGGCGCTCAAAAAGACCATCGACGAAGGACGTCGGCTTGACCCGCAGGTAGCGGCCGTGGTGGCGCACGCAATGAAGGACTGGGCGGCGGAGCACGGCGTGACCCATTACACCCACTGGTTCCAGCCGATGACCGGCATCACCGCGGAAAAGCACGACAGCTTCATCTGCCCGCAGGACGGCGGCAAGATGATCCTCTCCTTCAACGGCAATGAGCTTGTCCGCGGCGAACCGGACGCTTCCTCCTTCCCTTCCGGCGGACTGCGCTCCACCTTTGAGGCCCGCGGCTATACCGCCTGGGATCCCACCTCCTACGCCTTCATCAAGGACGGCGTGCTGTGCATTCCCACGGCGTTCTGCTCCTACGGCGGCGAAGCGCTGGATCAGAAAACGCCGCTGCTGCGCTCCATGGAGGCGCTGAGCAAGCAGGCGGTGCGCATCCTGAAAATGTTCGGCCGCACGGACGCGACACGCGTCATGCCCACCGTCGGCCCGGAGCAGGAATATTTTCTGGTAGATCGCAAGCTCTACAACAAGCGGCTTGACCTGATCTTCACCGGCCGGACGCTCTTTGGCGCGAAGCCGCCGAAGGGGCAGGAGCTGGAGGATCATTATTTCGGCTCCATCAAGCCGCGGGTGCAGGCCTTTATGAACGAGCTGAACGAGGAGCTGTGGCGGCTGGGCGTGCTGGCCAAGACGGAGCACAACGAGGTCGCCCCCGCGCAGCACGAGATGGCCCCGATCTTCTCCATCTCCAACATCGCGGCGGATCACAACCAGCTGACGATGGAAATCATGAAGAAGGTGGCCGAACGCCACGGTCTGGTCTGCCTGC
>CAZRLM010000245.1:0-2032 GCA_964600835.1 uncultured Oscillospiraceae bacterium
TGGCGGCTGTCGGCGGGGCGATTGCCTGGCTTTTCCGTCCGCTGGGCTGGGGCAGCTGGCAGGCGGCGGTGGCGTCCATCACGGGGCTGGTGGCCAAGGAGAACATCGTCGGCACGATGGGCATCCTGTACGGCGGCGACGCGGGCGTGTATCAAAATCTCGCCGCGGCCTTTGACGGCGTGGCGGCGTACTCCTTCCTGGTGTTCAACCTGCTGTGCGCGCCCTGCTTTGCCGCCATCGGCGCGATCAGGCGCGAGATGAACAGCGCCCGGTGGACGTGGTTTGCCGTGGGGTATCAGTGCGGCTTTGCCTACGCCGTTTCGCTGATGATCAACCAGCTCGGGCACCTCTTGACCGGCAGCGGCAATGCGCCTGGCGTGATTGCGGCGCTGGCGGTACTGATCGGGATGCTGTATATGATCTTCCGGCCCTATAAGGAAGCCGACAAGCTGACCCAATCGGTGAAGCTGAGCGCCTGAAGCACACGAAACAGGAGGAAAACCATGATGACCTGGATTGGAGAAAACATCGGAACCATCGCGGTTTGCGCGCTGCTTCTGGCGGCAATCGCGGCGATTGTGGCGAGCCTGTTCCGCGACAAAAAGCGGGGGAAAAACGCCTGCGGCGGCTCGTGCGCGCACTGCGCCATGTGCGGCGCGTGTTCTGCCCGCAAGTGACGGCTCGGGGAGGCGCGGCGTCCGGCGCGCCGCGCCTCCTCGATAGCCGTCGCCGGAAAAGACCGTTGCGGCTTTGGCCGCTTTTTTCTTTTTCCCTCTTTTCAAACGACGCGAAACGGTGTACAATAAAAGAAGGAAATGAAGCGCATATTTTGATTACGCATCATTGTAAGCGCTTCCAGTACGCAAAAGGAGGATTTTTCCATGGAACTTCGCACGGCCTGTTCCCCGAAGGATATGAAGCATTACGACACCGCCCGCTTGCGGGAGGAGTTTCTGATCCAGAACCTGTTCACCCCCGACAACGTCAAGATGGTGTACAGTCACATTGACCGAATCATCACCGGCGGCGCGATGCCTGTCCACAAAACGCTGACGCTGGACGCGGGCGACGAGCTGCGGGCGGAGTACTTCCTGCAGCGCCGGGAGCTGGGCATCATCAACATTGGCGGCGAGGGACGCGTGACGGTGGACGGGACGACGTACACCCTGCGCCACAAGGACGGCCTGTACGTTGGCCGCGGCAGCAAGGAAATTGCGCTGGAGAGCGTTGATCCCGCCGCGCCCGCGAAGTTCTACCTCAACAGCACGCCCGCGCACTGCGCCTATCCCACAAAGTATATCCGCCCCGAGGACTGCGTCCGCGTGGAGCTGGGCAGCCTGGAGGAGTCCAACCACCGCACGATCTGCAAGTACATCCTGCCCGGTCAGGTGGAAAGCTGCCAGCTGGTCATGGGCATGACGAGCCTGCAGCCCGGCAGCGTCTGGAACACCATGCCCTGCCATACCCATGACCGCCGCATGGAGGTTTATCTGTACTTCGAGCTGCCCGAGGACGCGTTTGTGATGCACTTCATGGGCGAGGGCGACGAGACGCGCCACATCATCATGCGCAACGAGGAGGCCGTCATCAGCCCGTCCTGGTCGATTCACGCGGGTGCCGGCACCCAGGCGTATACCTTCATCTGGGGGATGTGCGGCGAAAATCAGGATTTTGACGACATGGACGGCATCGCCATGAAGGACTTGAAGTAAGAGGAGGACGTTCCATGAACGTGATGGATTCCTTTTCCCTGAAGGGGAAGGTCGCGCTGGTCACCGGCGCGAGCTACGGCATCGGCTTCGCCATCGCCTGCGCGATGAGCGACGCGGGCGCGACGATCGTGTTCAACGATATTAAGCAGGAGCTGGTGGACAAGGGCCTGGCCGCCTACGCCGAAAAGGGCATCGACGCCCACGGCTATGTGTGCGACGTGACGGACGAGGCCGCCGTGAACGCCCTCGTCGCGAAAATCGAGGCCGAGGTCGGCGTGATTGACATTCTGGTCAACAACGCGGGCATCATCAAGCGCATT
>CAZRLM010000246.1:0-2003 GCA_964600835.1 uncultured Oscillospiraceae bacterium
TCAGTTGTTCAGGAAAGCCCTAAAACTGCTGAAAATACAGCGATTTTGGACGTGAACAAGTGCGTGAACAACCCTGAAACTGAACAACTCCAAAGCGAAAGAAGGATGAAATACCATGCTGGAAAAAACCGTTGAGCGGCATCTGACACAGGAGGCAAAAAAGCGTGGCGGGTTGGCGGTCAAATTCGTATCGCCGGGATTCGATGGTGTGCCAGACCGCCTTGTGCTCTTGCCCTATGGGAAGCTGGCCTTCGTCGAACTGAAAGCACCGGGGAAAACGCTGCGGCCCCTGCAGGTCAGGCGAAAGGAGCAGTTGGAGGGACTCGGCTTTTCGGTGTACCGCGTGGATGGCATGGAGCGGATTGGAGGGATTCTGGATGAAATACAGTCCTCATGATTACCAAACCTACGCGACAGGGTTTGTGCTGGAGCATCCCTACTGCGGCCTCATCCTCGATATGGGCCTTGGCAAGAGCGTCATCACGCTCACCGCTCTGTGGGATTTAATTCTGGACAGCTTCGATCTTGGGCGCGTGCTGGTCATCGCGCCCAAGCGCGTCGCCGAGGACACATGGCCCAAGGAGATTGAAAAGTGGGATCATTTGAAGGGCCTCACCTACTCGCTGGTCATGGGCACAGAGATGCAGCGGCGTGAAGCCCTCCGGAAGCGGGCGTTTCTGTACATCATCAACCGGGAAAACGTTGCGTGGCTGGTGGAGCATTGCCGGTGGGATTTTGACGGGTTGGTGATCGACGAACTGTCCTCGTTCAAGTCCTCCAAGGCGCAGCGGTTCCGGGCGCTGAAGAAGGTGCGCCCGCTGTGCAGGCGCGTGATTGGACTGACGGGTACCCCGGCTCCGAACACCCTGATTGACCTCTGGCCGCAGATTTATCTGCTGGACATGGGCAGGCGGCTGGGGCGCTTCGTCACCCACTACCGGGAGCGGTTCTTTGTGCCGGACAAGCGCAGCCAGCACATGGTGTACAGCTACAAGCTGCGCGAAGGCGCGGAGCGGCAGATCTACGAGCTGATCGGCGACATCTGCATTTCCATGAGAGCTGCTGACCATCTCCAAATGCCGGAGCTGGTGAGCAGCCGCGTGGAGGTACGCCTGAGCGAGAAGGAGCGCAAGCTCTACGACACCTTGAAGCGCGACATGGTTCTGAAGCTGAAGGACGGCGAGATCGACGCGGTCAACGCGGCGGCCCTTTCCGGGAAGCTCCTGCAGATGGCAAACGGCGCGGTGTACGACGCGGAGGGGCGAACGCTCCGCATCCATGATCGGAAGCTGGACGCGCTGGAGGATTTGATCGAGGCCGCCAACGGCAAGCCCCTTCTGGTGGCGTACTGGTACAGGCACGACCTTGAGCGGATTCGGGAACGATTCCCCGTTCGCGTGATCGATACGGAAAAGGACATCGCCGACTGGAACGCTGGAAGAATCCCCGTGGCGCTGATTCACCCGGCTTCGGCGGGACACGGCCTCAATTTGCAGGAGGGCGGCTCGACCATCGTGTGGTTTGGACTGACATGGTCGTTGGAACTGTACCAGCAGCTGAACGCCCGTCTCTGGCGACAGGGACAGACGGCCAGCACGGTTGTGATCCGGCACATCGTAGCTGCTGGCACCCACGACGAGGATGTGATGCTGGCGCTGGAACGAAAGAACGTGGGACAGGCGGCGCTGATTCAAGCGGTCAGGGCGCAGATGGGAGGCACAGTATGAGCAGGCGGATTGAGGAACTGCTGAAAAGCTATCCGGAGATGGTGCAGAAGCGGAACTGTCTGGCGTATCAGCTCGCGCACTTCAAGGGGCTTTCGGCGGAAGAAGTTATCGAGAGCATGTACACGCCCCGACAGGATGGCGAGCGTGTGCAAACGAGTACCCTCTCCGACAAGACCGCGCGGATTGCCATGGCGTATCGGGAACGTCAGGAGCGCCTGAATCGGGAGTGGTATGGGTATTTGGAAGCACAGCTGAAAGCCCTGAACGATGAGCTGG
>CAZRLM010000247.1:0-1996 GCA_964600835.1 uncultured Oscillospiraceae bacterium
GGGCAAGCGCATCCTGCTCGGCTCGCGCGAGGTCGCCATCCATGCCGGCCAGAGCATGGTCGCGGCCGTGGACATGCCCAGCGCCACGCTGTATCACGAGGTGGACAAAATCGCGAAGTCCGGCGGCTTTTGGGTGCTGCGCGCCGCTTCGCCGATCAAGGAGGAGCACGAATGAAGTACGATCAGGAATTCTTTGACGCGGGGCTGTACCGCGTGGGCACGCGGTGCGAGAAGTGGGATATGTGCCGCGAGGAGAGCGGTGAGAACGTGCTGCCCCTGTGGGTGGCGGACATGGACTTCCCCAGCCCGCCAGAGGTGCAGGCGGCGCTGCTGCGCCGGGCGGCGCATCCGACCTACGGCTACACCGCCGTCATGCAGGACGATCGCCGGGCACTGGCGGATTTCTGGCGCCGCCGCCACGGCCTGACGGTGCCGGAGGAGGCGGTCACGCTGCTGCCCTGCGTGGTGACGGGGCTGAAGCTGGCGATCATGGCGCTGACGAAGCCGGGCGACGGGGTGATCATCCAGTCGCCGGTATACGGGCCGTTCCGCATGGCGGTGGAGGCGACTGGCCGCACGCTGCGCGACGCGCCGCTTAAGCGCGACGAAAACGGGCGGTATTCGATGGACTTGGACGCGGTGGAGGCGCAATTGAAGGGCGGCGCGAAGCTGATGATGCTTTGCAGCCCGCACAATCCCGTCTCCCGGCTGTGGTCAGAGGCGGAATTGAGGGCGCTGCTGGCGCTTTTGAAGCGCTACGGCGTGCCGCTGGTGTCCGACGAAATCCATGCGGACTTCGTGTACGCGCCGGAGAAGTTTGTGCCGATCCTGTCGCTGGAAAAGGACAGTGCGCTGTCGCTGTGTGCGGCGAGCAAGACGTTCAACCTGGCGGGGCTTCAAATGGCGGCGTGCCTGTGCGAAAACGGGGAGATTCGTGCCGCGATGGCGCGTGAAATCGACCGCGCCGGGGTCACGAGCGGGAACATCTTTGCCCTGGAGGGCACCCGCGCGGCCTACGAGCATGGCGACGCGTGGCTGGACGGCCTGCTGGACTACCTGGACGGCAACCGCCGCCACTTGATGGAGCTGGTGAAGGCGCTGCTGCCCAAGGCGGTGCTCTCGCCCATGGAGGCGACGTACCTGGGCTGGCTTGACCTGCGCGCCTACGGCTATTCCGTGGAGGAGCTGATGCGCCGCACGGAGAAGGCGGGCGTCCGCTTTACGGGCGGCACGTTCTTTGGCGATGCGGGCGAGGGCTTCCTGCGGGTGAACATCGGCTGCCCCCGGGCGAACCTGGACGAGGGAATCAAGCGTCTGGCGGCGGCGCTGCGCGATTGACGCGCGACGGGAAGGGAGCGGAGGCGATGGAGTATTCAGCCGGCGCGGTGCTCTATACGGTGCGGGGCGGCGTGCGCTACTATGTGCTGGTAGCGGAGTGGAACGGACATATCGGCCTGCCCAAGGGGCACATTGAGCCGGGCGAAACCGCGCGCGAGGCGGCGCTCCGGGAGCTGCGGGAGGAAACGGGCGTTTCCGCGTCGCTGGTGGGCGATACCGCCTTCACGGAGCTGTACGCGTTCGGCGCGGGTCGGAAAAAGCAGGTGACATATTTCGTCGCGCGCTTTGATGGTCAAACGCCCACGCTCGATCCATCGCAGGTGACGCAGGTGTATATGCTTCCCTTTGACGAGGCCCGTTCGCTTTTAACCTACGACGGCGCGCGGGGCATTCTCATGAAGGTGGAACGGATGCTGGCGCGAGAGGAAAGCGGCGAAAAGTAAAAAATTCCGCGGAGCAATACAAATTGTTCCGCGGAATTTCTATATTCCCCCAAATTAACAATAGATAAAGCGACAATCGGGACGCTTTCCCCCTGGGAGGTGTCGGAGGGCCCGCAGGCCCTCTGACTGTATTCGTATCCGCCGGGTTTCCCGGCGGGGCGGGTCGTGTTTTAGCCGTTGCGGAAAAATTCCATAAAAAATCGCTTGGCGGGGGC
>CAZRLM010000248.1:0-722 GCA_964600835.1 uncultured Oscillospiraceae bacterium
GGTTCCACCTGGCAGGACGGGCAGTATGTCCGCACGCGGGATGTGGAGCAGTGCAAAATCGCCTTCGAGGATCTGCTGCTCAGGCTGCAAACCGATTACATTGACCTGGGCATGATGCACTTCATCGACCAGGAAAAAGATTGGGACAAGGCGATGAACGGCCCCTATTTGGCTTATGTGAAGGAACTCAAGGCACAGGGAAAAATCCGGCATATCGGCATGAGCACCCATAATCCGGCGATGGCGAAAAAGGCGGCGGAAAACGGAATCATTGAGATGATTCTGTTCAGCGTCAATCCTGCCTTTGACCTGCTGCCCCCTACGGACAATATCGACAACTATTTTGCGGACGAGTACGGCGCGGAGCTTGCGGGCATTGACCCGGCCCGCGCGGAGCTTTACAAGCTGTGCGAGCAGAACGACGTCGGCATTACGGTGATGAAGCCCTATGCGGGCGGCCGGCTGTTTAACGCCGTGCGTTCTCCCTTTGGCGTCGCGCTGACCCCGGTGCAGTGCATTCACTACTGCCTGACCCGTCCCGCCGTAGCGGCGGTCATGGCGGGGTATGACACGCCGGAGCACGTTGAGGAAGCCATAGCCTATGAAACCGCCACCAAGGAAGAAAAGGATTATGCCAGCGTGCTGGCAAGCGCGCCGAAGCATACGTTCGGTCAGGGTGAATGCACCTACTGCGGCCATTGCAGGCCCTGCCCGAAAAACAT
>CAZRLM010000248.1:732-1970 GCA_964600835.1 uncultured Oscillospiraceae bacterium
GATATTGCCATGGTGAACAAGTATTACGATCTTGCCACCATGCAAAACGAAGTTCCCGCCACCGTCAAAGCGCATTATGAGGCGTTGGAGCACCACGCGGGAGAGTGCATTGGCTGCAAAGCCTGCGAAACCCGCTGCCCCTTTGGCGTGAAGATTGCAGCGCGCATGAAAAAAACAGCGGAGCTGTTTGAGGCCCGTTAACGGATTTCATGAGAACGACTACATAGATCCTTCTTGGTGCAGCAAGGGATGCAGATGGGAGAATTATCTATGTTCGTTCAACGATCAACCAATCAACGATGCAGTTAGAAGATGTAACATCGCTTCATGCTGTGAACGCAAAAAAAGAAGCCAGTCGTGTCATCACGACGAACGGCAGGCTTGCGCGTGGCGTTCCTTCTGGCTTCGAGATTAGTATAGCGGATTTTTTGGAGGGTGTCAAGGAGCATTTTTCGGATGTTCTGTCGGCGGATGTCATTAAGAAGCTTGGCATAGAAAGAAAGCCAACGGAAATCACGGGAAATTTGAGGTTTTCCATGCGCGAAAACGATCAATCACTCGCCCTGCGGGACGACGCGCTGGTGGAGGCGGCAAAGGAGACACGGAAGCCGAGGGTTGAGATCACGGTGGAGAAAGCGGGGGAGAACAGGAAGTTCTCTATACGAGAATTACCAGACGGAAATAAACATGTGGAGGTAGATACAGATCAGGACATTTTTGATGGCGTGAAGCCAGAAGAGTATGCGCAGATTTTGAAAAAATATATGAAAAGGCGTTTTCAAGGACAGGTTATCGGACGAAAGAATCGTGCTTTTGTGAATGGAAATAGCATCAGAGAATATACGCATCCGGCTAAGATAATAGACGAAGCGACCTATCAAGACAAGATGAAAGCTGGAACAGAAATTGACTTGATGATGGAAGCAGCTGAATTCATAGAACACAATGAAGATGACGGACGCCATGCGGATGCTATTAGGGGATGGGATCATTATCGTATTATCTATGAGATCAATCATCGAGTTTACGAGGGACAAATAAACGTAAAGAAGACGGCCAGAGGAGATTTGTTCCACGACTTAACGCAAATAAGAGACATTACCAATGCGTTCCGGGCTCAGTACGGTAAACCGCAAGTCCCTGCTAAAGGTAATGTCTCCATGAACAATATACCACAAAATGCCGAAGAAAACAACCCCTCTGCACAATTTTCCCTGCGGGAATACAGCGAGCACCAG
>CAZRLM010000249.1:0-1938 GCA_964600835.1 uncultured Oscillospiraceae bacterium
GAACGCGGAGACCGAAATCCGCACTCTTGTGCCGTCAGTCTGTGGCGCGGAACCGTCGCTGTTGCAGCGCTCGGCGGTAAAACGGCTCAGGGACGGCGAATGATAGCCCAGCACCGTGACCGCCCGAGTGGTACTGGATGTGCGTCCACGGGAATCCGTGACGGTCGTGGTCAGCGTTAGATTGCCTGCTGTATTGAGCGTATTCGTGGTAAAGGAAGCGCCGGAATAGGTCACATTGTCAATGCTGGTGCGATAGGAAGAAATTGTGCTGCCCTGTATGCCTGCCGCCGTTATGCTGACCGCCAGTTTGCTTCTTGTGCGAACATAGCCTCCAAACTGGCTGGCAATCCCGGCAACCGCTTCTGAGATAGAAACGGATGAAATGGTTGGCACGACCGACGCGGGCACCGTCAGCGTGAAGGTACAGGTATTGGTGGAAACCAGCGATCCGTTCACATAAGTGTCGCACAGAATCGTGCCCCAGCCGGAGGAAGCGTTGGGAATCTGCGCGGCCAAAGAAACAGGCGGCGTCCATGTGCAGGAATCGGTCACGCCGCTGGCGATAATTCCGCCTGCGGAAAAGAAGCTGTAGCGGATGGTGTGCGTAGCAATGCTGCTCTGCCGGTTGGTGTAGATGGTGACGGCTGTACCCATGTCAAAAAAATTCTTAGACAGGCTCGGCTTGGACGCGGCTTCCTCATAGGTGACCGTAATCGTGCATTCCGACCATTGCAGATAGTTGTTGGAGTACCCCTGAGAGCTTTTCACGGGATTTGGATTGTACAGACAGATGGTGTTGTTGCCTGCCGCGAAATAGGCCGCAAGGTTATTCAGCAGATCACCACTCAAGGTATATGTGCTGGTATTGCCGTAAAACGCGCCGGTAAACGTGCCCAGCGCATCGCCGCAATAAGCGCTGCCGGTGATGCCGGACTGAGACGCGGACTGATAGTTCGCCTTGCGGAGATATACGGTTTTCGTATGCCCCGTGCCGTAGCCCGCCTGCGCCGCCACGACGCGCAGCGAGATCCCCGTGATGACCTTGCCGCTCAGCGCCATGCCCGCAAAATGCACGATGCCCACATAGTTGTAGGTGTTCTCGTAATACTCCTGACAAGCAACGTTGCTTTTCGCATTGCTGGCCGAGCTTGTTTTGATTGTGCGCATGGAAGCGCTGTAAGAAACGGTGGTTGACATGTCTCCTCCTTACACCGTGTAGATCACGGACAGATTGCCGTTGGCTTGCGGCTCATAGGCGAATTTGCCGATTTGAAGCCGCGACAGAATCTCTGCCTGTGTCACATACAGCTTGTTGTTGCTGAGATACGCCACCTCGGTGTCATTCATAAAGAATGCCAGTCTGTCATTGACCACGCGGAAGGTCAGCGGATTTCCCGCCTTGCCGATGGTCAGGCCATCCTCGCCGAAGCGCATGTAGGTGTGAATGAGGTTCAGCTGCTCCCGTGTCAGACTCTCGCTGGCGGCAGCATCCTCAATGATCTCGTTGACCTTCGATACCGTCCATGTAAAGTTGTTCTCCGACTGCTCGGCAAGGGTGGAAACGGTCGTGCTGACCTGCGCCAGCTGTTCGGCGGACGCATAGTCCCGACGAACCTCGCTGCGGATTTCCTCCGCTGTCATGGCAATCTGCGCCACGGCCTCGCCGGTAGCGTCCAGCGCTTCATCCTTTGCCTCGTCCACCATGAGCCGAAGTGATTCGTTGCCCGAAATGTCCACGGCGTTGAGCTGAGAGATAAATGCTTCGGCGGCGAACAGACTGGACACGTCGATGTTGGCGGCAGTAATGGCTCCTATGAGCGCCTCGTCCGCGAAGATGGATGCGACGTTCAGTTCACGGGCGGTGATTGTATGCTCAATGAGCTTGCCGCCAGAGATAACATTGTCACTGATGTCCGCATCACCGACGCTCTTTTTCTC
>CAZRLM010000250.1:0-1934 GCA_964600835.1 uncultured Oscillospiraceae bacterium
TACCGCTGACGGTGTTCC
Organism: uncultured Oscillospiraceae bacterium; assembly: GCA_964600835.1. GTDB lineage: Bacteria > Bacillota > Clostridia > Christensenellales > Aristaeellaceae > UBA11524. The sequence continues at coordinate 19 of CAZRLM010000250.1, forward strand.
AGTCCCTGCCGGTGGACGGCATTGTGATCGTTGCCAGCCCGCAGGAGCTGGTCGGGATGATCGTCGAGAAGGCCGTCAACATGGCCAAGATGATGGACATCCCCGTCCTGGGTCTGGTGGAGAACATGAGCTACATCGCTTGCCCGGACTGCGGCAAGAAGCTCTACCCCTTCGGCGAGGGCAAGACGCTCGCCGTGGCGCAGGCCCACAGCCTGCCGCTGCTGGCCCAGCTGCCCATCGAGCCGACGCTGGCCAAGGAGTGCGATACCGGCGTGATCGAGCTGTTCAACGAGAACTGGCTTGACGGCGCGGTCGAGGTCATCGAAAACTGCCCTGTGCGCAAGCACGAGTAACGCAAATTTCCCAAACGAACGGCGCGGCCGGCAAGATCAATTGCCGACCGCGCTTTTTGATGTTTCCGTTATTTTTCCAGTTCCCTGCGGTAGCCGTCCAGCTCGCGGTTGTTGCCGTAGACGAAGTGACCGGGCAGAAGCTCTACCCACTGCGGCTTGTCGACCGAGTAATCGTGCACGGAGGGATCGTACACGAGCAGCTGCTTGCAGCGCTCCAGGTAGGGGTTGGGGTTGGGCACCGCGGACAGCAGTGCCTTGGTGTAGGGGTGCAGCGGGTGACGGAACAGCTCCTCGCTCTCCGCCAGCTCGACGATGCGGCCTTTGTGAATCACGGCGATCCGGTCGGAAATGAACCGGACGACGGACAGATCGTGGGCGATGAACAGGTAGGTCAGGCCGCGCTTGTTTTTCAGCTCGTTAAGCAGGTTCAATACCTGGGCGCGAATGGACACGTCCAGCGCGGAAATCGGCTCGTCCGCGACGATGAACTCCGGCTCCATGACCAGGCTGCGCGCGATGCCGATGCGCTGACGCTGGCCGCCGGAAAACTCGTGCGGGAAGCGGGAGGAAAACTCCGGCAGCAGGCCGACCTCCTCCAGCGCGCGCTGTACCTTGTTTTGACGGTCGTTCTCGTCCTTGTACAGCCGGTGGTTCAGCAGACCCTCGGAGATGATGTAGTCCACCTTCGCGCGTTCGTTCAGGGAGGCCATGGGATCCTGGAAGATCATCTGGCACTTGCGGATGACCTCCATATCGCGGCTCTTGGGAATCTTGCCGCTGATCCGGTTGCCGTGGAAGAGCACCTCGCCGCTGGTGATCGGGTTGATGCGCACGATCGCCCGGCCGATGGTCGTCTTGCCGGAGCCGGACTCGCCCACCAGCGCGAAGGTTTCGCCGCGGTAGATGGTGAAGTTCACGTCGTCCACGGCAACGAACTTCTTGCGGCCCGTGCCGAAGGTGACCTGCATATTCTTGACCTCGATGAGCGCCTCCCGGTTGGGATCCTCATGGGGGTGCGTCATCTCCGGCGCGGCGGTAGTTTCGAGGTGCTGGCGGCTCAGTTTGCGGATGGTGTCCGGCTGGGTCGCGTGGGGCGCACGGGGGTCCATGATCCAGGTCTTGGCCTGATGGGTCGGGGTGACGTCGAACAGCGGCGGCTCCTCAAGGAAGTCAATGTTCAGCGCCTTGTGGTTGCGGGGTGCGAACGCGTCGCCCACCACCTTGTTGAACAGGTTCGGCGGCGTGCCGTCGATGGCGGGGAGCTTCTCGCCCTTCACGCCCAGCTGCGGCAGCGCGGAGAGCAGCGCCCAGCTGTACGGATGCCACGCGTCGAAGAAAATCTCGTTCACCATGCCGATCTCGACGATCTGCCCGGCGTACATCACCGCCACCCGGTCGGCCACGTTGGCGACGACGCCCAGGTCGTGGGTGATGTAGATGATGGTCATGCCCTGTTCCTTTTGCAGCCGGCGGATCAGGTCAAGAATCTGCGCCTGGATGGTCACGTCCAGCGCGGTGGTCGGCTCGTCGCAGATGAGGATCTTCGGGCGGCAGGCTACCGCG
>CAZRLM010000251.1:0-1893 GCA_964600835.1 uncultured Oscillospiraceae bacterium
CGGGGATTCCGTGCCTGCGGGCGCGGGCAGGGGGCTTTCCGATCGCCCCCTGCACCCCTTCGGGACGGCACGAAAAGAGAAGCTGTTCCCCAAAAGCAATTTATGCGGCGCGTCCAGAACGCGCCGCTCGCAATCAAGAAGGGCAGTCCAAAATGGGGTGTCCAGAGGAGCCGAACGGCCCCTTTGGCAGGGTGCAGGGGCAGCGCCCCTGCTCGGGGAGTCCAGAGGGGGCGAAGCCCCCTCTGGTGGGGTCCAGGGGTAAAGCCCCTGGTCACTTGAGGCTGGAATAGTTGGGGGCTTCCTTGGTAATGGAGATGTCGTGGGGGTGGCTCTCGGCCAGACCCGCACCGGTAATGCGGATGAACTGGCTGTTCTTGCGCAGGTCGTCAATCGTCCGCGCGCCGCAGTAGCCCATACCGGCGCGCAGTCCGCCCACCATCTGGAAGATGGTGTCCGCCAGGGTGCCCTTGTAGGGCACGCGACCCTCTACGCCCTCGGGCACGAGTTTCTTCGCGTCCTCCTGGAAATAGCGATCCTTGCTGCCGTCGGCCATCGCCGCCAGAGAACCCATGCCGCGATACACCTTGAAGGAACGGCCCTGGTAAATCTCCATCGCGCCGGGGGATTCCTCCGTGCCCGCCAGCAGACTGCCCAGCATGACGCAGGAGCCGCCCGCGGCCAGCGCCTTGGTGATGTCGCCGGAATACTTGATGCCGCCGTCAGCGATCACGCGGATGCCGTACTTGTCGGCCTCCTCCGCGCAGTCCGCCACCGCGGTCACCTGCGGCACGCCGATGCCCGCCACCACCCGCGTGGTGCAGATGGAACCGGGGCCGATGCCGACCTTTACGCAGTCAACGCCCGCGCTGATCAGGTCGTGGGTCGCGGCAGCGGTCGCCACATTGCCCGCGAACAGCTGAATGTTCGGATAACGCTTGCGGATGGCTTCCACCTGGCGCAGCACGCCCACAGAATGGCCGTGCGCCGTGTCGATGGAGATCACGTCCACCTTGGCATTCACCAGCGCGTCAATGCGATCAAACACGTCGTGGGTCACGCCCACCGCCGCGCCGCACAGCAGCCGACCGTGCTCATCCTTGGCGCTGTTGGGGTACTTCTGGTTCTTTTCAATGTCCTTGATGGTGATCAGGCCGCGGAGATTGCCCTCCTCGTCCACAATGGGCAGCTTTTCGATGCGGTGCGCGGCCAGAATCTTCTTGGCCTGCTCCAGCGTGGTGCCCACCGGCGCGGTGATCAGGTTTTCGCTGGTCATCACCTCGCCGATCTTGCGGCTGTAATCCGTCTCGAAGCGGAGGTCGCGGTTGGTAAGAATGCCCACCAGCTTGCCGTCCCGCGCGATCGGCACGCCGCTGATCTTGTAGCGGGCCATCAGGTTTTCCGCGTCCTGGATGAGATGCTCGGGGGAAAGGAAGAAGGGATCGGTGATCACGCCGTGCTCGGAACGCTTCACCTTGTCCACCTGCGCCGCCTGCTCGGCGATGCTCATGTTCTTGTGGATGATGCCCAAGCCGCCCTCCCGGGCAATGGCAATGGCCATCCTCGCGTCCGTGACGGTGTCCATCGCAGCGGACATCAACGGAATGTTCAGCTTGATCTTCTCCGTCAGCTGCATCGAAAGATCGACCTCTTTCGGCAGCACTTCGCTCCTGGCAGGCACCAGCAGCACATCATCAAACGTCAGGCCTTCCCGTACGACCTTTTGCAACATGATGCGTCCTCCTTATTGTCTTTGGATTATCGCTAATTGTAACAAACATCCCAATCCTTGTCAATGTCCCTTCCGACTTTTTTCCCACCAGAGGCAGGGGCTTTGCCCCTGCACCCCGCCAGAGGGGGCGCTGCCCCCTCTGGACTTCCTCGCCAGGAGGGCCG
>CAZRLM010000252.1:0-1822 GCA_964600835.1 uncultured Oscillospiraceae bacterium
GGCGGTGATGCGCAACGACAGCGCTTTCATGAAGCTGCTGGATATGCGAAATGTGGACATTGGCGACATCAAGCAGAAGTACCGTGGAAGCGGCCTGCGCTTCCTGGGCCACAGCGCCGACGGCGCGGAGCTGTACAGCCTGTCCGGGACGTTCATTGACGACGACGGACTGAAAAAGCCCGTCATGCCTGCCGGTACGCTGATTGCTGGCGGCAGCGACATCGTGAAGATGCCCTACGGCCCTGTGACCCAGGTCGAGGAACCCGGCCCTGGCGCGAAGCACAAGACCTACATCAAGAAGGAAGTGCCCCTGCGTCACGGCAGCGTGGACGGCAACAGCATCAAGAACCGCCTGACGAGCCGCCCGACGGTAATTCCCTTCAACGTGGATGCCTGGGCCGTCGCCAAGGTGAAGTGACAGCGGAAAGGAGCAAGGGAAATGTATATTGCAGTCGCCTACATAGGCAGCACATATGTTCCCGGCGAGATCATTTCCGAAGATACGCCCAAAGAAAAGCTGGACTGGCTGAAACGGGCGGGCGCGATCCGCGAGGCAGCGCCCGACCCGGAAGCACCGGTCATGGCCGACACGCCGGAGGACAACGAGCAGACGGCGCAAGCGCCTGACCCGGAACCCGGAGAGCAGGAAGTCGAAGCGCCGGAGGAAGAAATCGACGAGGAGGCGGAAGCTCCTGAAATCGACGTGATGGACGGCATTGTTTCCAGCGCCGAGAAATCCAAACCGGAGGAAACTGCGACGAAAACGACCAGCAAAGGGAGGAAAAAGGCGTGAACGTCAAGATCATCAAGACCGGAAAGGTCGAAACGGTCAACGCAAGCTACGGTATGCGGCTGATTGAGCAGGGCAAAGCCGTGCCGCATAAGGAGGCAAAACAGGCCGATGCGGGGAAGGAGCGGGCGGCCAGAAAAGCCGCAGACGCATAATGGCGCTGTGCGACCGAATTGAAAAGGACATCACGCGGGTCTTCATGAACCACAATCACTTCGCGTCATGGCATACGTGGAACGGCGTTCGCTTTCAGTGTGTGACGGACGAGGAGGCGGCCTTAAAGCGCAAGAATAACAATGTTGTGGACGTATCGTGGGACAACAATACGACTGAAACCATTTTATATGTGCGCAAGGAGGAATTCCCGGGGCGCGTTATGCCCAACGAGCACGGCTTTTTTGATAACCGGTCTGTGAAGATTCTGCAAGTAAACGAGGATATGGGGATGCTTTCGATCGCCATTGTTTCAAACTATCCCAAAGAGGTGAGATGATGCGAACAACAGAACGGCTCCGCGCCATCAAACAATGGGCATATGAAAACCTGTGCAAAGGACGCGAAATGAAAGCGCCTGCGCCAAATGGGGACATTACGAAGATCGTTCGGCAGGAACCAAAGGTATACCTCGGATGGTCGCCGACGCGCGCGGACAAAACAGGGCTGGCGGGAGACTGCCCGCTGACAGTCTATCCGGGTATTCTCATTATGCCTGGCGCGGCATACGCGAAGTACGTTGAGGAGAAGCGATTTGACCGCTACAACGGCGTTAACCGGGCGCAGGAATTGGGGCAGGGGCTTTCTGTGAACATCCTCTTCGGCGTCTATGAGCCGGGTATACGGCTGCCTGGCTTTATAGAAAGCGCAAATCATCCGAACGGACTGGACATGAGCAGGATCATGGAAGGAACGGAGGAAGGACTTTTTACGCTGGTCGATTGGATGGACGACTGCATCAGCGGTTTGCTGGCAGCGAAGTTTATTCCGCATTCCGATCTGTTTTTGGATGAGGCGAGCATGATCTATTCGCTTTAT
>CAZRLM010000253.1:0-1762 GCA_964600835.1 uncultured Oscillospiraceae bacterium
CGGCTATGACGAGATCTCCTTCAAGTACAACCAGGACGGCCTGCGCACGCAGAAGACCCGGATGTACTACGACGAGGCTTCCGGAGACATCGGCTACCAGGTGACGGACTACACCCTGCTCGAACCAAGCATCGTTCACCTGACGAGCGGCGGCAACAACCTGCACTTCTTCTACGATGAGCAGAACAAGCCCGCTATGGTCGCCTACAACGGCCTGCTCTACTCCAACGCCTACAACCTGGAAGGCGACGTCACCGCCCTGCTTGACGCAAATGGCACCGTGGTGGTAGAATACAGGTACGACGCATGGGGCAAGCCGATCAACAAGACCGGCCTGATGGCTGACACGCTTGGCACGCTCAATCCGTTCAGGTACCGCGGGTATGTGTACGATGAGGAGACAGGGGTGTATTACCTCCAGAGCAGGTATTATAACCCGACGTGGGGCAGGTTTGTTAATGCAGACTCAGTCGTTTTTGCTGCCGCTTCTCACAATAGGAATAATCTATATTCGTATTGTAAGGATAACCCCGTGAATTATGCAGACGAGAATGGGCGCATAGCTATTGCTGTAGCAAGCTATCCGATTTTAGAGATGTTTGAAGCAGCAGGCGTTTATTTACTGAAAATTCTTGGTCTTTTGGGAGCTGCTGCTGTTGGAACTGAGTTGAGTAAGACTGCCAATGCTTACAATAGCGTTGACTACTATACCAACATCGCTGTTCCGATACCTGCTCCCGCTCCGCAAATTACGCCAGCACCACCAATCAGTATTGATCAAGCAACAGTTACAGGCGTAACAACTGTAGCGGAGCTTGATCAGACTGAAGTTGGAAAGAAGAGCAAGCGGACAAACCCTCAATATTGGTCTGCGTATGTTAATAAAAACTCGGGCTTTGTTATTGCAGGCTGTTCGCTAAGCTATTCCGCTGCTCAGGCGCGTGTGATGGCAGGCGGTGATGTCTTGGCAATCAGTCAGAGCGCAGCATATGCTTTGGTGAAGTTTAGTGGAAACTATGTCGGGCCTGAAATTCATCGTGGCGGCAAGGGCTATTATCTTCCCCTTTACCATGTACGGCACGGTGGCAGTCATGTCTTTTTCTTGGGCGGAATCACATATTAAGCGGAGGTGTATCCTATGATCTATGATATTGTAACAGAACCCTGTGATGAGCAGTATGATTCCATGATAGACTACGCAATGACGCATAGTGACGCTGTCATGTTCGTCTTTACGGTTAAGAAAGGAAGTAAGCTTCAAGGCGATGCGATGCGTGCAATCAGGCGACAGCTTGCAGCATGGCGAATCAAGTCAAGGCATGATGCACAATGGCCGGTTACAGCATCGTATGACACCCGTCAAACTTATACAATTGATCTGTATCGACCAAGCCAAGCCGTCAAAGACTATTTATTGACCCAAAGAAGCTTGTATGCGTGGGGAGATCATGGCGCGCCGGGTGATATTGCTTTTTTCAAAGAAAACCAATGCTGGCTGGCTACTTGCTCACACGAAAAGTTCGGTTGGATCAGCGTTAAGGAGAAACCTCAAGTGTCATTCATGCCATGCTTGAAAGAAATCCCGAATCCCAATGACGTTACATATTATGAATGTTATTGACAAATGCATCATTTACAATTGACCACGCGGAGCTTCACAACGAAGTTCCGCCTTTTTGCTAATTAAAAGGCATTCTCATAACCTCAAACTACACGCACTACGGCACGAGCTTCGCCTACGACGCGGAGAACCGGCCGATCG
>CAZRLM010000254.1:0-1712 GCA_964600835.1 uncultured Oscillospiraceae bacterium
AAATCTTGATCCAGACCTGACCGCCACGCTTGGTGTAACGGGTCATGGCGATACGAGCGGCCTCGATCTGCTGGGAGGTCACCCAGCAGGGCTCGGTGGCCTGCAGGCCCAGCTCACCATACGCCAGGAAATTGCCGCGGTGAGCAGCACCCTTCATGCGGCCGCGGAAAACCTTGCGGCGCTTGACTCTCTTGGGCATCAGCATGGGTTACTTTACCTCCTTCGCGGCAGGGGCCTTCTTGGCCTTGGGCAGGATTTGGCCCTTGTAGATCCAAACCTTCACGCCCAGGCGGCCATAGGTGGTCTTGGCTTCGGCGAAGCCGTAGTCGATGTTGGCGCGTAGGGTCTGCAGCGGGATGGAACCGTCGTGATAATGCTCGGTGCGGGCGATGTCCGCGCCGCCCAGACGGCCGCTCACGCAGGTCTTGATACCCTTGACGCCGTTGATCTTCATCGCGCGCTGCTGCGCCTGCTTCAGGGCACGGCGGAAGCTGATGCGCTTCTCCAGCTGCTGGGCGATGTTCTCGGCCACCAGCTGCGCGTCCGCGTCGGGCTGCTTGATCTCCATCACGTTGATGTGGGCGGGACGGCCGAGGAAATCGGTGATGTCCTTCTTCAGGGCCTCGATTCCGGCGCCGCCGCGGCCGATGATCATGCCGGGCTTCGCGGTGAAGATGTTCACGGTAATGGTCTGCGCGGTCCGCTCCACGTCGATCCGGCTGATACCGGTAGCGTAGTACTTCTCCTTGAGCATCTTGCGCAGCTTGAAATCCTCAACCAGGTTATTGGCAAAATCCTTCTTGCCGGCGTACCAGCGGGTGCTCCAATCGAAGATCACGCCGACGCGCGCGCCGTGGGGATTTACTTTCTGACCCATGGATAAACCTCCTTCGCCTTACTTCTGATCCAGCACCACGCTGATGTGGCTGGTGCGCTTGAGCATGGGGGACGCGCTGCCGCGGGAGCGGGCAACGTAGCGCTTCAGCGTGGGGCCGGGATTGGCGTACACCTCAGCGACGTAGAGGTCCTTGCGGTTCATCTCCTGGTTGTTGACCGCGTTGGCGATGGCGCTGTTGAGCACCTTCGCCACCACAGGGGACGCCGCCTTGGGCGTATAGGTCAGAATAGCCAGGGCTTCGTCCACATTCTTGCCGCGGATCAGGTCGATGACGATCTTCACCTTGCGGGAGGAGATGCGAACATACTTGGCATGGGCCTGCGGACGCTTGTCGGCGTTGGCGCGGCGAGCAGCCGCCTTTTCCTTAGAACGGGTTGCCATATGGTGTCACTCCTCTCCTCATTACTTGCGGCCGGTGGCCTTGTCGCCCGCGTGACCGCGGAACGTGCGGGTGGGCGCGAACTCGCCCAGCTTATGGCCGACCATATCCTCCGTCACATAGACCGGCACGTGCTTGCGCCCGTCATGCACAGCGATGGTGTGGCCGACAAAATCCGGGAAAATCGTGGACGAACGGGACCAGGTCTTGACCACGTTCTTCTTGCCGGACTTGTTCATCTCAACAATGCGCTTCATCAGCGCGCCCTCTACATAAGGGCCCTTCTTAATGGAACGACTCATTCGTTGGCTGCCTCCTTCCTATGGGATGCGCGATTACTTGCCGGCGCGCTTGACGATCATCTTATTGGAATACTTCTTGTGCTTCCTGGTCTTGTAACCCAGCGCGGGCTTGCCCCAGGGAGTCACAGGAGCA
>CAZRLM010000255.1:0-1708 GCA_964600835.1 uncultured Oscillospiraceae bacterium
GTATCAGGACACCAACTACGCGCAGTATATGCTTGTGCGCCTGCTCGCGCAGGAGAGCCGCAACCTCTGCGTCGTCGGCGACGACGACCAGTCCATCTACGGCTGGCGCGGCGCGGACATCCGCAATATCCTGGATTTTGAGAAGGACTATCCGGACGCGAAGGTCATCAAGCTGGAACAGAATTACCGCTCCACGGCCAACATTCTGGACGCGGCCAATCAGGTGATCGCGCACAACAACGGCCGCAAGGAGAAGGCGCTGTGGACCGAGGCGCCGGAGGGCGAGACAATCAAGCTGTTTACCGCCGGCGACGAGCGGGAGGAAGCCGCCTGGGTGGCCGACCGCATCCGGCATTTGCATCGGCAGGGCGAGAGCTATGGCTCCGTGGCCGTGCTCTACCGCGCCAACGCGCAGAGCCGCGTCATTGAGGAAATGCTGATGCGCGCGTCGATCCCCTACAAGGTATTCGGCGGGCAGAAGTTCTATGATCGCCGCGAGGTGCGGGACATCATCGCCTATTTGCGGGTCATTGTCAACCCGTCGGACGACGTGTCCCTGAAGCGGATCATCAACGTGCCCAAGCGCTCTATCGGTGACAGCACGGTGCAGGAGCTGGTTCAGCACGCGAGGGAAAACGAAATGCCGCTGTACAGCGCGCTGACTGACATTCCCGACAGCCTGTCCTCCCGTCCGCGCAAGTGCGTGAGCGACTTTGCCCAGCTGATGACCATGCTGACCGCCATGAAAGAGATACTGCCGCTGGGCGAATTTGTCCGGACGCTGATTGACAAGACCGGGCTGATGGAGCAGTACCAGCGGGAGGACACCGAGGAGAGCCGCGCGCGGGTGGAGAACATCCAGGAGCTGGAGGGCGCGGTGGAGGAGTTTGCCAAGGGCACGGAAAACGCGACGCTGGAGGAGTATCTTGAAAACGTTTCGCTGGTGACGGATATGGATCGCGAGGGTGACGAGCGCGGCTACGCGACGCTGATGACGATGCATTCCGCCAAGGGTCTCGAATTTCCCAACGTGTTCATCACCGGCCTGGAGGAAGGGATTTTCCCGTCCTCTCGCAGCGTGATGGATGAAAATCGCCTGGAGGAGGAGCGGCGGCTGTGCTATGTGGGCATCACCCGCGCGCAGAAGCGGCTGTTCCTGTCCCGGGCCAGCCAGCGGATGATCTTCAATCAGGTCAACCACAACGCGCCCAGCCGCTTCCTGGAGGAAATTCCCGCGCGGCTGATGCAGGACGAATGGGCCGAGCGCAAGGAGGCCGCGTTCAAAAACGCGCCTCAGCCCACGCGCCAGCGGGGCTACGGCAGCGGCTACGGCCTCAAGTCGACCCCGCCGATGAGCGAGCTGGGCAAGCCGCGCCTGACGCTCAACGGCAACGCGCTCAACATTCCCGGCGTGCAGAAGGGGATGGTCGCGTCCCCGGCGCGTCAGCTGGCGCCCAGCGCGATGCAGAACCTGTTCAAGAAGAACGACCGGGTCATTCACCGCAAGTTCGGCGAGGGCGTGGTGGTGGACGTCCACGGCTCGGGCGCGGACGCGCGGATTCAGATTGAGTTTACCGCCTATGGCGTGAAGGAGTTCTCCCTTTCCATCGCGCCCATTGTCAAGCTGGAGGACGATGTATGACCGATTATGCCGCGCGGATGCAGCCGCTTGTCCGGCGTCTGAATGAAACGGCGCACGCCTACTATG
>CAZRLM010000256.1:0-1684 GCA_964600835.1 uncultured Oscillospiraceae bacterium
CCTTTCAGCCGATGAGCCGCCCTCTCTTGCCGCGCCAGCGGGTACTCCTCTTTCTTTTGCGAGCGTGATTCACTTGTGCCGACCGGCCTGTTTCCGGCCGCCGACGTATGGAGAAAAAGCGGGCGTGATGATCCCTGCCCGCCGTTTCCTCCCCTGTCTCCCCTAAGATGAGACTCAGGCCTGCTTCTTGTCCTCGTCCTTGACGACGACCTGCTTGCCCTTATAGTAGCCGCAATGCTTGCACACATGGTGCGCGAGCATCATCTCGTGGCACTGAGGGCACTCGACGATACCCGGCAGGCTCAGCTTCCAGTTCGCCTGGCGGCTGTGCTTACGGGCCTTGGAAATTTTCCCCTTCGGTACTGCCATGTTTACACCTCCTCGTCCTTTTTCGCCCCGGATGCGCTGTCCGGCGCGTCAGGGCCGCAGGATGGCGAATCAGCGGATTCTTCATCCCGCATCAGCAGTTGCTGCAATGCCGCAAAAGGATGCTGACCCGGCAGTTCCTTCTGGCATAGGCAAGTCTCGTCCACCGCCTGGCCGTCGTTCGTGTCGACGAATCCAGGGCAGTCCTCCCGGCAAAGAAAACGCATCGGGAGATTGAGCACCGCGTAGGACATGACGAGCTTTTCGAGATCGACCCGATAGCCTTCATAAGAGAAGTTCTCGTCGTCCTCCGGATCGCCGCCCCGGGCGAAGGTTTCGCGGAAGGGCGCGGCAATGTCCGCACTGGCAGGCTCAAGGCAGTTGGCGCATCGGGCGTGAGCGACCGTCGTAACGCTGCCGTCCACGGTGACGCTGCCGTCCTCCGCCGTGAAGTACGTGCCGCTAACGTCCGCCGCGTCAAACGTGACGGTCTCGCCGCCGATTTCCACCGGAGCAATGGTCTGCTCGCCGCGGAAAACATACTCCTGGCCGGGATTCCTGAGCGCCTCGGAAACGTTCAGCTTCATGTCCTCACCTCAAAATGCGACCGTCTGATATTATAGAATCTTTCCCGCGTTTTGTCAACAGCAATTTCCACGCAGGACTTACTTCTTCTCCACAAGCGCCAGGGTATCGCGGGCGATCATGATCTCCTCGTCGGTCGGGATCACCAGCACCTTCACCCGGCTGTCGTCGGTGGAAATGACGCATTCGGTGGCGTGGCCGTCGGCGCAGGCAGCGTTCTTCTCCAGATCAAGCTTCGCGCCAAGGAACTCCATGTCCGCCATCACGCGGGCGCGGAGCTGGCCGTTGTTCTCGCCGATGCCCGCCGTGAACACGATCATGTCCACGCCGCCCATCGCCGCCGCGTAGGAGCCGATGTACTTCTTGATGCCGTAGACCAGCATATCCCGGGCGAGGATGGCGTCCTCGTTGCCCTGATCCGCCGCCGCGTCCACGTCCCGCATATCGCTGGAAATGCCGCTGATGCCCTGCAGACCGGAGGCCTTGTTCATCATCGTCAGCACTTCGTCGACCGTCAGCGTGCGCTCCTCGCCGGTCTTTTCGTCGGTCTTTTTGACGTTGTTGGCCAGGAACTGCACCACTGCCGGATCGCAGGAGCCGCACCGGGTGCCCATCAGCAAACCTTCGAGGGGCGTAAGGCCCATCGAGGTGTCGACGCACTTGCCGTCCCTGACCGCGCTCAGGCTGGAGCCGTTGCCCAGGTGGCAGGTGATGATGCGCTGGCCCACCGGAT
>CAZRLM010000257.1:0-1657 GCA_964600835.1 uncultured Oscillospiraceae bacterium
CCATCATGGTTGTGAATGATCCCATTGCCGATATGCTCACCCGCATCCGCAACGCGCAGGTCGCCCGGCATGACGCCGTGACCCTGCCCGCCAGCAACACGAAGAAGGCCATTGCGAAGATCCTGCTGAACGAGGGCTATGTGAAGGCGGTCGATTATGTTGACGACGGCCTGCAGGGCTCCATCAAGATCACGCTGAAGTATGTCAACGGCAAGCAGACCCCTGTCATCGCGGGTCTGAAGCGCATCAGCAAGCCCGGCCTGCGTGTGTATGCGCGCTGCGAGGAGCTGCCCAAGGTTCTCGGCGGCCTGGGCATCGCGATTGTCAGCACCAGCAAGGGGCTGATGACGGACAAGGAAGCCCGCAAGAACGCCATCGGCGGCGAAGTGCTGGCTTATATCTGGTAAAACCCGACACGTCAATGGAGGTGTGAGAAATGTCTCGTATCGGAAGACTTCCGATTCATGTCCCCGCGGGCGTGACGGTTACGGTAGATAGCGACAACCTGGTGACGGTGAAGGGCCCCAAGGGCACCCTGAGCCAGCAGGTGAACAGCGCCATTACCGTGAAGCAGGAGGGCAATGTGCTGACCCTCGAGCGCCCCACGGATTCCAAGCCCCACAAGGCCATGCATGGCCTGTACCGCGCGCTGGTGCACAACATGGTCGTCGGCGTGACCGACGGCTTTGCCAAGACCCTTGAGCTGGTCGGCACCGGCTACCGCGCCGCCGCGGACGGCGGCAAGAAGCTGACCATCAACATCGGCTTCTCCCATCCCGTTGTGATGGAAGCCCCCGAAAACATCACCTTTGAGACGCCCAACCCCAACACGATTGTGGTCAAGGGCATCTCCAAGCAGGTCGTGGGCAACCTTGCCGCTGATATCCGCGCCATCCGCAAGCCCGAGCCGTACCTGGGCAAGGGCATCAAGTATGCTGATGAGCATATCCGCCGCAAGGAAGGCAAGACCGGTAAGAAGTAAGAGAGGGAGTGACTGCAAATGTTCAAGAAGCGTGACCGGAATGAAATTCGCGTGATTCGTCATGCGCGGGTTCGCAAAAAGATCAGCGGCACCCCCGATATGCCGCGCCTGTCTGTGTACCGCAGCCTGAACCACATCTACGCCCAGATCATCGACGACGCGCAGGGCGTGACGCTGGTCAGCGCCTCCACGGTGGATCCCGCCCTGAAGGGACAGCTGGAAGAGGTTGACAAGAAGGGCGCCGCCAAGAAGGTGGGCAAGCTCATCGGCGAGCGTGCTGTCCAAGCGGGCATCAAGACCGTGGTGTTCGACCGCGGCGGCTATGTGTACACTGGCCGCGTGGCGGAGCTGGCCGCGGGCGCCCGTGAAGCCGGACTGGATTTCTAAGCAGAAGGAGGACACACGCAATGCAACGCTACGAACAGGTTAGCGAATTCAAGGACCGGCTGGTTGCCGTCAATCGCGTGTCCAAGACCGTCAAGGGCGGCCGCAATATGCGGTTCTCCGCGCTGGTCGTGGTCGGCGATGAAAACGGCCGCGTCGGCGCCGGCATGGGCAAGGCGGCGGAAATCCCCGAGGCCATCCGTAAGGCCACCGAGGACGCCAAGAAGAATCTTGTCAACGTGCCGCTGGACGGCTCTACCATCCCGCATTACATCGTGGGCTACTTCAGCA
>CAZRLM010000258.1:0-1656 GCA_964600835.1 uncultured Oscillospiraceae bacterium
TCGAGGTTCAGCTCCTTCTTGATCAGCACCGGAACCGGCGGGGTCTTGGTGATGAAAGTGAAGGTGCGGTCGGAATACACGGTGATGACCACGGGAATGATCATGCCGACGTCATTCTTTGTCCGCTCGTTGAACTCCTTGCAGAAGCCGGGGATGTTCACGCCGTGCTGGCCCAGCGCAGGGCCGATAGGCGGAGCGGGATTGGCCTTGCCGGCCGCGACCTGCAGTTTGATGAAAGCAGTAACTTTCTTTGCCATGGTAATGGCACCTCCTAAAAAGTGTGGTCACGCGGAAGCGTTGCAACTTCCTCCCACGTTTCACCCGCGGGGCAGCCTGCGGGTGAGGGTAATGGCGGAATGCTCCGCTAGCCTCGCCGCCGGGGTAGGCGGCGCAAAAGCCTTGTCGCCGCAAGGAGAGGCGCGATGTCAGTCTTCCTTTTTCTCGACTTCCTCGACGGAAAACCACATCTCGCCCTGGCGGTTGAACAGCAGCTGCACGTTCACCTTCACCTTGCCCATCATGGAGTCAACCTCCAGCACCGTGCCGGTGAAGCCGGCCAGGTTGCCGTCGATGATGCGCACTTCCTCGCCGATGGCCAGGTCGCACTTGATGCCGACGGGGGCGGGGTTGAGCATCATCTCTACCTCGGCCTCCGTCAGGGCGACGGGCTTGGAGTCCGGGCCGACAAAGCCCGTAACGCCGCGAGTGTTGCGAACCACATACCAGCTTTCGGTCGTTTCGATCATGTGCACGAGCACATAGCCGGGGTACACCTTGCGCTGGCTTTTGACGCGCTTGCCGTTTCTGATCTCGTACACGTCCTCCAGGGGAACGCGCACCTCAAAGATCAGTTCCTGCATTTTGGGGTTGTTCTCCACGGATTTTTCCAGGGTATCCTTGACCTTGTTTTCATACCCTGAATAGGTATGGACAACATACCAGCAGGGCTCCTTGCTCTTTTCGGTCATGTTTCCTTCTCCTGTCCGTACTCCCGCTTGCGTTACAGCACCAGCAGCTTCACCAGGGCGGAAGCGCCCATGTCAAGCAGACCGATGATGACGCCCATGAAGAGCATGAAAACGAGCACCGTCACCGAGCACACAATCAGCTTGCGCTTGCTGGGCCAGGTAACCTTTTTCAGCTCATACCACATACTCTTGAAGGGCTTGGCGATTCGCGAGGGGAGCCTCTTTAACCAGGCAACGAACCGCGTCCCGAAGGAAGGCTTTCCCGCGTTCTGGGCGGGCTTGTTTTCCTGCTGAGCCACGGCCTTCTTTTCCTCTGCCATTTCTTTCACATCCTCCCGCTGTTTTTGAGCTTACTTCGTTTCCCGATGCGTGGTGTGCTTCTTGCAGAAGGGGCAGTACTTCTTCAGCTCAATACGATCCGGGGTGTTCTTCTTGTTCTTCATGTTGTTGTAGTTGCGCTGCTTGCACTCCGTGCAAGCCAGGCACACCTTGTTACGCGCGGCGTTGGCCACGATGGACACCTCCTGCCATATGCGATGTTCCGGCTTCTCCGCGTGAGCGAAGGGGCCGGCTCTGCCCGCCCGGCGGGGAAAATGCCGGACGGGCGCTCGGTTACATTACTCGATGACCTTGGCCACCACGCCGGAACCGACCGTGCGGCCACCCTCGCGGATAGCGAAACGCAGGC
>CAZRLM010000259.1:0-1650 GCA_964600835.1 uncultured Oscillospiraceae bacterium
ATGTAGGATCTGTACTTCCTTATGGATCTAATAAAATAAAAATACCAAATGAAAAGGGTTTTATGCTAGTTGAAAATGAGTCGGAAGCTAAGGTGGTTAAACTTATGGCTGATTTATTTTTAAACGGTCTTAATACCACTTATACAGTAAAAGAAAATGATACAGTATCTACAATAGCTAAAACTTTTGGTACTCATAAAAAAGTAATAATTACTCATAATTTAGATTTAAAAATCAATTACAGTATAAAACTTACAGTAGACAGTAAAAGTATTGATTATACAATACAAGAAAATGATACATTAGAGAGTATATCAGCTACTTATCATATAAAGGTGGATCATATACATATACCTAACGATATTTTTAAACCTGGAGAGACAATTAAGATAATAATTGACGATATGAGACCAACAAACATAGCACATTATTTTAACTACCTTAAAATCACTCCTAGAAAAGCTAAAGAGTGGACGGCCAATATGATACGAAATATATTACAAAGTCCAACTATATACGGCTATTTAACTTGGGACAGACGAAAGACTGTTACAACTTTAGTAAATGGGAAAATTGTAAGAAAAAACCCTAATAATAATGATTATTTATTCGTCAAAGGTAAACATTACGAAAATAGCATTTTAAATGAAGAATATCGTAGTAGAATACAGGAAAAGTTTTTAAGTAATCGAGTTAAAACTGTACCAGACGAGAAAGAATTAAAAAACCCTCTTGTTGGTTTAGTTGTTTGTGGGTATTGTGGTAATAATATGACAAGACGACCATACTATATAAGAAAAGACGCAAAACCTACAGTAAAACGAGTTTACGAAGTTGATAAGACTAAGTTAAGATTATTGCTTCGAGAACATAAAGGAGACTATAGTCTAAACGATATTGCTAGAGCTTTAAAAGTATCTAAATGCTGTGTAGACCACTGGTTCGCTAGTAATGACGATAAATTTACTATGCCGTACGCTAATAAATGGGAAGATCTAAAGAAATTATTAAATATAGAAACTACAGAGTTTGATAAAGCAGTAACTACATTAGAAGAAAGTATAACGCCGGCGCACGCCGATACTCTCATGTGTAGTCGACCTAGATGTAAATGTGTATCAAGCGATTTAGAACTTGTAGAAACAAAAATATTACAAACATTAAAAATAATAAAAGAAGATTATAAGAAATATGTTGATAATTACGAAGAAGAAGTAAAAAAAGAAATAAGAGATAATAAAGAAATTATACAAGTGATAGATAATGAAATCGACAAAGTCAATTCACAAATTGAAAAAGCGTGCGAATTAGTAGAGGCTGGAGCTTATACTAAAGACCTCTTTAAAAAAAGAATAGATGTTTTAAATAGTCAATTAGAAGCACTAATAAATCAAAAACAAGAGTTACCTAACGCAAATAATCTAACTCAAGAATTTAATAATAAAAAGAAAGCAATACCTATTTTAGAAGATGTTTTGAGTAAATATGCTCCCGAAATGACAGCAGAAGAAAAAAACGAATTATTATCTACAATAATCAAAAAAATTATATATAAAAAAGACCGTGGAGGCCGTTATTTAAAGGAAAATTTCAATATTGATATTATTTTATTGCCCTTTGACTGATAACATAATCGTAAAAATGAACTTG
>CAZRLM010000260.1:0-1646 GCA_964600835.1 uncultured Oscillospiraceae bacterium
AGGCGGACTATGTGCGCCTGAAGGACACCTACATTCTGGAGCCGGAGAAGCTGATCACCGCGAAGCCGGACTTGTCCATCATGCATCCGCTGCCGCGGGTGAACGAAATCTCCGTCCGCGTGGACGACGATCCGCGGGCCGTCTATTTCAAGCAGGTGCGCAACGGGCGCTATGTCCGCATGGCGCTGATCAAGACGCTGCTGGAGGAAAACGCATGAACATTGACGCGATCACCCGCGGTCTGGTGCTGGATCACATTCAGGCCGGGCGCAGCATGGACATCTACCGGTATCTGCATCTGGACGAGCTTTCCTGCTCGGTGGCGATCATCAAGAACGTCAAGAGCGAGGCGATGGGCCGCAAGGACATCATCAAAATCGACGACGACATCGACATTGACCTGGACGTGCTGGGGTACATTGACCCGGGCATCACGGTGAATGTGATCGACCATGGCCGGATTGTGGAAAAGAAGCATCTGGCGCTGCCGGAGCAGTTAGTGAACGTGATTCACTGCAAAAACCCGCGGTGCATCACGGCCGCGGAACCGTCGCTGTCGCAGATTTTCCGTCTGGCGGACAGGGAGCGGCGGATCTACCGGTGCCTCTACTGCGATGCGGAGAGAAAGTAACACACATATAAAAAAGTTCCGTGCCAAATGCGTCGTGCCCTTAAGGATAGTGCTTAAAGGCACGGGCATTGCAAGGCAAGAGGAAAGAGAGAAGTTTCGGCTTCTCTCTTTTTTCTTGCCTTTTTCTTTATCCGCACATTCGTAAAGGAAGCTGCCTTTTGCTACAATGACGGTGCAATGAAAACTCTAAGATCGCACTTTTAAGTCCGCAAATACCATGCCCCCAAAATAGTGCGGCCTTGCGGCCTTAGATCGACGAAAGGAGGGAAATAGGGGGAAAGAAATGAAATACTACATCGCATTCGACAGATACGAGCAAGGGACAATGATAAATGCTCTCAATGAAATGCGAAACCGTTTGATCGCAGAGAGCAGATATACCGATGCAGTCGATGAACTTATCATTAAAATCTGAGATGCAAAGACCAGGAAGTTCAAAATCATATAAGGAGTGTGCATTATGGAAAAGTCATTGTTCGAGCAAATGGGCGGAACCTACCGCCAAGTTGGAGATTATCTTCTCCCCAATCTTGCAGTACCCGAAGAAGCGGAGCAGCCCATCGGCGTGTGGGGCCAGCGCCGGCGGCGGTATCTCAAAAAGTATCGAGAACCGATCTACATGGGTATGCTGCTCAGCGGCAAGTTAAACGCCCACCTTGCCGAGATTGACAGGTCTGCCAACGAGATGATGGAGAGGCTCGTGACGGAGCTGGCGAAGCGCCAAGGGGTCACGGAGCAACTCAAAGCCGACGATATGATGAAGTGGGTCGGGCTGATGAACAACATTCGCAATCAGGCGGAAGAAGTCATCTGGAATGAACTAATTGCAGGCTAAAGCAAAAGCGCTCGTCCATTTTGGATGAGCGCCTTTGCCCTATTATGGGGACTCCAAGCCCCTGTTATTCCACCTCTGTACAGGCAAAGATGTTGCTTGCAAAGTGGTAAAAACTTATAGAGGTGTACCGCAAATGTCACATCATCCTCAAAAGGAATTGCACAAATCTGCTCCAATGCA
>CAZRLM010000261.1:0-1643 GCA_964600835.1 uncultured Oscillospiraceae bacterium
CGCACGGCTCCAAGTATCACCGCGGCGTCGGCTCTCTGAGCGCAAACTCCGATCCTTCCCGCGTGTTCAAGAACAAGCACATGGCCGGCCATTATGGTGTGGATCGTGTGACGGTTCAGAACCTGGAAGTCGTTTCTGTGGATGCGGAGCGCAATCTCCTGCTGGTCAAGGGCGCCGTCCCCGGCCCCAACAAAGGCCTGCTGGTGATTCGCGACACCGTGAAGTGACCGGTGCGAGGAGGAAAGTAAACAATGCCTAAGACTGCTCTTTATAATATGGAAGGCGCGGCCATTGGCGAGGTGGAGCTGAGCGACGCGATTTTCGCCGCGCCGATCAACGAGGCCGCCATGCACCTGGTCGTTCGTGCTTTCCTGGCTGCTCAGCGTCAGGGCACGCAGAGCGCCAAGACCCGCAGCGAAGTTCGCGGCGGCGGCCGGAAGATCTATCGCCAGAAGGGCACCGGCAATGCCCGCCATCACGGCAACCGCGCGCCCCAGTTCAAGCACGGCGGCGTCGTGTTCGCGCCCAAGCCCCGCGACTACTACATCGCGGTGCCCAAGAAGGTGCGCCGCCTGGCCTTCAAGTCCGCGATGACCGCGAAGCTGAACGCCGGTGAGCTGATCGTGGTGGACGAGCTGAAGCTCGCCGACGCCAAGACCAAGCTGATGGCCAAGGTTCTCAAGGATCTGAAGGCGGAGAAGAAGGCGCTGGTCGTGCTGCCCGAGCGGGACGAGAACGTCGTTCGCGCGACGGCGAACCTGGCTCAGGCCAAGACGACCTACGTCAACACCCTGAACGTCTACGACATTCTCAACGCCGACAAGGTGATCCTCACCAAGGCGGCGACCCAGTCCGTTGAGGAGGTGTACGCATAATGAAGGATATGCATGACGTCATCCTGCGCCCCGTCCTGACGGAAAAGGCCTACGATGGTATCGCCGACAAGCGTTACGTCTTTGAGGTGGCCATTGGCGCCAACAAGACCGAGATCAAGCAGGCGGTGGAAGCCGTCTTTGCCGATGACGGCGTGAAGGTCGAGCGGGTCAACACCACCCGTACCCTGGGCAAGATGAAGCGGCAGGGCCGCAACCAGGGCCGCACCCCGGAAACCAAGAAAGCTTATGTGACCTTGAAGAAGGACTCCAAGCCCATCAAGTTCTTCGAGGGCATGGGCGAGTAAAGCAGGGAGGACAAGAGACATGGCTATTCGAACCTACAAGCCGACTTCGCCCGCCCGGCGCTTTATGTCGGTGCTGACCTACGAGGAAATCACCAAGAAGAGCCCTGAAAAGAGCCTGGTCGAGTACCTGAAGAAGAACGCCGGCCGCAACAAGCAGGGCAAGATCACCGTCCGTCATCAGGGCGGCGGCAACAAGATCAAGTACCGCGTGATCGACTTCAAGCGCAACAAGCTCGATATTCCCGCCAAGGTTGCCGCGATCGAGTACGATCCCAACCGCAGCGCCTTCATCGCTCTGCTGCACTACGCCGACGGCGAGAAGCGCTACATTCTCGCGCCGCTTGACCTGAAGGTCGGCGACACCGTGATCGCCTCCGAGAGCGCGGACATCAAGCCCGGCAACGCGCTGCCCCTGGCGAACATCCCGGTCGGCACGCTGATCCACAACCTGTGCAAGCTGGAT
>CAZRLM010000262.1:0-573 GCA_964600835.1 uncultured Oscillospiraceae bacterium
ATCAATGGGCTCAATGATCCGGTGGGTTATGAAATGGCACCGCCGGTCTGCTCCTGGAAGGTTCGCGGAAGCCGGGGAACAAAGCAGCGCAGCACAAGCATCCGGGTAGCCTCGGACGCAGCGCTTGCACACGTCCTCTGGAAAAAGGAGGGCGACCTGGACAGCCTGGGCGTGGTGCTTGACCTGCCCCTGCAGCCCTATACCCGGTACTATTATCAGATCATTGTCCGCAGCGATGCAGAGGAGGAAGCGGAAAGTGACGTTCACTTCTTCGAAACGGGCAGGCTGAGCGAACCGTGGCAGGCGAAGTGGATTGGCGTTCAGGGCAGCGATACCCATCCCGAATTCCGCAAGGTGTTTACGATCAGGAGGCCTGTGCTGTCCGCCAGGCTGTACATATGCGGGCTTGGGCTCTTTGAGGCTGCCATCAATGGTCAGAAGGTCGGGAACGATGTGCTGGCTCCGTTCATCAATGACTACGAGGAGCATTATCAGTATTGCACCTACGATGTTACGTCTCTTCTGAAGGAAGAAAACGAGCTTTCCGTGCTGCAGGGCGACGGCTGGTACCGG
>CAZRLM010000262.1:583-1640 GCA_964600835.1 uncultured Oscillospiraceae bacterium
GAATTGCGCATGGTGTATGCCGATGGCTCCGTTGAAACGATCTGCACCGATGACACATGGCAGTACAGGCGCAGCTTCACCACGCTGTCCGATATTTACAATGGCGAGACGCAGGATTATACCCTGCCACTGGGGAATTGGCAATGGGTGAAGCTGCAGGACGCGCCCGGCGGGCTGTGTGCGCGGTATTCGCCTCCGCTGCATGATATGGAGATCATTCCGGTGAAGGAGGTTATCCATACCCCCGCCGGAGAAACGGTTCTGGATTTCGGGCAGAACTTCGCCGGCCATGTGATCTGCAGGCAGCTTCTGCCCAAGGGAACGACCATGCTCCTGGAGTTCGGCGAGGTGCTGCAGAACGGGAATTTCTATCACGCGAATTACCGCAACGCCGAATCCAGATTCACCTGTGTGTCGGACGGGATTCGCAGGGAAATCCGTCCGCGCTTCACCTTCTTCGGCTTCCGCTATGTAAAGGTCAGCGGACTTGACCATGTGGATGAGAGCTGCTTTGAGGGGCGTGCTATCTATTCCGAAATGGATCAGACCGGATTCATCCATACTGGGAACGAGAAGATCAACCAGCTTTTCTCCAACTCTTTGTGGGGACTCAAGTCCAATTTCCTGGATATGCCCACAGACTGTCCCCAGCGGGATGAGCGGCTGGGCTGGACCGGCGACGCGCAGGTGTTCTGTACCACCGCAGGGTTCCACATGGATACCCGGGCATTCTATCACAAGTTCCTGCGGGATCTGCGCAGCGACCAAAAACGCAATAACGGAGCAGCGGCCATCTACCTGCCGAACGCATTCCCCGGCCTGACTGCCGGAATTTGGAGCGATGTGGCGACTTTTATGCCCAAGATGCTCTATGACTATTACGGCAGCAGGGAGCTGCTTGCCGAACATTATCCTCTGATGAAGGATTGGGTGGACTATGTCTATCGGGCAGACCTGGCGCGGGGACAGAAAAATTTGTATGACTTCGGCTTCCAGTTCGGCGACTGGCTGGCACTGGATGGCTCCACTGAGCAGTCCACCTTTGGCCGCACGGATA
>CAZRLM010000263.1:0-1606 GCA_964600835.1 uncultured Oscillospiraceae bacterium
CGGCTCTCAAGCGTGATAATTATATTGAAAACAAAGTGGCTCTCAAGTATGAGAAGAGGCTGTAAAAAATCTTGTGTCTATGGGGAAATAATCTTTCCTGATATGAATCAGATATGTAGAAATCTGCTGTCAAATTTTATTACTTTTGCGCTGTCGAATTTCTTTTCTGATAATAGTATTGCCAATCCTTTAAATCCTATACATGCATTTTGAATTTTTTGCATACTAATCAGGCATTAGCAGTGGAAATTCTTTTCGTGGGCTCTGCCCACACCCGGCCTCCAGAATAAGGATGGATAATTCTGGCAATACTGCTAATGCCGATAGTATAAAGGAGAGCTGGAACATTTTTCATAAAATGTGGTGTTCCAGCTTTTTCCTATTACAGATACTGGGTGAGCCGCTCCCCGTACAAAACGATCAGCTGGTTCAGCACCTGGTCCCAGTTCCTGTAACGCTGTGTCCATTTTTTGACTACATTCCCGCTGGCAAGATACAGCATCTTTTCCAATGCACTGTCACTTGGAAATACGCTTTTGGTCTTTGTCACTTTCCTGTATTGGCGGTTGAGCCCTTCTATGATATTTGTGGTATACATGATGCGCCTGATATCATCCGAAAACTGAAAGAAGGAACTGACATCTTCCCAGTTATTCTCCCAGTTGCTTATTGCATACGGATATTTCTTTCCCCATTTTTCTTTGATATTTTCCAGTTCTGTGAGAGCTGCTGGTTCATTCGGCGCATGATATACGGACTTAAAGTCGGAGGAGAATTTCTTCAGGTCGCTGTAGTTCACATATTTAAAAGAATTCCGCAGCATATGGATGACGCATCTTTGTATCCGTGCATCCGGATACACTGCCCCGATCGCTTCCTTAAAACCGGCAAGCCCGTCTACACAGAAGAACAATACATCCTGTACACCGCGGTTCTTCAGGTCATTGAGCATCCCCAGCCAGAACTTACTGGTCTCATTAGCGCCTACAGTGATACTCAGGATATCCTTATAGCCGTCTGCTGTTATGCCCAGCACAATATAAGCTGCACGACTCAAGACGCGTCCTTCCTCCCTTACTTTATAATGGATGCAGTCCATAAATACAAACGGATAGACAGGATCTAAGGGGCGTGACTGCCATTCTTTTACTTCCGGCAGTATCCTGTCCGTGATCCTGCTGACCATTTCAGCTGACAGTTCCATTCCGTAAAGTTCCTGTATCTGGTCATGGATGTCCCTGGTACTCATACCTCTTGCATAGAGGGAGAGCACTTTTTCTTCAATGCCGGAGATATCTCTCTGGTATTTGGGGATGAGCTTTGGCTCGAACTCGCCATCCCGGTCTCTTGGGACATCGATCTGGAATTCCCCATACTGGCTCTTCAATGTTTTGGGAGAATGCCCGTTTCTCTTATTGGATGTCGGCACATCACCTTTCTGATTTTTCTCATAACCGAGAGAAGCATCCAGTTCTGCTTCCATGAGCTCCTGAAGGATATCTTTGAAACTCTCCCTGAGCAGGCTATATACATCGGCTACGCTGTTTAAGTTGTTATCTTCAATAATCTGTCGAATTTGTTCCTTTGTTGCTGGCATAAAAATCCT
>CAZRLM010000264.1:0-1588 GCA_964600835.1 uncultured Oscillospiraceae bacterium
GATGGCCTCCGGCGACTGGCGGGAAATGGAGAAGGCGGCGCGCTTTCTGCGGGCGGTCAAGGAAGCCGCCGTCGCGGCCTACCAGGAAAGCACGGGCATGGAGACAGAGGCGCTTTCCCGGCTGATGGACGAGGAAACGGTCTACTCGGCGGAGGAAGCGATCCAGGCCGGCTTTGTGGACGCGATCATGCCCGCGGGGCCGAACGAAAAGCAGGCCGCGACACTGCATGAAGCGCGTCGGGCGGTGATGTGCGCCGAGGAGAACGCCGCGGCGCACAGGAAGAAGGCAGCAGCGGGGCAACGCCCCGATGAGGCAGCGGAGCGGGCCGAGGCGGCCCGCTGGGCAAAGACGATTTTGGGAAAGGAAGGCTGAGAACCATGGCGAGGACGGTATTTGAACTGGATGAGCGGATCGCCGACCTGAACGCGCAGATCGGCGCGGAGGCGGAGGACGTGGTGCGCATGGCGGGCGACGCGGGCGCGAAAATGGAGGACGTGCGTCAAAAGCGCGCCCGCGTTGGCGAATTGCAGGAGCGGGTCAAGCTGCTTCAGGAGGAACGTGAGCGGATGCGCAAGGCAGCCGAGCGTCAGGTGGGCGGCGAGGGCGGCCCGAAGATGAGCAAGCGGGAGGCCGCGGGCCTTTTCTTCCGCGCCGTGCTGACGGACAGCATGGACGTCCTGCCCCGGATGGCCTATGAGCAGCTGGGCGCAAAGCCTGACAACGCCGACCAGGGCACCGGCGCGAAGCTGCTGCCCAAGACGCTGAGTAACGACCTGCTGCTGGAGCCTGCGACCCGGAACCCGCTGCGGGAGCGAATGACCATCACGAATATTTCCGGGCTACGTCTGCCGCGCCTGGGCTTCTCCGTGGCGGACGACTCCTTCATCGCCAAGGACGGCGCGACGGCCAAGGAAATGCAGCTTTCCGGCGAGACGGTCGACTTCGGGCGGTACGAGCTGCCGCTGCGGGCGACGGTCAGCGAAAGTCTGCTGCGCTCCTCCCCGCTGAACATTGAGGCGGCGGTCACGGCGGGGCTGACCAGCGCCCAGGCCGCCAAGGAGCTGAAGCAGATCTTCAACGCCTCCCCCTCGACAAGCGAGGCGCACATGAGCCTGTATGCGAAGGGCACGGGCGAAAACGCGACCTATCTGATCAAGGCCGTCGAGGGCGAGACGCTGCTGGACGCGATTCTGGCCGCAGGCTCCGACCTGGAGGACGCCTACCAGCCCGACGCGTGCGTGGTCATGCGCCGTCAGGATTACTTCGGCTTCATCCGCAACATGGTGGGCGACAATCCGCTTTTCGGCCGCAAGCCGGAGGACGTGATCGGCTACCCTGTGATCTTCTGCGAAAAGGCGACCATTCCTGTCGTCGGCGATTTCCGCTATCTGCACATGAATTTCGACGGCGACAACTACTACGACACGGACAAGGACGTGGACAAACGTCTGCGCATCTTCACCTGCACGGCGGAGTATGACATTCAGGTGGTGCTGCGCAGCGCCTTCCGCCTGGCGACCGTGAAGGCGGCCTCGTAAGGTGGTGTTCATATGAGCGTGACCATCGAGCAGATGAAGCGCTACGGCT
>CAZRLM010000265.1:0-1501 GCA_964600835.1 uncultured Oscillospiraceae bacterium
AAGGAATTCGCCGGAATGCTGTACCGTATGCAGGTCAGCCCGCTGGACTGCACCGGCTGCGGCAACTGCGTCGAGGTCTGCCCGGCCAAGACGAAGGCCCTCGAGATGAAGCCCCTCGATACCCAGCGCAAGGAAGAGGCGAACTGGGAGTTCGCTATGGCGCAGCCTGAGGTGGCCGATCGGATCACCAACAAGGCGACCGTCAAGAACAGCCAGGCGCTCAAGCCCCTGTTCGAGTTCTCCGGCGCGTGCGCGGGCTGCGGCGAGACCCCCTATGTCAAGCTGGTGACGCAGCTCTTCGGCGACCGCATGATCGTGGCCAACGCCACCGGCTGCTCCTCCATCTACGGCGGCTCTGCGCCCACCTGCCCCTATACCACCAACAACGAGGGCCATGGCCCCGCGTGGGCGAACAGCCTGTTCGAGGATAACGCCGAGTTCGGCTTCGGCATGAACCTGGCTGTGTCTCAGCGCCGCGCCAAGCTGGCCGACACCGTCAAAAAGCTGATCGCCGTCGAGTACTGCGACGCGCCCATTAAGGAAGCCGGCCAGGAGTGGCTGGACAACATGGAGGACGCGGAAGGCTCCAAGAAGGCTGGCCAGAAGCTGGTCGCTGCCTGCAAGGAAGGCATCGACGTGGATCTCACCGGCACCCAGTGGGAGGCCGAGTGGCTCAAGAACGGCAAGGTCTGCACTTGCGAAGCGTGCACCCTGGCCCGCGAGGTGATCGCGAACGCCGACCTGCTGACCAAGAAGTCCATCTGGATCTTCGGCGGCGACGGCTGGGCGTATGACATCGGATACGGTGGCGTGGATCATGTGCTGGCGCAGAACCAGGACGTCAACATCCTCGTGCTGGATACCGAGGTGTACTCCAACACCGGCGGCCAGGCTTCCAAGTCCACCCCCACCGGCTCCGTGGCGAAGTTCGCCGCCGCCGGTAAGCGGACGAAGAAGAAGGATCTGGGCATGATGGCCATGAGCTACGGCTACGTCTATGTGGCGACCGTCGCCATGGGCGCGAATCCCCAGCAGCTGCTCAAGGCCATGACCGAGGCGGAAGCCTATCACGGCCCGTCCCTGATCATCGCGTACGCGCCCTGCATCAACCATGGCATCAACATGGGTCTGGCGCAGGCCGAGATCCGCAAGGCGGTTGACTGTGGCTACTGGCCGCTGTACCGCTTCAACCCGGCGAAGGCCGAGGCGGGCGAGAACCCGATGACCATCGACAGCAAGGAGCCCACCGGCGATTATCAGGAGTTCCTGAAGGGCGAGGTGCGCTACACCGCGCTGGCCAAGCTGTTCCCCGACGCTGCCAAGGCGCTGTTCGCCAAGGCGGAGGAGGACGCGAAGGTTCGCCGCGATTCCTACAAGAAGATGGCCGGTCAGGAGTAATCCTTGACGGCACGGCCCCCTGCCAGCAATGGCGGGGGGCTTTTTATGTCAAAAAAGTGGCTGAGGCCACTTTCTTGAGAAGGAGGAAGCCGCCTGCGGGCGG
>CAZRLM010000266.1:0-1498 GCA_964600835.1 uncultured Oscillospiraceae bacterium
GATCGTCTCTACCAGCGGCGACGTGCTGCCCGTGCCATAGCCGCCCGGCACATAGCTGTAGTTCGACGTGACGGCCGCGTTTCCTGCAATGACAGTACGCCTTGCAATCTTGTCCAGGCCGTCATAGGTATATGCCATATGCCAGTATTCCAGCTCCGCCTTGAAGATTGCCAGCTTGTTTGGGAATACAACTGCCGTTGAAAATGCGGAGCTTCCAAAGAAGCTCCGCAAGGATTCTATTGATATCTTTAGGGGCGGAAAAGCTGAGAGTTACCTATTTGCGAACTCTGTTCTCAATGCGTGAATCACCTCAAGAAGCAAATTAACATATTCATGTAAACTTGGAACGGCTTGTTTTAGCTTCATCAAACAATCAGCAAACTCATCTGATAAAGCAGTTGAATTGATGCCAACGAAGTTGATCTTCTCATTGCATGCATGATGATGTAGCATACACCAAGAATAATCGAATAATTCTTCATAGCAGTACATTAAGTCAAACTTCATGCCATCTTCTTCCGTAGCGCAATACAATGATGCATCAGCTGTCTTATACTCGAGAGGTATTTTTTGCTCCATAAAAGAGTTCAATAAGGCAAGCGTTTCATTTCTCAAGTTCTCCCCTCCTATGTTATGGTATATACCAGAAAGAAAGTATTTTACCACTTTCTGTATATATTCCACCAGGTGCTCCGGGAATTTTCACTACGCCATTCCGAAGCGTTCTCGCTATGGTAGCATTATTCTGATAAAAGGAAGCAGCATTCTTACTATAGTTAATGACGTTTTTACCCAATGCAAGCTGCTGCTCTTTTAGAACATGCTTTTCATAGTGACGAACCATATCTTGATATGGACTAATATTTTTATATGGAACACCATTCCAAAGTTTGGCTGCGTTTGCAACTCTTATAACGCCAGTAGCAGCGCCTGAAATCGTTCCTGAGAAGGCTCCATATAACGCGCCATCGCCCAATCCATTCAGTGCAGCTTCGCCAGCACCTTCCCAGCTGCCAGTTTGTACTCGATAATTTATCGCGCTGGTTCCTGCACCTATAACGGCACCGGCTGCCATGCCGGTTGCTGCGCCTTGTGCGGCACTAACGGCAACAACTGCTGCTGCGGTACCAGCACCTGCGGTAGCTACTGTTATAACAGCAGCTACTACTGCAACTGCAACTATCGTGACCGCCGCTACAAGCTTTTGTGTCCAGGAGGGCCATGTGCCAGTTTCGTCAAATAGATTTACCGGATTATTAAAACAATAAGCAAACAGATTATATTGCGCAAAATTTTCGAAATCCGTGGTTAATGTTTTAACAATATCGGAATTGATCCAACGGTTAATCTCAGGAGAAAAATAGCGATTAGAGACATAGTACAGTCCCGTCTCCTCGTCATACACATACCCGCGGTACCTGAACGGGTTGAGCGCGCCCAGCGTATCAGCCATCAGGCCGGTCTTGCTGATCGGCTTGCCCCACGCGTCGTACCTGTA
>CAZRLM010000267.1:0-1489 GCA_964600835.1 uncultured Oscillospiraceae bacterium
CGCCCACGATGGATAGGGACCGAACTGTCTCACGACGTTCTGAACCCAGCTCGCGTGCCGCTTTAATTGGCGAACAGCCAAACCCTTGGGACCTGCTTCAGCCCCAGGATGCGACGAGCCGACATCGAGGTGCCAAACCTCCCCGTCGATGTGGACTCTTGGGGGAGATCAGCCTGTTATCCCCGAGGTAGCTTTTATCCGTTGAGCGACGGCAATTCCACTCTCTTACCGCCGGATCACTAAGCCCTACTTTCGTACCTGCTCGACTTGTTGGTCTCGCAGTCAAGCACCCTTCTGACTTTGCTCTCTTCGAATGGTTTCCATCCATTCTGAGGGTACCTTTGGGCGCCTCCGTTACTCTTTCGGAGGCGACCGCCCCAGTCAAACTGTCCACCTGACACTGTCCATTATCCAGCTTCATGGATTCATGTTAGAATTTCAATAACCGAAGAGTGGTATCCCAACGTTGGCTCCCGCAAGACCGGAGTCCTGCGTTCTCCGCCTCCCACCTATCCTGTGCATCAGTTATCGAAATCCAATATCAGGCTGCAGTAAAGCTCTACGGGGTCTTTCCGTCCAGTCGCGGGTAATGGGCATCTTCACCCATACTTCAATTTCACCGGGCCCCCTGTTGAGACAGCGCACAAATCGTTACACCATTCGTGCGGGTCGGAACTTACCCGACAAGGAATTTCGCTACCTTAGGACCGTTATAGTTACGGCCGCCGTTTACTGGGGCTTCGGTTCTATGCTTCGGTTGCCCTAACATTTTCCCTTAACCTTCCAGCACCGGGCAGGTGTCAGCACCTATACGTCAGCTCTCGCTTTCGCAGATACCTGTGTTTTTGCTAAACAGTCGCTTGTGACTATTCTCTGCGGCCTCTTTCGAGGCACCCCTTCTCCCGAAGTTACGGGGTCATTTTGCCGAGTTCCTTAACAAGGGTTCTCCCGTTCGTCTCAGGATTCTCTCCTCGCCCACCTGCGTCGGTTTCCGGTACGGGTACCTTCGGATTTACTAGCAGCTTTTCTCGCCAGCGTGAACTCACTCGCTTCGTTACTTCAATTTCACTCCACATCACGGCTCACCTTGAAGGGATGCGTACTTCACTACATCCCAAGCTTACCGCTTGTACAGGGTTGACCATCACCCTGCTCGAGCTATCCTTCTGTGTCACTGCTTCATTCCTCGGTAGTGCAGGAATATAAACCTGCTGTCCATCGCCTACGACTTCCGTCCTCGGCTTAGGCCCCGACTTACCCTGGGCGGATGAACCTTCCCCAGGAAACCTTGGGCTTTCGACGGCCATGTTTCTCGCATGGCTCTCGCTACTCATACCGGCATTCTCTCTTGTGTACAGTCCACAGATCCTCTCGATCCTGCTTCTGCCCGTACACATTGCTCCTCTACCACGCGCTTTCGCGCATCCATCGCTTCGGTGTCACGTTTGAGCCCCGGACATTTTCGGCGCACAATTACTCGACCAGTGAG
>CAZRLM010000268.1:0-1456 GCA_964600835.1 uncultured Oscillospiraceae bacterium
TTTTGAACGAGTTAACTTTTTGTAAATCTTATTAACAAATTATGAATAAATCCAATTATTTACAATTTTATTCAAATAAGAGTTATCCAACAAGCATTTGAACTGCTTATCAGTAATACTACCTTTAAAGCTTTTTTCGCTTTTTAATATATTTAGGGCAATTTGACGCAAAACATTAAAGTTTTCTGCCGAATTGTCCTTTCTTGCTCTGCTTTCATCCTCACGAAATGCCATATCTAATATCCAATGTAAGTTATTTTCAACGCTCCAATGACTTCTTTTATGTTTCATCAATTCTTTGGCGTTCAATCCTCTGCAACTGTAAATAAAATAATGACTTTGCTTAGATTTGTGTCCGTTTTCTTCAATTTCGCTATATATTGCACCTATTCCATTTAAACCGGTCCAATTCTCTTTGGTGTTCAACCATCCGATTTCTTCAGAAATAACGCACGTACGCACTTCTATTCTACCGTGACCTTTGTCTATACTTTTAGCATAATTATCACTGTTAATGACATCTTTATCTTTGCAAATATCATCAAGATATAACTTAACATCTTTATACATACTCTTTTGATTTTCTTTCAGTGATAGTATGTAATCTGCATTTTTTGATACGATTTTTTCAGCTATGTTCTTTTGAGTACCCATAGCATCAATAGTTACTATACAACCTTTTATTTCGAGCATTTCAAGAAGTTGTGGAATTGCGGTAATTTCATTACTCTTTTCATCACAAGCCACTTGCCCCATCACAAGTCCACATTCATGTGAAAACGCACTGACAACATGAAGCGGGCGCTTAGATTTGTCACGTGTTCTGCGCGCTGTTTTTCCATCTATTGCAATAACTCCTGATACATCCGATACAACACTTTTCATCCATTTACAAAATAAAATATGCAGTTTTTGAGTATCAATTTCTTTTATTACATTTCTGAATGTATAGGCATCAGGAATACCATATTCAAGCTCTAAAAACTTTCCTAACCATTCACGTTTGCTGTTTCCAAACATTTCAACTTTTGCATATGATGTTGCACCGCATATTACAGCTAATAACATAATGATTAGCACTTCATGTAGCGGATACATTATACTACGTGTTCTCCGAGTATCTTCGATACCTTCTAAAACTTCCATTAATGTTAATTTTTTCATCACAATCACCGTTTTTGTTTTATAGTATCACAAATGTGACTGTTATGATATTATTTTTTGTTAACATTTTGTTTACTCAATATTTTCTCATGCTAAATAGCTGGACGAATGTGAATAGCCCAACAAAGTTTGTTGCCTATTCATGCTTTATTCATAAAAGTTACAAATTATTAACTCGTTCAAAAACCGTGTCACCGGGTATATGTACGCCCTCAGGCTTTTTGAGCAGAAGAGCTTGATGCATTCGCTTACGCCCATAAGTATCGTTGCATTCGTCTTCAGCAAGAATTTC
>CAZRLM010000269.1:0-1448 GCA_964600835.1 uncultured Oscillospiraceae bacterium
AATTCCTGTGAGGGAAGCTTTGCCCACGGCTGTGTGGTGTCGTATTTCGGGAAGTAGTAACGCCAGCGGTCATAATCCTCTTGTGTGATCTCTCCGTTTTTCAGTTTCTTTTCCTGTTCTGCCCACGCTGAAAGCATTTCCAACAGTTCGGCAGCGTCTTTCCCCTTCTCCTTGTTGACCTTTAGGCACACTTCTCCATCGGCTTCGGTGACGGTAAGACCGTAAATATCCTCAAGGGTAAACAGCGTGTGCATGAGACCGATGTAGCTGTCAATGTCCGGCACAGCCAAAGTCTGCGGCGAAACATCAAGCACCTGCGCCAGTGCCGCTGTCAGATCGGCTTTTGGCGTTCTCGTTCCCGTTTCGTATTGTGCCAGCCTTACATCAGCCGACTTCTCGGGAAAACCGACTGCTTGTCCGAGATATTTTTGCGTCATGCAACGCTTGAGCCTGAAAAAGTGAATTCTTTCACCGATTGCCATATAGAACGCTCCTTTGCTCTATGTATAAGCCAATTATAGCAGATATGTTTAGAATAGTCAAGAAAAATCTAAGCAGATTTATTTAATATTTTCCTGCAAGCCACTTGACAAAAGCAAATATGCTTAGTATAATGATATTAAACTAATAAGCTTAGCTTCCGTTGCGCGTCACGGTAATGGCACATCTGCTCGGGCAAATCGGGAGGCGGTCAGAAAGAATCCCGACACTAAATATGGGACGAGTATACCCTGAACAGGAAAGGAGAGGTTCGATGGAAAACAAATTCATCCGTGTGGATGAAGTCGCACAGGAATTATGTGTGTCAAAGCCTTACGCCTATAAGCTCATCAAGAAATTGAATGACGAGCTGAAAGAAAAGGGCTTTATCACTATAGCGGGGCGGGTCAACCGCCAGTATTTCAACGAGAGGTTCTACGGAATCGGAAAGGAGGGCGAGTAAATGCCCGTATTCAAAAATGACACCAACGGCCATGGTATGTTATGGCCCGTTATGTGGACTGGCGTGGAGATCGAAAGCAGAAATGCAAGCGAGGATTTCAGACAAAGAGAGAGGCCCAGGAATGGGAGCGCACCTTCCAGCAACAAAGCGCCGCTGATCTGGATATGTCCTTTGAAGCCTTTACAGAGCTTTATATCAGGGACATCAAAGGGCGCTTGAAAGAAAACACCTGGCTTACCAAGGAGCATATCATCAAGACCAAAATCTTGCCGTATTTTCAAAACCGAAAAATCAGCGAGATCACTTCAAAGGATGTCCGAACATGGCAGAATGAGCTGCTGGCCTACCGAGACGAGAAAGGAAAGCCCTACTCACAGACCTATCTCAAAACGGTTCACAATCAGCTCAGCGCCATTTTCAACCATGCGGTCAGGTATTATGACCTCCGTTCCAATCCCGCCGCCAAAGCCGGGACCATGGGCAAGGAACAGACGGGTGAGATGCT
>CAZRLM010000270.1:0-1442 GCA_964600835.1 uncultured Oscillospiraceae bacterium
CTTGGCCGTGTAGATCATCGACATCATGCTCACCATCCAGGTGGTGGGCGCCAGCAGCGGCAGCGTGATCTTCATCGTGGTGCGCCAGGGGCTGGTACCGTCGATCTTGGCGGCCTTGTAGACCTCCTTGTCCACCTTCTGCAAACCGGCCAGGAACAACACGATTTTGTAGGCCAGGCCGTTCCAGACGCTGAAGATGCACAATGCCCAAATGACGCGGGACGAATCCGTCAGCCATTTTTGCGGCTCAAAGCCAAACAGGCCGATAAACCAGTTGAAATAACCATACTCGGAGTGGAACAGCCACTGGAAGGCCGCGCCAATGGCGATGGAGGAGGTGACGTAGGGCAGGAAGAACAGCGCCTGATACAGCCCCTTGAGCCGCTTGATGGCGTTGATGAGCAGCGCGAACATCAGCGACAGGCCCACCGTGATCGGCAGCGCCACCGCCATCAGAATGCCGGTGTTTTTCGCCGCCTGCCAGAAGATCTTGTCGTGCAGCACATACTCAAAGGCGTCCAGGCCGAAGCCCGTGCCCTTGCTCCGCATGAAGTTGTACTTCTGGAAGAAGGCCATCCGCCCGGCCATCACCGTGGGATAAAGCATGAACACGACCAGGAAAACCATGGGCAGAAGCAAATACACATATGCCATGGGACTCTTGATCAGCAGGCGTCCGTCCTCTGTTTCCACAAAGCGGGATTTGCGCTTCTTGGGTGCGTTTTTCATCGTCATGCCTTTCTGCGTCAGACGCGGACGCCCGTTTCAGGGTCGAAGAAGTAGCACCGGTTCGTGCGCAGGTCGAGGGAGATGGTTTCGCCCACCGCGGCCTGGAACTCGGCGTCCAACGTGGCTTTGACCGTTACATCGCCCAGCTTGAAGCTGACAATCTGATCCTGTCCGCGCATTTCGATGTGCGTCACTTGCACATGGAAGGCATGGCCGGGGATCCATGCCTCGGGCCGGATGCCCAGGGAATACGCGCCGTCCGCCACGCCGCTTACACTGAAGCCCTGCCCGTCGCCCAGCGCCGCCTGACCGCCCGTTACCTGCGCGTTCAGGAAGCTGATGGGCGGGTTGCCCAGGAAGGACGCCACAAAGGCGTTGCTCGGATTCATGTAGATTTCGCGGGCGGGGGCCATCTGCTGCACCACGCCCTTCTTCATCAGCACAATGGTGTCGGTGATGCTCATGGCCTCCTCCTGGTCATGGGTTACAAACACCGTCGTCACCTTGGATTCCAGCTGGATGCGCCGCACCTCCTGCCGCATTTCCATGCGCAGGCGGGCGTCCAGGTTGGAAAGCGGCTCGTCCAGCAGGAGCACGTCGGGCTGCTTCACCAGGGCGCGGGCGATGGCCACGCGCTGCTGCTGACCGCCGGAGAGTTGCTTGGGCTTGCGGTTCATCAGATCCTGAATCTGCACCAGCTCCGCCACCTGGCA
>CAZRLM010000271.1:0-1441 GCA_964600835.1 uncultured Oscillospiraceae bacterium
AGAAGACGCTGGATGTTCCTGAGCTGCCGCCCAGCATGAAGGAAGCAATTGCATATTTTGCTTTGGTTAATGCAATTCGTGATATCCGCGGTGATGTCAGTGAACATCGAACGATGATGATTCATGTCAGCCGCTTCACTGATGTGCAGAATCGGCTGAGAGAAGCGGTTTATGAATGGTTTTCCCGCCTGAGAACAGATATAAAATCTTATTCCAAAATGCCCCTGCAAAAAGCAATGGCTATTGACAGCATTGCATTTACAGCTGCTGTATGGGATAAGTACAATTTATCTGAAGCAGCTCATATTACATGGGAAGAATGCCTCAGCCATTGGCTGACAGCGGCAATATCCCCTATAGAAGTCCGCGCAGTAAACCAAAAAACAGGAGCTTCCAGCCTGGATTATTTCAACCATCCCGAAGATGGCCTTCGTGTTATTGCTGTCGGCGGCAACAGCATGTCCCGCGGCATTACATTGGAAGGTCTTTGCGTGAGCTATTTCTATAGGCGTTCTCAGATGTATGATACTCTCATGCAGATGGGGCGCTGGTTTGGCTATCGTCCTAATTATCAGGATATTTTCAGAATTTGGATTTCAAGCGAAGCTATTGACTGGTATGGGTACATTACTCGGGCCACCATGGAGCTTCGTGATGAAATAGGAAAGATGAAAGAGGCCAACCAAACTCCGAGCGATTTTGGCCTCAAGGTCCGACAGGATCCAGACTATTCACTGTTGGTTACTGCTCGCAATAAAATGCGGAATGCAACTCCTATTACCAGACCAGTCACTGTATCCGGCCATCTTCTGGAGACACCTCGTTTAAAACGCGGTAGCGCAGTTTTAGAGAACAACGAAGCTGTGTTCAAAAGGTTTGTTGAGGATATTGCCGAAGTTGGCGCTTTTTCCATTGAGCGCAGCCAGCCTTACTGGCGCGGAATTCACAAAGGACTTGTATCTGGATTATTGCGCAATTATGAAACAAGTCAATGGCATTTATCATTCCAGGGGCGGGCATTGGCTGAATATATTGATGATAAAATGACAGATCAGCCCTGGGATGTCACTTTGTGCTGCAAAGGGGAAGGCAAGGGCCTTGATGCTCCTTTGTCATTGGGTGAAGGCGTTCAGCCGCTGAACATAACGTCAAGCGAGTACAGAAAACTCAAAGTTGACGAAAAATCCATTTTGATCAGCGGAACAAAAGTAAGAGTTGGCACTGTTGGATGCACAAAGGTTGGCTTAAGCGAAGCGGAAATCAAAGAAGCTGAAAGGCGATTTGACGAAAAGCCAAATCCTCGCAGGAAACCTGGAGCTAAACGGCACTATCCCGATAGTGCATATCTGATAAAGGAACGTGCCCCGCTTCTTATGCTGCATATTATTTCTCCATACCCTCAATCGGGCAGCCCAGATATTGAAGGGGACCCTCAGTATGC
>CAZRLM010000272.1:0-1426 GCA_964600835.1 uncultured Oscillospiraceae bacterium
GATAAGGTACAATAAATTGCGCAAAAAGAGAAGACATAGTTTGCAAGCTCTGGTAGAATGAAGTCGCGACACACCATTCCGAAAGGAGAGCGAACTATGTCTGAGAAGATTGTACAACTGAACGAGGAAGTAATCAAGGGGCAATTAAAAGAGATGGTACGAGGAAGCGTTGAAGAAACGCTGAACGGCCTGCTGGAAGCCGAGGCAGAGAAGTTGACACAGGCTGGGCGTTACGAACGGAGCGGGCAAAGGCAGGGATACCGAAGCGGTCATTATAGCCGAAACCTCACAACAACTGCCGGAGAGGTCACACTTCAGGTGCCGCGCTTAAAGGGGCTTTCTTTTGAAACTGCGATTATTGAGCGGTATCGCCGCCGGGAATCCAGCGTGGAAGAGGCCCTCATGGAAATGTATCTGGCCGGAGTATCCGTGCGCCGCGTCGAAGATATCACAGAAGCACTCTGGGGCTGCAAGGTATCTCCTTCCACGATCAGCGAACTGAACAAGAAAGCATATGTCCACATCGAAGAGTGGAGAAACCGTCCGCTTCAAGGCGGAAAATATCCATATGTCTATGTGGATGGCATTTACCTGAAGCGAAACTGGGGCGGAGAATATGAAAATGTAGCTGTACTTATCGCTATTGCTGTAAATGAGGATGGATATCGCGAGGTTCTTGGAGCAGCAGAAGGCATGAAGGAAGACAAGGCCAGTTGGGTTGAGTTTTTCAAATGGCTGCGCGGGCGCGGCCTTAGCGGCGTTCGGCTCATCATCGGGGATAAGTGTCAGGGGATGCTGGAAGCCGTGGGAGAAGTGTTTCCCGAAGCCAAATACCAGCGCTGCGTCGTTCATTTCTACCGCAACGTATTTTCCGTTGTACCCAAAACGAAAGTCAGAAATGTAGCTTTAATGCTCAAGGCTATCCACGCCCAAGAAAGTAAGGAAGCTGCCTGGAAAAAGGCCGAAACTGTTGCAGAAGAACTGGAGTGCATGAAGTTAAAGGAAGCGGCAAAAAAGGTTCGCGACAGCTTCGAGGAAACACTGACCTATATGAGCTTCCCCTCCGAGCACTGGACAAAGATCCGAACCAACAACGTGATTGAGCGCATGAACCGGGAGATCCGGCGCAGAACACGCGTGGTTGGCACATTCCCAGACGGAAACTCGGCGCTTATGCTGGTCTGTGCCAGACTGCGCCATGTAGCCAGTACGCAATGGGGCAGCAAAAAATACATGAGCATGAAGCATCTTGAGCAATGTGAAGATATCGCAGGCTAATAGCAGAAGACAGAACCATCCGTCAAGGGCTTCGCAAGCGGCTGCGCCGCCCTTGACGTCTGCTCTGTCTTCCGCTCTTGGGTAATCAAGGGCAGATTCCTGCCCTTTGCAGACTTCGTTCTGCCTGACTTGTAAACGAATTTGCGCA
>CAZRLM010000273.1:0-1418 GCA_964600835.1 uncultured Oscillospiraceae bacterium
GTATCACAACACCAAAAGTAATTGAGGTAACAAGCACGGCTACTGAAAAGGAAATTAAACCGCTCGGCGTGCCGGGTGTTCCGCTTGATTATGACTTGCAAAAGGCGATGTATGAATACTGCCAAAAATACAATGTACCCTTTGCCTTGGCTCTTGCAGTGGCAGAAAAGGAAAGCAATTTTAATCCCGATGCCGTAAGCAAAACAGACGATTACGGACTTATGCAAATTAACCGCTGTAACTTTGAATATCTCCAAAGCAAAGGTATTGATCCCCTTACACATAAAGGCAACATCGAGGCCGGCATACTGTTTTTAAGTGAAAATCTTAAATTGTACGGTAAAGAGGATCTTGCAGTTATGGCGTACAACTGTGGGCGCACCGGAGCCAAACGCCTTTGGGATAAGGGTACATATAGCACCGCCCACTCAAGAGCCGTTATGGAGCTTTACGAAAAATGGCTCGGCGTACTGGAGGTAGAGTAATGCCTTATTACCACACTTGCCCGGAATGTGGTGCAAACCTTGATCCAGGCGAAAAATGCGATTGTCAAACAATAAAAAATCATATAACCAAGGAGGCTAACACCAATGTTAGAAATGAAAATCACTGTTGCGGCTCCGGACTTGGCGGCAGCTCTCAACAACCTTGCCGCCGCACTGAACGGCAAAAACCAGCATACCGTATGCAACCAATACGGTGAGAACAACCACCAAATTGAGAATGTAGGCACCCTCAAAATGAGCGCGGGTACCGCATCCACAACGCCTACGCCGGTAAACCCTATCCCTGCACCGGTAGCAGCACCCGCACAGGCACCTGGTGCACCTTTGAGTGCGACACCTGCCCAGACGGCAACCCCGATTGCCCCAACGGTCCCTGTTGTCACTCCTGCTCCCGCCGTGACACCTGCGGCTAATGCGACACAGACTCCCACTGTTCCGACCTCTGCCCCACAGTACACACTTGAAATGGTTGCAACCGCAGGCTCGGCACTTATCGATGCCGGAAAGATGGATCAGCTTATGCAGCTGTTGGGCAAGTTTGGAGTGGCAAGCCTTACCGAACTTGCACCCGAAAGCTACGGAGCCGTTGCAAACGAATTAAGAGCCCTGGGCGCAGCGATTTAAGGAGGGATAGCAATGCCAACACCGGAAAAACACGCTCTGCTGTCGGCATCCTCCGCAGCCCGCTGGCTGCATTGCACCGCCGCCCCTCGCTTTGAGGAGCAATTCCCGGAAAACACATCGGAATATGCGGAGGAGGGCCGCCTGGCTCACGCTATTTGTGAGTTAAAAGTTATTAAGCATTTTACCACGCAGATTAAGCCACGCACCTATACCACGAGGCTTAAAAAGCTGAAAGAAAACCCGCTTTACCAGGACGAGATGGACAAGACCTCGGATCTGTACCTGGAG
>CAZRLM010000274.1:0-1415 GCA_964600835.1 uncultured Oscillospiraceae bacterium
CGACTGGTATTGATGCGGACATCTTTTCCTGGCTGTGACAAGACACAGGGGCGACGTTTTTTTCTACGTCGCCCCTGTGATTGATAATGTGACCTGATAGCGAATCAAAACGGCTCCTGACGAGTATCCATGCGAAATACTTCGGTTCATACAGGCTGGTAGCTCCGTACATGTTTAGTGCTGGCCGTCCGCATTCCAGAACCAGCAAAGTCCCGCAAAACTATAATCCATGGCGTCTTTGCCGCCGTGCGTTCCGCCCTCTCGAAGACGGAAGGACAGGTTGCCGTCCTTTTCGTTATTGGCCAGATGGAAGACATCGCCGTAACGTGACGCCATGGTTTCAATCTGCATGGAGAAGGATGCGCCCGCGAAGTCCTCCGTGCCGGTTGCGGTAAAGAGGAAGAAATCGTCAGGCGACCAGTCGGAGGCGCGCACCACCTCCGCGGCCCAGCCGCCGTCCCCCATATTGCCGCTCATGGGCATGAAGTAGCGGAAATAGTCCAGACAATACTGGAAGGTGTGCCATGTCGTCACTGATCCCATGGAGAATCCGCCGAAGCCGCGATGATCGCGGGAAGCGCGCAGTCCCTCAGGCGTGGTGGTTTCTGCCCAGGTGCTGTACTTGCCCTCCACCGCCGGAATGAGATCGTTGATCAGCTCGTTGTGGTATTGATCGGTGAGCTGAAGCGCCAGACCGTAATCCGCGCTGTCCTGATCCGAGGTGTTGTTGTAGGTCGGGCAGACGATAATCATCGGCTGCATCATGCCGTCCTGAATGGCATGGTCTATGGCATACTTGAAGGAAATGGGACGCTCTGCGGTGCCAAGGGTGGTTGTTTCGTTGCTCCAGCCGCCGTGCATGTAGTAAAAGACGTTGTACTTTTCGTCCTCATCGTACCCATAGGGCAGATACACCCAAGCCGTCTTAGACAGCTTCTGGCTATGCTCCGTATAGCCAAAGGATTCCCAGGTATCGTAATCCAGCCGCACCAGCTGTCCGGCCTGTTCTGCCGGTTTGGCATAGGCTTCGGGAATAGAGGGCAGGGTTTCGGGGATATCGCGGGCATTTTCCTCAAAGCCAGCGTCCGCGGCATAGGCGCTTGCGGATAGGGTCAGCGCCGCGGCGACGGCCAGCGTCAGGATAAGTGCAATCAGCTTTTTCATAGAATATAGCTCCTTTCCGCATCCTCGTTTGCGGACGTTTTTGGATCGGGCGTTTCTGCACGTCGCTTACAGTATAAATCCGCACAAGGCCCCAGCGGAAGTTTCCGTTTGTTCATGAGTTATTACCCTAACGTTATAATTATTCTCCTACTTCTCTTGTCAAAGCCATTTTTTTGTGAGAAAATAGAATAAAAAGGAGTGTGATAGGGCATGTATAATCCTCAGCTTGATACATTTATCCGGGTAGCGGA
>CAZRLM010000275.1:0-1413 GCA_964600835.1 uncultured Oscillospiraceae bacterium
GATGCCGACCGCCTCGCCCACATCGACCTTGCCGCCGTGGGCCATATTTTGACCGTAGCAGCGGGCGCACACACCGTTCTCGGTGCGGCAGGTCAGCACGCTGCGAACCGTCGCCTTTTTCACGCCGCGGCTGACGATCAGCTTCGCCTTCTCGTGGTCGATCGGCTCGTTCAGGTGCACCAGCACCTCGCCGGTGGCGGGATCGCAGATGTCCTCGGCGGCGGTGCGGCCGCGGAGACGATCCTCAAGGGATTCGATGGACTGCTTGCCGCTCATCAGCTCCTGCACCTGAATGCCGCGCACGCGCTCGCCGCGGGCCGCGAAGCAGTCCTCCTCGCGGACGATGACCTCCTGGGACACGTCCACCAGACGGCGGGTCAGGTAGCCCGAGTCAGCGGTACGAAGCGCCGTATCGGACAGGGACTTCCGGCTGCCGTGGGAGGACAGGAAGAACTCCAGAACGTTCAGGCCCTCGCGGAAGTTTGCGCGAATGGGCAGCTCCACCGTGCGGCCGGAGGGCGACGCCATCAGGCCGCGCATACCGGCCAGCTGGGACACCTGCGCGGAGGAACCGCGGGCGCCGGAGTCGGTCATCATGCGGATGGGGTTGAATTTGTCCAGGTTCGGCAGAATCTGGTCGCGCATCTCGTGGGTGCAGTTGTTCCACAGGTCGATGACGCGCTTGTAGCGCTCGTCCTCACTGAGAAGGCCCTGACGGTAGAGGCTGTTGACCTTGGCGACCTTCTTGTCGGTGTCGGCCAGCATGGTCTTTTTGCAGTCGGGCACCTTGATGTCCGCCACGGACACGGTGATCGCGCCCACGGTGGAATACTTGTAGCCCAGCGCCTTGATCTTGTCCAGCACGAGCGCGGTGCGGTGCTCGCCCTGGCTGCGGAAGCACATATCGACGATGTTGGACAGCTGCTTTTTGCCGACCAGCTCGTCAACCTCAAGGGCGAACATATCATCGAGGCATTCGCGCTTCTTGAAGCCCAGGTTCTGCGGCAGCGCGTCGTTGAAGATCAGCCGGCCCAGGGTGGTGTCGATCAGCCGCTTCTCGGTCTTGCCGCCGAAGGAGCGCTCGATGCGCACCTTGATCGGGCTTTGGAGGGTGATCTGCCCCAGAGAGTAGGCCATGATGGCCTCGTCCTCGTCGCAGAACACACGGCCCGCGCCCTTGCCGTTCTCGTTGATGATGGTCAGGTAGTAGCAGCCGATAACCATATCCTGCGAGGGGCTGATGACGGGGCGGCCATCCTGCGGCTTCAAAATATTGTTGTGCGCCAGCATCAGGAAGCGGGCCTCGGCCTGCGCCTCCATGGACAGCGGCACGTGCACGGCCATCTGGTCGCCGTCAAAGTCGGCGTTGAAGGCGGTGCAGGCCAGCGGGTGCAGCTTGATCGCCTTGCCCTC
>CAZRLM010000276.1:0-1401 GCA_964600835.1 uncultured Oscillospiraceae bacterium
TGAGCACTTGTTCCTGCATATATCAGGCGTAGACTTCCCTCTCCTTATTAGATATGATAATGCAAAGTCTACTTAAAGTCAAATGATTTTGGATTTAGAACGATTAATTTATTCATCTTTATATTAAAAAAAAGGGTATAATTTTTTGAAATATGACTAGCCACAAGCGTCAAATTGTGATAGAATTATAGAGGTTAGACTGGGAGACTAGATTATGGCAAAATATGAAAATATGAATTTAGTGGAATTTATTAACAAATGTGGGACAGAAGAGCAGTGCCGAGAGAAACTTTTTAAATTAAGATGGCCAGAAGGACATGTATGTAAAAAATGCGGAAGTACAAAATGTAAAAAAGTCTGTAATAGAAACGAGTACTATTGCTCAAATTGTGGAACTCAATTCTCACTAATTCAAGGGACAGTTTTTGAGGGTACAAAACTACCTCTACTTACTTGGTTTTGTGCTATCTTTTTGATGGTTAGAGATAAGCGCGGAATATCCTCCTTGGCTTTATCACGGGAATTAGGAATCAACTACAAAAGTGCTCGATTAATTGCCATCAATCTTAAAAATGCAATGACTAAAAGGGAGATGGAATACATGCTAGACGGTCTTATTGAAATGGACGAATTCTACATTGGTAAAGGATCGAATGGCAAAAGAGGAAGAGGGACAGACAAGTCAAAGGTTTTAATTTCAGTGTCAAAAACTGAAGAAGGCTACATTGAATTTTTAAAACTTCAAGTTATTGATGACATAAAATCTAATACAATAGATTCATATGTTAAGAATAATATTTCAGTTGGCTCTACCATATTATCGGATGGATTCAAAAGCTATAATAATCTAATAAACATTGGATATAACCATGATATAGAAATCAGTGGTGAAGAAGATAATTATTTGTCGTTACATACAATTATTGCTAACGTCAAAAGTTTTGTTTTGGGTACATATCATGGATTAGACGCAGACGAACTTCAATTATGCCTTAATGAATTTTGCTATCGTTTCAATAGAAGAAGATGCCATGCATCTTTGTTTGATCGACTACTTAATCTCTGCCTAAATCCCCTTCGG
Source organism: uncultured Oscillospiraceae bacterium (assembly GCA_964600835.1). GTDB lineage: Bacteria > Bacillota > Clostridia > Christensenellales > Aristaeellaceae > UBA11524. The sequence goes on from CAZRLM010000276.1 coordinate 1,082, forward strand.
CTTCGCCGGAAAGATATAGTCCGCTTTGACTGTTGTGGCTAGTCATATTTTGAAATTATACACCATATTATACAAGGTTGATTTCTACTATTTATGCGTGATATTCGTCCCCAATAATTCCCGTACCTCTGAGTGTACTTGCGTACTCCGCGGTTAAATTTATTACTGGCACGACTGAGCTGGCCGTATCAACGGCATTATCGCCGTTGAGGTTACCTGCCGTAAGGACACGGAGCACACCAGCACCATTACCAAAACCAGACGGCGACCCCGACCAATACCATGAGGTTCTCTTTAAATAATAATTGCTTGCTGTATTA
>CAZRLM010000277.1:0-1398 GCA_964600835.1 uncultured Oscillospiraceae bacterium
TGTGCGTGATCATGATGACCGCGGTGTTCGTCTCCTTGGCGATGGTGCGGATCATTTCCAGCAGCTGCGCCTGGGTCGTCACATCCAGGGCGGTCGTCGCCTCGTCCGCGATGAGGATGTCGGGCTTGGGAGCCATCGCCATGGCAATCATGATGCGCTGGCGCATCCCGCCGGAAAACTGCTGTGGATAGTAATCGTACCGCGTTTCGGCATCCGGAATGTTGACCATCTTCATGGCCTCGATGGTTCGCTGCCTCGCCTGCTCGGGGGTCAAATCCGTATGCAGCAGCACGTTCTCCTGAATCTGGTAACCGACGGTCAGCACCGGGTTCAGGCTGGTCATCGGCTCCTGGAAGATCATCGAGATTCTGCCGCCGCGCACCTGCCGCATCGTTTCGCTGTCCGGGGCGAAGGACAGCAGGTTTTCATCCACACCCTCCAGATAGACCTCGCCGCTCGCCACCCGTCCGGGACTGGCGATCAGCTGGACGCAGCTGAGCATGGTGACCGACTTGCCGGAGCCGGATTCGCCGACGATGCCGATGATCTCTCCGCGATCCACATGGAGCGACACGCCCTCAATGGCGTTGAACTCCTTGCCATCGCTGCGGAAGGTGGTCACAAGATTTCTGACGTCAAGCAAATGTCCCATATTCATGACTCCTTCCTCAAACCTCGCCGCGCAGCCGGGGGTCAAGCGCGTCACGCACGCCGTCGCCCAGGGTGTTCAGGCAGATCACCAGCAGCGCGATGGCGATGCCGGGCGCGAGGGAATACACGGGATTGGTCAGCAGATAGGCGCGGCCGCCGGAGACCAGCGAGCCCCAGGACGCGGTGGGTACGCTGATGCCCAGCCCCAGGAAGGACAATCCCGCCTCGGACAGGATGGTGCCGCCGATCTGCTGGGTCATGGTGACGATGATGGGAGAGATCGAATTGGGCAGGATGTGCTTCATCATCAGGCGGAAGGAGCCGTTGCCCTGCAACTTGCCCGCCATGATGTAGTCCCGCTCCTTGATGGACATCACCTGGCTGCGCATCATGCGGATGTAGACCGTCAGGTTGGAGATGCCCAGAATGATGGACAAATTCAGAATGCCGCCGCCGAACACGGCGCACAGGGCGATGGCCAGCACGACCTGCGGAATGACGCGGATGGCTTCCGCCAGGCGGCTGATCACGTCGTCCACCCATCCGCCGAAGAAGCCGGCGATCATGCCCATGAGCGTACCGATCACGCACGCAATGATCACCGCCAACACGCCGACGATCAGCGACACCTGAGCGCCATAAATGATGCGGCTCAGCACGTCGCGGCCATACTCGTCCGTCCCTAACAGGTGCGCCGCCGACGGCCCCTGATTGCGAACCTTGATTGAAATCGCGTTGGGATCGTAG
>CAZRLM010000278.1:0-1396 GCA_964600835.1 uncultured Oscillospiraceae bacterium
AATATATTGATCTGCATTGACGAACCGTCCCCACGTCGGGTTATAATACCTGCTCTGGAGGTAATACAGCCCCGTCTCCTCGTCATACACATACCCGCGATACCTGAACGGATTGAGCGTACCCAATGTAGTTGCCAAGGTGCCAAGCTTGAACAGCGGTTTGCCCCAAGCGTCATACCTTTATTCTACCACCGGGACGCCGTTTGCGTCAACCAGCGCGATGACATCCCCCTGGAAGTTGTATATGTAGGCGTAGGCAGTGCCGTTAAAGAGTTCAACGTACCCCCCATTTTCTATTCTTTCTGTAATGTTTCAAAACGGAAACGCTCTGCAACAGAGTATTCCATTGCAGAGTGTTTTTGTACTGGGAAATATTATGTTGTCAAATCCTCTCCTTCCGTCAAATCTAAGACTTTCGCGCAATAGTTATTCGTTATTGTCGCTGCCGTTGTAAAAAACCAATCGCTTTTTCGGGATTCTCAATGCTTTCAAACAAGAATATATCACTCTCTAATAATGCGGCAGGCCCACAGAAGTAGGTAATACGAAAATCAAAATCAGGAAAATTGCTGTTCCTTTTGATGTGGGGCCGCAATGCAGACCAGCGATGTTCAACCCAAGTTGCTGGCTTCTGATCTGAAAGGACAACAAAATTTTTTGCTGCTACCCAATCAAGCGCATTATCGGTTCCCGGTACACTAAAGCGAACAAGATATACCACTCTGCCATAGTTGCGCATAATAGCAAGAACCTCTAACTCCATTTGAGCGATATATTCACCCAATACGTCGAACCGCGAAATCCCATTTCTATTCCACCGGCGCTTTTTCATTTTGATGATCATTTTTACCTCTTACTTAATTTTGTAGTCGAAGCGTACAGGCAAGAAGCGGTGACGAACATAGTGAATATCAACACCATCACCTGTAATTGCATATTTTTGCCATCCCATCCATCCTGGCATACGGGTATCCTTTAAATACGGAATAATCAGATCTCCCTTTATTCCATCTTTAATAGCATAGCGATACTTCATTTGCTCCTTAAGATTGGCAGGTTGAGTTCTTCCTGTTGACGGATACGGAAGATAACTCGGAGCAGATGCAATCACTGCTGCAGCCCCATAAGTTACATCTTCTACAATACCATAACCTGTCTCTCCAAGCAACTGTTCACCATAATTAGTGCCCGTAACAGCTTCAACGCCACGATCAGCTCCACATACTATGGATAAGATCGCGTGATTCATTGCTTTCGCCATGGCACAGGATTATTGAGCGCTTACTGGGCATAAAAAAGCGGAGCTTCCAAATTAGAAGCTCCGCCTAAAGAGTTATTCTTCATGTCCTTTCGAATGATAGTTACTTGTCCAGACCATGTAGTTTTTGATCATGTA
>CAZRLM010000279.1:0-1387 GCA_964600835.1 uncultured Oscillospiraceae bacterium
TCTGCTATTACTTTGGCTATCGCAGTTTTGATTGATGTTAATTTTGTTATCATAATTTTTATATTTCCATTTAAAGCCAAACGCGGTTTTATATTTACCATTACAACACAAACTAATAGAAGAATAAGTAGATTTACTAAACTGCATTGCTGCTTCTTTTGTTGAGGAATATTCTGCAATTATTTCTTCTGTAGCAGGGTCTATTTGATAAACTGCTTTTTTATTATTCTTATAACGATCTGCCAAGCAGAGTTTTATCTTATTTGGATAATTGTCTGTTTTATATCTCCATATATATCCTTTTGCCTCTTTTCTATCTCCCCTACAACATCCACTTATACTTTTATGATAACGCTCATTCCCAAATACTAATAACGCAGCTTCTTTTTGAGAACTATACTCTGCAATAAAATTGCCATCTTTAGTGTACTGTAGTACAGGTTTCTTTTTTACTTCTGTAGCTTTATGTATTCCTAATTTAACAATTTCTTTAGGTATATTCATTTTACCTTTCATACGTTCTCTACACTTTGCTCTAAACTCTTCGGTTGGTTTCCAACCCAAGTTGCTTCCAGCAGTTGGGGAATTATTATATTCCGGTTTTAAATCCAAATATTTTTGTTCTAAAAATAATATTGTGTCTTTTATAGGTTCACATGTTTCAAGAATTTTAAATACAAAATGTTTTTCACCATATTTATTCCAAGCAGATTGCAAGTGTTTGTTTGGATGAACACTTAAATTTAGCATTCGCTTATGATCTCGCCATCGTCTGTATATATTTATAGAACTACCGATATATCTTTTATTGTTTAATGTATTTCTAATCTCATATACTCCAGATAATTTGTGTGTGTTTTTATTAATTCCCTTCGACATAATCCCTTACACGATTTTTTAATATTTGAGCCAAATATCTCTTATTATCTCTTGTCATTATCAATTGATACATTGTCTTATTCTTCGTAAGCATATTATGTTTGTTCCAATAAAAACGATATTTATACCCTCCAGTATGGTCGTTAAGATGATAAATTACTTTATTGTATTTTTTGCTTTCAGCATAATCTATTCTGAGACTCCTACCACTATATTCTTTAGGTTTGTGTTTCACTATACTTAAAGTACCTAGTCTGCATGGTAATTTTATCTCTTTACCATTCTCTATTAGTTCATCTCTCAAGTATTTAAAGTAATCATTAATTATTCCTCTAAACGTTTTATAATCTACTTGATATAATGGGTTATCACCAACATAATCAATATAAGATCTATAGAAGTCTTTGCCAGTATAAGATTTAGTTTCTTGCATTTAGTCCATTATTAACGTCGTTAGTACTATTATTTGTATTATCAGTAGGTACAGTTAACATTATATTTAGTTCTT
>CAZRLM010000280.1:0-1384 GCA_964600835.1 uncultured Oscillospiraceae bacterium
ATAACGTCCTATAAAGACCATTATGGCTAATTATCAAAAATGTTTTCTTGCATAATCCGCTTGTTCGTGGTATGATAGAAAAAGAATTAGTTACGTTTTCTTAGCCGTATAATACTTTATGGAGGTGCTTTTGTGAGTATACAAGGGAATAAGCTAAAAGCTATTGCTGACGCTATCCGAGAAAAAGATGGCACTACAGAGCCGATTGTAGCCAATACTTTTCCGGATAGAATCCGCGCAATACAGACAGGCGGAGATGTGCAAGTCGAGACGATGACAATCACTTCTATGCCAACAAAACTGACCTATAATATTGGCGAAACATTTGACCCGACAGGAATTTCTGTAACAATCAAGCTCAATAACGGCTATACATTTGTGGCGAATGACGAGCATTTGAGCTACGGTATTGACGGTGCATTTACTTCTGCTGGCTCTCAGACTGTGCCTGTACGGTTTTCTTGGGGAAGCGAGATCACGGAAAAGACGATTTCTGTTACCGTTAATAGAATTACTCTGACGGTGCCTGTACAGTCTGGTACTCTGACATATAATGGCAATGAGCAAAGCCCGACTTGGAGTGGTTACGATTCGACCAAGATGTCAATAAGTGGCATGACTACTTCTACAAATGCAGGAAGTTTTGTTGCGACATTTACTTTGATTGGGAACAATTATCAGTGGACGGATGGAAGCACTGGTCCGCGCAATGTGTCTTGGACGATTAACAAGGCTCCCAGCGAAATGACCTTGAATGCCTATTCTGTCACATTGGATAAGACTACGCTGTCTGCTACTGTGACCGTTTTGGTTACTGGTACGTCTGGCGCAATCTCTGTTTTGTCCAGTGATTCTACTGTTGCGACTGCTGTACTCTCCGGCGATACCATTACCATCTCCAGTGTAAATGATAAGACTGGCAATGTGACAGTTACGGTAAGTGCGGCAGAAGACGCAAACCACCTGGCACCAGAGGCTAAGACGATTGCTGTTGCCGCAAAGTTTGTGACAATTTATGGTGTTGAATGGGATGGTACATCGACTACAAAGTGGACTAGAACAGACGCTTCCGCTGACTTCGCTGACCCTGTGCCGTATGTTGCTGGTGCTACGGAATACGGTTCGCCGTTTGATAATTTGATGCCTTGGGCTGGTATGACGGTGAGCGAACGCACGGGCGGCACAATGGTAGCAATTCCCAAATTCTGGTACAATCTTACGCAGCTTGAGAACAACGGGTTAAAGATACAGATAGCGGACGGGCCTGTAGAGGGCTTCTATCCGTCTCCTGCGCACATGGACCGTGGTGACGGCAAGGGAGAGCGCGATATGGTCTTTATAGGACGTTATGCTTGTGCTAATAATTATAAAAGTTACAGTGGTG
>CAZRLM010000281.1:0-1384 GCA_964600835.1 uncultured Oscillospiraceae bacterium
GCCCTTTGCAGCACATATTCGCTCTTGGACAGTCCGCACTGTTTGGCGGTTTTAGTGATTCGTTCCTTGTCTTTTGGCTTTACTCGTATCAAGAGTTGAACCGTTTTTTCTTTGGGGTTTCGATTCATATACTTACCTTCTTTCTTTGATTGGGGTATTAGGGGCGAAAGCCCCTAAAGGTAAACAGTAGGCGAAATGCCTGCTGTTTATTAGGAACTTGATATACAAGTTCCCTGCTTGTTACGGTGTAGGACACACTTCTCTACCGTGAGGGAGCGATCTCATAGCAACCTTTGCAGTACAAGTCCTCCGTTTGTTCCATTTATCTGCGGAATTGGCATCACTTTTCAGTGGAATGCCGTCAGGATTGCAGGAAAGTGGAATACTTTCGCTTGGTAGTGACAATAGCGTTGAAAAGCGACCTCACAGTACCGCCATAAGCAAAGAAAAGTGTCGCCTTAGAAGCTGTCGAGAAAATCCAGCACTGTATCTTCATTTTCGGTCTTGTTTTCTTTTTCGGCGGGCGGAATTTGTGCAGGTGGTGCCTGCACAAATTGAAGCAACCCGCCAAGCGGATTCATCTTTGCCGTTTCCTCTCGGATGGTGGATATAACCCGTTCAAGAAAAGCATCTTCAGCGGCCTTGCTTTCGGACAGTTCCATATATCCGCATATAGTAGAAATGACCGCTTTGCTGTATGAAAGCCCTGCGCTTTGCAGATACTCATACGCCCTGCGGTCATTCTCCTTATTCAGATTAAAGCGGATTTTTACATTTTTTACGCTCATACCGCACCAACCTTCCTGTTAAGGGATACCAGCGCCATATACTCATATCCCTTTGCGGTGGCACAAATATCCTCGTTTATGATGATTCGATTTGCATCGTAATCGGCAAAGTTGCGGATCAGGCAGCCACCGCCGCCGACCACATAGAGCTTCATCAGCTTCGGATCGTATTCGTGTTCACGCAGACGGCGGAAGATCCCGGCAGTATATTCTTTGGCGGTCTTGACCACCGTTTCAAGATATTGACCATCAATATCTGCCGTACCTTTCTTGAGGATTTCTGTGATAATGGTATCGTCAAGGCTTGCGTGGTGTACCTTCATCATCTGCTCTCGGATGAGCAAGGCGCACTGATGGGTGCCGTATTTCTCGGTAAACATACGCTGGGCGTCCGGCTTCTTGTTCACGATCCGAAGCAGGTTCATCGTGCCGTTGCCGATATCGCAGAGCATATTGACGCCCGAAAACTCACCGAGCTTCTCTGCAACGGCGGCGAAACCCTGCGGATAGATTTCCACACCGACGATTTTGATGCGGTACTCCGTATTGCGGAAAGTGAAATCCACCTCACTGTGCTGAAGCAGATATTCCCTAAA
>CAZRLM010000282.1:0-1381 GCA_964600835.1 uncultured Oscillospiraceae bacterium
GTAATCGAACTTTTCCACCGCTTTGATCAGACCCAGGTTGCCCTCCTGAATCAGATCCAGGAAGAGCATTCCGCGTCCGACGTAGCGCTTGGCGATGGACACCACCAGCCGCAAATTGGCCTCGGCCAGCTTCTTCTTGGCCTCCTCCTTCTCCTCGGGCGTGCCGCACTCCAGCCGCTTGGCGATCTCGACCTCCTCGTCGGCGGTCAGAAGCGGCACCTTGCCGATCTCCTTGAGGTACATCCGCACCGGGTCGTCGATGCTGATGCCCTCCGGCACGCTCAGATCAAGGCTCTCGTCGGGAATCTCGACAGGTTCCGGCGCGGCGGCAGGCTCGTTCTCATTCACAACGTCAACGCCCAGCGCCTCCAGCGTTTCCAGTACCTTGTCAAGCTGATCAGGATCCATGTCCATTTCCATCAGGCGATCCATGATCTCCTTGTAGGTCAGGGTGCCCTTGGACTTGGCAAAGTCATACAGCTCGTTCAGCTTGGCTTGACGGGCATCAGGTGAAAGCGTCAAACGAAATCCTCTCCTTCTTCATAGGGAACCGGTCGGGGGAACGGTGGAAACGGCGGAACCGCTTTTGAGCCGCGCCAGGGCCTGGGTCAGGCTTTGCACCTCCCGCAGCGCGGCGGTTTTGTCCGCGCCCTGCAGGGCGTTGATGTTTGCCATCACGGCCTGCAGGCGATCCTCGATGCGCTTGCGCCTCAGGGAAGCCAGGCAGTCCTGCGCCATGCGGATGAGCTGGTCGGTGTTCTCGCTGGGCGGGGTGAGCAGCAGCTCGCTGACCCGTGCGCGGACGGTCTCGTCCTGCTGCGCCTCCACTAAGCTGGCGGGGGAAAGGCCGCGGGTCAGATCCGCGTAGAGCGATTTGAGCAGCGGATCCTCGAAATCCTGCTCGTCGATGACATCCTTGGGCAGGCGGCCCGTTGCCATCAGGGAAATCAGCAGCTCCTGCGCGCGTAGATCCTCGCTTTTGTGCTCCGGGCGCGGTCGCCTGATTGCGGCGGGCTTGGGTGCGGCGGGGGACGCGACTGCGCGCGGCGCAACGCCAATCTGCGCGAGGAGCACCTCGCGGGAGAAACCGGTCTGCACCATCAGCTCCTGAAGTCGGTTTTCCAGCTCTACCGGCTCCAGATTGCGGAGAATGGCGGCGCAGGCCTTGGCGTACTCGGTGCGGCCCTCCTGGGTTGACAGATCGTGCTGCTCCCGCAGGCGGCGCATCCGGTAGGTCTCCGGCGAAAGCGCGGGAAGCTGCTCGAAACCCTCAAGGCCGTCGCGGCGGATGAATTCGTCCGGGTCGAGGCCGTCGGGGAAGTCCAGCACCCGGGCCGGAATGCCCTCCGCCTGCAAAATGTCCAGCCCGCGGAGAATCGCG
>CAZRLM010000283.1:0-1380 GCA_964600835.1 uncultured Oscillospiraceae bacterium
CTGGAACTGCTCGGTGAACTCGACAATGCGGCGGATGGTCGCAAGCAGGGTGGCGACATACATCACATAAGCCATCAAATCGGCGGGGGTGATCGCGCCGCGCATCATAGAAAAACCTCCCGCCAGGATCACCGCCAGATACATCAGCCCGTCAAAGACGCGGGTGGTCGCGTGGAAGCCCGCCATCCAGCGGTAGTTGTCCCGTTTCAGGTCGAGCCAGAGCGCGTTGCCCGCGCCGAATTTCTCAATTTCGCGCTGCTCCCCGGTGAACGACTTGACCACGCGCACGCCCAGCAGCGAGTCCTCGACCTGCGCGTTGATTTCGCCGACCTGCCGGTTGCGCTCCCGGAAGGCGGCGCGGAGCCGATGGTTATAGTGCGCGGCGAACACCAGCATGAACGGCAGCACTGCGAACATCATCAGCGTCAGGGGAATATTCATGCCGCACAGCACCACAAAGCTGATGAGGATTTTGATGCCCGCGATGAAGAACTCCTCGGGGCAATGGTGCGCGAATTCCGTCACCTCAAACAAATCGGAGGTGATGCGGGACATGATTTGACCGATTTTCGTTTCGCTGTAATAGCTGAAGGACAGCTGCTGAAGGTGGCCGAACAGGTCGCGCCGCATATCGGTTTCGAGCCGGGAACCCATAATATGCCCGATATACTGCATATAGTAATTCGCCGCCGCGTCCACCACGCGGAGCAGCAGATACAGCCCGCCCAGCTTGAGCACAAAGGCGACGGTCAGCGACGCGACGTCCGTGGTCGCCCGGTCGGTGATCGTACTGACGATGAGCGGCAGCACCAGCTCGCAGCCGGTGGTCAGCGCGGCGCAGAACAGGTCAAGCACGACCGTGCCGCGATAAGGCTTAAAGTACGGCAGAAACCGCCGAAGCAGCGTCGAGGTTTTCATGGTCGATTGCTTCTTTTGCAAGGGGCGAATCCTCCTTTCGCATACTAACGCATTATACCATGGACAATTCGTTCAATTCAAGGGCTTGCATTATAATTATATTTGTAAGTTCATTTGCAAAATGCCCGCAAGAGGTAGAAGGCAATTGAAAAGCCACTTGTTTGTTCACGCTCCAAAGGAATGCATCCGAAGGAGTGCAGGGGGCGATCGGAAAGCCCCCTGCCGCGCCCTCAGGCGCGAACTCCTGCGATTCGGGAAAAGGGTGTGTGGGCCGCGTCAAATGACGCGGGTTCCTTGTTATGGAAATGCAACGAGGTTGTTTGGACACCGAGCGGGTGCAGCCTCTTATTTCAATTTGTTTGTGTCAGGGCGTTCTTTTCGTCTCGGCGAAAAGAACCAAAAGCCGCCCGGGGCCGCTCAGCGCCGTAAGAGGGATCCGCGGCCCCGGACCCCCGCCGCTTC
>CAZRLM010000284.1:0-1368 GCA_964600835.1 uncultured Oscillospiraceae bacterium
GTCTTTCCAAAGGCGGCAAGGCTGTGTGGTGTGCCGAAATAGACCTGCACCACATCCCGCCCGGCATACGCACCCGTGTTCCGTACCAGCACGGACAGGCGGATCTGCTCTCCCTCCAGGAAAAGCTGCTGTGGCTCGATGTCAAAGGTTGTATAGGACAGGCCGTAGCCGAAAGGATAGAGCGGCACTTCATTCCGGGCGTGAAACCAGCGATAGCCCACCAGACTGCCCTCCGGGTACACGGCATCCTCCCGCTGACCGAAGGCTTCGCTGCCGGTCCAGTCAGCGTAGCGCCTTGGCCAGGTGGCAGCCAGGTGGCCGCAGGGCGTTTCCTTGCCGGTCAACAGGGCAACCACCGCATCACCGCAGCCGATTCCACCCTGCCCCATAAGCAGCATCGCCCCTGGCAGATGGCAAATATCTGCCACCTCCAATGCGCCGCCCACATTCAGGAGCAGGACGGAACGCTCATACACGCGAGAGATCAACGCAATCTCCTGCTTCTCGCCCTCGGTAAGCCGGAAGTCGCCCGGCACGTCCTGCCTGTCCGCACCCTCGCCGCACTGGCGGGAAAGCACATAGATGCACACATCGGCAGGCGTCAGCGTTTCCTCTGTCAGCGGAGGCAGGACGGGCGGCACAAAGGGGCGTCCCATCTTGGTAAGCAGCGCAAGCAGCGGCCCCTTCTCCCGGGCCACGCTGCGGATGCGCTCGTGATAGTCATGCTCTGCCGTGTCCAGCTGCTGATCCAGCGCATCCAGCCAGGGCTTGGTCACAATGCGAAAGCCCGCATGCTCAAGCCCTGCTTCCACGGATACAAAGCCGCGCACATTGACGGCCCCCGAGCCTGTTCCGCCGATCTCCGTGCGCCTTGCGCCCCGCCCATACAGGGCAACGGTTCGTACCGCAGGCGAAAGGGGCAGCACGCCTTTGTTTTCCAGCAGCACCATGCCGCCTGCAGCCAGCTCCGTGGCAAGGCGGCTGTGCTCCATTTCCCGTTCGGATGGCAGCGGATTGGGTGTCGCAAGTCGGTTTTGCATCCTTCATCTCTCCTTGATCCAGTCTATCGCTCTCTCAACCCAGCCTTCCGCCGGGGTGCCGCCGCCGGGGCCAAAGCCATGTCCGCCGGAGGGGGCAGTCTCAATCCGGCAGGGAATCCGGGCTACACGCAGGGCGGCTTCCATTTCCTCCGCATCCCGGGCCGGAACGGTTGTGTCATCCCGAGCCCTGACCAGATAAACAGGCGGATAGGCTGCGTCCACATGAAGCTGGACGACATATTCCTTTGCAATGGCCCGGTTGTGTCCTGTGCCGAACAAGCCCTGAAGCATCAGGTCACGGACGGGGCCTGCAGGTATGTTCAGCGGG
>CAZRLM010000285.1:0-1366 GCA_964600835.1 uncultured Oscillospiraceae bacterium
CGAAGGCTTCGACCCGCTGCCTATGGAAGCGGCGGGGGTCCGGGGCCGCGGATCCCTCTTACGGCGCTGAGCGGCCCCGGTCGGCTTTTGGTTCTTTTCGCCGAGACGAAAAGAACGTCCTCACACAAAAACATAGTAAAAAAGCGAGCACCCGCCGGGTGCCCAAACAACCAGATTGCGTTCCCGTAACAAGGAACCCGCGCTCTTTAGCGCGGCCCACAACCACTTTTCCTAAACGCAAGGATTCCGCGCCTTCGGGCACTCCGCGGGCAATGAAGAGCGGTAAAGGACAGGCGCAAACAGGGCGCTTTTTTTATTTTTCACTTTTTCACCAAAATATCGTCACCCTATTGACATCCACCCATGACTGTGGTTTAATATATGCTGTTTTCGGGTTTAGCAGACTTAAACCTTCGACTGCGACCACGGGTTTAGAAATGCTAAACCCTTCGGAGAGGAGGAGCGCGCCATGGATATTGGCGAAAAGCTGCGCCAGCTGCGCTTGCAGCGCGACCTGACGCAGGAGGAGCTGGCGGATCGGTGCGAGCTGAGCAAGGGCTTTATCTCTCAGGTGGAAAGGAACCTTGCTTCGCCCTCTATCGCGACGCTGACGGATATGCTGGAGTGCCTGGGCAGCTCGCTCCCGGCGTTCTTCAACGAAAAGCCCGCGGAAAAGGCAGTTTTTACGCCGCAGGATATGTTCGTCAAGGAGGACGACGAGGGCATCCGCGGCACGATCACCTGGCTGGTGCCCGACGCCCAGAAGAACGACATGGAGCCGATCCTGCTGGAAATGGGCGAGGGCGGGCAAACAAGCGAGCTGCCGCCCGGCGAGGGCGAGGAGTTTGGGTATGTGCTCAGTGGCAGCGTGTATCTGGTGATGGGGGAGAAGGCGCTGCGCGTCAAGGCCGGGTGCAGCTTCTGCGTCCATCCGCGCCAGACGCATTATCTGAAAAACGCGGGAAAGACCCGCGCCCGGGTGCTGTGGGTATCAACGCCGCCGTCCTTTTAACGGCGCAGGAGAAGGGAGATTCGCCGCCATGGTGGAGCAGGAACGCCTGATTGAATTGAAAAATATTTCCAAGGAGTTTGACGGCGTGCAGGTGCTGAAGAATATCAACCTGTACATCCGTAAAAAGGAATTTGTGACGCTGCTGGGGCCGTCCGGCTGCGGCAAAACGACGACGCTGCGTATCATCGGCGGCTTTGAAACGCCCAGCAGCGGCGAGGTGCTTTTCAGCGGCCGGGATATTGTCAACCTGCCGCCCTACAAGCGGAAGGTCAACACCGTGTTCCAGAAGTACGCGCTGTTCCCGCACCTGAACGTGTTCGACAACATTGCCTTCGGCCTCAAGCTCCGCAAGCT
>CAZRLM010000286.1:0-1366 GCA_964600835.1 uncultured Oscillospiraceae bacterium
AATGGAAAGGTATATAATCTTCGCAAACCGCACAAGGGGCCGACTATCAGTGCTCCGCCTGAAACGCTGGCTGAAGGGCATGGTGGTATCGCAAGATTTTCTGGCAAACAGGCTTGGATCAATTTTGCCACTCATGATGCGGAAACAACAACGCCCCTTGCCATTTTTGCAAATGCGCAAATCTGCATTGATGTGGATGTCCGGATCTCCCAAATAGGTGATATGGAACCTACAGCTTGTATCACAATGTCTCTATGGCGGATGAATGCAAATACAAATATGGGCTATCATATTCAAGAAAAAATATCCAGTGGAATTTGGCAAATATACGGTGGGAATGGAAATAGCTATCTAATGGGCAATGCTGATGGAGAAACAAGGACAGTTGTCGATGAAGATGGGTGGATTCAGCTGGCGTTAGAATCAATAGAATGGGAGTGAACACTTGTGAAAAAACGGAAGTACGGAATTGCATTACTATTTGTACTGTATGGTTGCTATTTAGGATCTCGTTCAATCAATTTTCTGGCGAACACCGTTTCGACAGCTCCCATTATAATCGATTTAATGGTGAATGAGCTTGATTCGACTCAGCGGTTTCGTTTAGGAGTATTGATTCTGTTTGATGCCATACAAATCACCGCTATGTCCATAGCTTCCGTTATGTGTATTGTGATCGGTTTGTCTGAACGGAAATGGTCTTACATCATGTGCAGTGGAGCAATAGGATTAGTCAAATATGTTTGCACATTCCTGATGCTCTTGCCTGAGTTACCGAAAGTGGAGATAGCTTCAGTATTGCGCAATTTTCGACTCTCATTAATCCCTTTGACCATCATTGCTTTTGCAATTTATTGCAAACAAAGGAAAAGTGATGATCCACCCTATCTTCCTCTTCCCTTGAAAAGGTTTGGAAAAACGCTAATTGGTAAAATTCCGGCATTAGCGGCAAACGTGGCAACGACCATTAAGTCGAAGAGATTTACTTGGCCAAGTGTGAAAGAAACGGAGGTAGATGCTGATCACCAAGATAACGCTGATGAGTAATATACCATGATATTTCGAGCGATATGTCAATGTAATAACCCAAAGATTGAATGCGCAGGGGTTGTCAAGATCAAAACTTGGCAACCTCTTTTCTAAGTAAAAGTCAAAATGGCTGATCGGCATGAAGTTTGACGGCGACACAAGTGACCGCTTTCGTTACACCTACGACGCCATCGGCAACCCGCGCAATGACGGCACCTGGAATTACACCTGGGCGCAGGGATGTCAGCTGCGCGGGATGTACAAGGGCAGTTTCGGCGCATCCGGCTATGACGAGATCTCCTTCAAGTACAACCAGGACGGCCTGCGCACGCAGAAG
>CAZRLM010000287.1:0-1364 GCA_964600835.1 uncultured Oscillospiraceae bacterium
AAGTCTGAATATAGAAAAACTCATTTTTATATGGGATCATCAAGTTATAAGAATAGAATATTGCTTTTTGGAGAACTTTCTTATGAGAGGAATTATTATACCGACAAAAACAAAAAGAACGGTTTTTATTTAATTGATGAATTATTTAATCTTGAAAAATATACCACTTATTCTCCAGAAGTGAGGGCTTTATTAATCGACCATTCTGTTAAGACAAATTCTAACTTAACATCTGAAAATACGAACCTTGCACTTGGTAATTATTTAGACTATCTAAGTTCAAATAAATTTATGAATGTATCCCGTCAGACTATTTATAGTTGGAGAAAAAAGTGGGATATTCCAAATGTTGAATATGAGACTGTAGAAGGTGTGAAAAACCTTTATGTTATGATAGATGAAAAATGGATTCATGAACAAATAAGATTAGAATTACTCGATGAAGAAGAGAGAAAGAAACATCATTATATTATGAGTAAATGTTTTGTTTCTTTTACTGGTGCAGAAACGAAAAATAATCGAGCATCTCTACTCGATCGTCACGTGTTTATGACCGCTTCTGACAAACCTTGGGAAGGTTTTATAAATGAAATATACCAAATATATAATTTTGAAAAAATAGAAAACATTTATCTTTTAAGTGATGCCGGATCATGGATCCTTGCTGGGAAAAGTGAACTTAAATTATTCAAAAATAATAAAGTTATCGTTAATATATGTGAATTTCATGTCAAAGAATATATCAATAGACTTACTAGAAGTAAAGAACTTAGGACTAAACTTATAGCCACTATTTATATAAATCCTAACAAGAAAGAATTTATTAAAATTGCTGATGAAATAATCTCTAAAGCTAAGAACAAGAAAAAGAAAACTCAATACAAAAATTATGTAATAAACCATTGGAAAGGTATTCAAAATATGAGAGAAAGAGAAATTAAATCATCTATGGAATCCCACATTTCTCACTGTGTAGCCAATTCTTTTGGTTCTAGACCTAAAGGTTTTTCTAAAAATAATATAGAGAAGTATCTTAAACTTGAAGAAATTAAGCAAAACGGTGTTAATATTATGGACCTTTATCTTAAGTCATTCAATAAAGCCAAGGGTGAATTCACTTACAATCAAAAAGAGGTGTCATTTTCTATGTTTGACAAAGACACTTCTATTCTTCCTGTTAAATCTTCCAATTCTCCTATTTCCCAGTTATTTCATGCGGTTGCTTACGGTTTCTAATTTTCAAAAACTTTTTTACACTATCTTGTCACGGATAGAGTAAAACGTTCTTGACTTATGAGGAAGAGAGGATTTATAATTAGGATACAGTAAGAAAGTAGGTAAGTTATGAAGAAAGAAAAATTAAT
>CAZRLM010000288.1:0-1353 GCA_964600835.1 uncultured Oscillospiraceae bacterium
GGAGACAGTCATGGCTGATTATCGCTTTGACGGTTCCATCTCCCGGGAGGTGCTCGAAAATTACCTGTCCCACGCCGTGACCCACACCGGGCTTGGCATGGACAACTTCGCCCCCAGCCAGACCTTTGAGGACGACGTGCGGATGCTGCTGCGCGAGTGCGCGAAATATGTTGGCCGGGCGGGGTTGATCTGGGAGGGCACGCCGGAGGAGGAGCACTTCGCCGTGTGCCGGGAGCGGGCGGATTCCATCCACCGGCTTGACCCGGACGTGATTTTGCAGGGCTGCCTGTTTGAGTACATCGAGAAGTGCCAGGTGGACTGCCTGCCCATCCCGGCCTGGGTGTTCGAGGCGTTCGGTCTGGAACCGGAATCCCGCTGTTTCTCTTATGACGCAATGCTGAACCCCGACGGCCGCTATGTGAACCACTGGGGGCGGGAGCGCTCCGTGCAGGACATCACCCGTCCGGAAACACAGATGTTCCTGTACTACCGCGCCCGGCGCTACATCGACGCGGGCTTCGAGAGCCTGCATTTCGGCCAGGTGCACCTCATCGGCGCGGCGGACGAGGGCTTCCGCTGCTGGCAGGCGTTGCTGGAGCGCATTCGCGGGTACGCCCGGGCGCACGCCCGCCGCCACTATGTCCTGTGCGACGCGCATACCCACGGCATTGCCGTGGACGGGCAGATGCTGTTCGACTACAACGCCTGGCCGCTGCGCCTCAGGGAGGTGGTGGACAGCCCCATGGACGTGACCGTGCAGGAGGGCTACCATAACAGCATCTTCGGCCACAGCCTGGGCGGGCGCTCCCCCAGCGGATGGGACGCGACGGAGATGCCCTATCTGGTGGAGATCGACAACTTCGGCCCTTCCCGCTTTTCGGGAGAGCCGCGGCTGGATTCCCACTACGCGTGGGGCTATGACGAAATCACCTGGTTCGCGCTGCAAAGCGCGGAGAAGCGCCACGAGTTCCTGCGCCGCGTGACGAGGTGGCTGCGGGAGAATCACCCCGCCGGTCATCTGCAAATGCCGTCCCGCCGCCTGATCACCGTACCCATCGAGCACATCTGGCCCGACCCGGACGTTGCCTGGCTGGATCGGGTCGCCAAGCAAGAGTTCCTGCGCTATGGCCTCGATGATCAGGGCCGGGCGCACCTGTACCGTAACTATTACAGCGCGAACAACCCGTCCCCCGCCTGCCCCTTCGGCTTCGGCGACGAGGACGTGATCCGCGAATGCTTCAAGGAGGTTGAGTGACCATGAGCGCTCCCCGTATTCCGCTTTCCGACCGCGAGGCGCTGAAAACCCTCGCCAAAACCATGACCTTCCAGACGGAAATCTGCCACACCCATCCC
>CAZRLM010000289.1:0-1342 GCA_964600835.1 uncultured Oscillospiraceae bacterium
AGGTAATGGGGCACGCCCATATTGCCGTATTAAGCCCGTACTGCGCCGCCGTAGCGGCAAAGGTTGCACCCGTCTGCATTGCTGTGGCTGCGGCAAAAATGCCTTTTGCAACGGCTGCAATGGTTTCAATAGCCGTTATGGTAAACACCGCTGCCTTGTATAGCAGCAGGGCGCCCACAATACCCATTATGACAGGGCGGATCCAGCTCCAATTATCTGCAACAAAGTTATACACAGCACACACGCCATCGAACACCTGCGCCAAAACAACCGCCATAACCGAAAAGGCACGGAGCAGGCCGTTTACGGTCCGCTGTACTCTTTCGCTGTTGGCAAGTTGGTTGATTTTTGCGAGCACCGGATCAAGGGCTTTAATCGCTCTGTTTTTCATCGAGGTCCATATGTCGCTCCAGGTCTTGGGCATACTCTCAAATTTGGCGTTGGTTTCGTCCGCACAAGCGAACATTGCCGCCTTTACAATATCAGCGGTAATCTTACCATCTGCCGCCATTTCTTTAAGCTGCCCCTTTGGTACATCCAGGTACTTTGCAATGGCTTGTATAATGTTTGGTGCCTGTTCCAAAATACTGTTGTACTCCTCACCACGGAGCACGCCGGAGCCCATAGCCTGCGTTAGCTGTAACATAGCAGCATCAATGCCCTGTGCAGAGGTACCGGCAATTTTGAATTGCTTATTTACCTGCTCCATAAAGGCAATAGTTTCCTTGTTGCTGCTGAACGCATCGCCGGCCATAAGTCCCAGCTTTGCAACGGCATCGGCGGTTGCCAGATATGAGCCTCTTGATCTTTGTGCGGAGGCATAAATCATATCGTTAAGCTCTGCGGTGGTTTGCAGGCCGTCATTCATCATAGATAGGCGGGCATCGGTCTGCGTTATCGTGTCCGATAAGCCAACCAAGCCCTTAACGGCTTTCATACCCAGATAAGCCGAGGCGATGCTCTTAATCTTACCGAGTAAGCCGCTGGCCGCAGTTGTGCCCTGGCCTATGTGCTTGTTAAGCTGTTGCTGTTGGTTGTTGCAATCTCGGTAACTCTGCTCCATTTCGTTTAGGGCGGCATCCGCTACCCCAATTTCACGGCGTGCTGCGGCAATGTTCGCTGTGTTAAAACTCTTGCCAGATGCACGCTGTACTGCCTCAAAACTATCAAGCACCGAGCCCATCGCTTTGTTGATACGGCCCAGCACCTTTGACATTTGATCGTTAAGCACGAGGGATGACTGCACTCTGCCCATATTTGGCGCACCTCCTCTCTCGGAAAGCAAAGACGGCACCGGTTAGGGCGCCGCCTTTATTTCCGCCTTTTTGCTTTTCGTTTCGCT
>CAZRLM010000290.1:0-1336 GCA_964600835.1 uncultured Oscillospiraceae bacterium
GCATGATCGCCCGGCGGATGCAACCGCGGCGCGCTTTCGGACAAAAAAGTGCCGTTTGTCGCCTTTTGACCATTTACAAACGGAGGGTTTGTGTTTATAATAAGGAAGGAACCAAGAGAAAGGAAGGTTTTTTCAGTATGGAAAAGTTTATCGTAGAAACCTCTGCCCGTCATGTCCATGTGACGAAGCAGGATCTGGAAACGCTGTTTGGCGAAGGCTATGAGCTTCATGTGAAAAAGATGCTGTCCCAGCCCGGGCAGTATGCCAGCGAGGAGCGGGTGGACGTGGTCGGCCCCAAGAAGACGCTGACCGGCGTGAGCATCCTCGGCCCCGTCCGCAACGCGACGCAGGTCGAAATCTCCCTGACCGACGCCCGCTCCATCGGTGTGACCGCGCCCGTGCGCGAGTCCGGCGATATTGCCGGTTCCGGCGCGTGCAAGCTGGTCGGCCCCAAGGGCGAGGTGGAGGTCAAGGAGGGCGTGATCGCCGCGAAGCGTCACATCCACATGACGCCCGCCGACGCGGAGGTTTACGGCGTGAAGGACAAGGACGTGGTGAGCGTGAAGGTGGACACCGACGGCCGTTCCCTGGTGTTCGGCGACGTGGTGGTTCGCGTGAGCGAGAAGTTCGCGCTGGCGATGCACATCGACACCGACGAGTCCAACGCCGCCGGTTGCGGCCGCGCGCAGATGGGCGAAATCGTCAAGTAACGCTTGAGGGCGATAAAGGAGAACGAAGCCAATGAAGATCCTGATTGTGAACGCCGGGTCCTCCTCGCTGAAGTACCAGCTGGTGGATATGAATGGCGAGAAGGTGCTGGCGAAGGGCCTGGTGGCGCGCATCGGCATCGAGGGCAGCAGTCTGACCCATACGGTCAAGGCGCAGGCCGACGGAGAGAAGGACCGCAAGTATACCATCACCCAGCCCATCGCCAACCATGTGGAGGCGACGCAGCTGATGCTCAAGACGCTCCAGGACGACGAGATGGGCGTCATCAAGAGCATGGATGAGATCGGCGCGGTGGGCCATCGTGTGCTGCACGGCGGCAAGGAATTCTCCGAGTCCGTCATCGTGAACGACGCGGTCAAGAACGCCATCCGCAAGTGCATCCCGCTTGGCCCGCTGCACAATCCCGCCAACCTGGACGGCATCGAGGCCTGTGAAAAGGTGATGCCGAACACGCCGCAGGTGGCCGTGTTCGACACCGCGTTTCATCAAACGATGCCCGCCAAGGCCTATATGTACGGCGTGCCCAAGAAGTACGAGGAGGAGCTGGGCGTTCGGCGCTACGGCTTCCACGGCACGAGCCACCGCTATGTGAGCAAGCGGGTGTGCG
>CAZRLM010000291.1:0-1332 GCA_964600835.1 uncultured Oscillospiraceae bacterium
CATCGCTTCTTTCCTCCAATCTCTGATCGCCCCATGTTATTGATTTGAGCATTTTTTGTATGCGATGCCACGCCTCAGCAGTAGCACTCCATTCGCCAAAAATAAACTGTTATTTATCATTTGCTTTTCATAAGCACATCTTGAATCATGATATCAATCTGTGCTCGCAAGGATTCAATTCGCTTTTTAATCTCATCCTGTTTTGCAATTTCGGCATGGATTTTGTCAACAATACGCTGCTGTTCCTCCAAGGGAATGTCCAACATTGGAAATTCCCTTACTACTATAGGGAAAATATTTGTGTTATTGCCTAATCCCTTTTTATAAATCTCAATTAGATATTGAAAATAGGTCGTTCTGAAATAGTAGTAGGCAAACTCCGAATTGTAGTCCTTAAGCCGAATACGCATTGTGAAATCAGCAAAAACGCCCAGGAGCTCATCGTCATCAATTAGGGCAACTTTTCCAATAGTTCCCTCACCGGAACGGGCAAGGATAATATCATTTTTGCGTACAGTTTTAGCCTGTTTTGAATCAGAGTATTCTTTCGAGACTGTACTAGCACTTTCCAAATCAAACTTCCAGTTCTTAATCGTTGCCATGGAGATGTAACAAAAGTCGCCGTCATCAGAGTAATCCGACGGAGAAACACTTGCGCCCAGCACAATCGGCTCTGCGAGGTAATGCTTGATTTTCTTATTAGTGCGGCTCGTCAACTCTTGCATAACAAAGTCTCCAGAATCTCTATGAAACTTTGCACTAAAACGCAGATCACTATTGTTCGAAAAATCCAAAAGGCTAGTGTGATTTGATTCGTTTTCTCGGACAGATTCAAACATCTCATAGCTAAATCCAAGAATCTTAGAAAATAAATCATCAATGATTTTGCTATCTGATCGAATGGCTTTTTGCAAATCACATATTTGCTGTTCAATCACGGAAATAGGGCCACAGACGATGGCTGTCTGCGTTTCAACGGGTACATCAGGAATTTTAATAGCCTTAATGTGATCGCTGTTCAACCCTGGCTGCCCTTTTTTATGAAAAGCAAAATCTTTAACTTGATTTTGGAAAAATTCTGCTCGCATCAAATAGAACAAAAACTTTTGATTTATCCTATTATTAGCGCGCACTACATAAATGTGCTCGTTTGCCATAACTTTGTGATGAGGCAACAAACTCAAATCTACTTGGCACACTTTACCTGTCAATGCGCCGTCTTTGCACAGCAGAATATCTCCGTCGTATACTTTCCCTCTGGTGGCGTTTTCGTAATAGTCCAGAGGCACATACGGAATCTTGTCTATATTTAACGATCCATCAGAACCGATC
>CAZRLM010000292.1:0-1307 GCA_964600835.1 uncultured Oscillospiraceae bacterium
GAGCAGGTATTATAACCCGACGTGGGGACGGTTCGTCAATGCAGATCAATATATTGCAGCTATAGGCAGTTCGATTAAGGGAAACAATGTATTTATCTATTGTTCGAATAATCCAATTAACCAATACGACTCGGAAGGCATATGGCCTAAATGGCTGACTGGTATTATCAACGTTGTTACCGGTACATTAGAAATGGTTGCAGGGGCTGCTTTAGGCGCTACTGCTGGGTGGACAGGATTAGGCGCAGCTGCAGCTGCAGCATTAGTGATTGATGGAGCAGCTATAGCAAGCCAAGGCGTTGGTCAAATTGTTAATGATATTTCCGGTACGCAATATCTTCGTGAAGATAACATTGCAAAAACCGGAGTCCAAGCAATTGGTCAAATTACAGCAGGTAAATCTGGCGCTGCTATTGCTGGCGCTGCATATGATGTGACAATATTTGCTGCATCAATGTATATGCCAGCTAAAAGCGCACAACATGCGCTGCAACAAGCAGGAAAACTTCCAATCAAAGTGCCTGTCAGTAGTCTGAGAAATAACCCCGTTGACGAATTTGTCACACTTGGTCCTAAATCGGGAAAGATTGCTGAATACTGCCGTACACTTACAAAAAATAATTATGGGCCAATTTATGTTACAGAATTAGGTAATGGACTCTATCGAATTGCTGACGGACATCATCGTGTTCAAGCAATACGAAACTTGCAGTGGGAGTATATCAAGGTATACATCACTAAATAAAAAAAAAGGGGGGGTATCTATGTGCATTAATATCAAGGATACATTGATGAAATATGATGACAGTAGAAAGTGTGTAACATTTAAACGCGAAAAAGATAAGCAACATGAAATATATTTTGCTGATTGTGCTCAGAACTTTTCCGGTTGTTATGACACAACATCACGAAAATGTATTGGAACCAGAAATGTTATTCAGCTCACAATGACTCTATATTCGGTTCCTCGAATTAAAATTATATTTACAAAAAGCTTATTGTCATATTTGAAAACTGGGAAAAGAGCTGTACAACGTTTTCGGTGCTTTCAAAACGTAATAAGTCATTGCGGTTACACCACATACGATCTATCATAATAATCAATAACGTTTATACTTTCTTCAGGCAGAGCTTCTCATGAAGCTCTGCCCAGACTGTTGAAAAGCCTTGGGAGGTGTTGGAGAGTCGCAACCCTCCGACTTTCAAACCGAATCTGATGACATGCGCGTCAGATTGGTACCGTCAAGATTTGTGCGCAAATTCGTTTACAAGTCAGGCAGAACGAAGTCTGCAAAGGGCAGGAATCT
>CAZRLM010000293.1:0-1297 GCA_964600835.1 uncultured Oscillospiraceae bacterium
AATCGCCGAGAACGGCCTGCGCCTCTCCCCCATCACGCAGATTCTGGTAGAGAAGTGCATCTCCGGCTGGAAGGAAATCGAGTTCGAGGTCATGCGGGACAGCCTGGGCAACGTGGTCGCCGTCTGCTCGATGGAGAACATCGACCCCGTTGGCGTGCACACCGGCGACTCCATCGTCGTCGCGCCCGCGCTCACCCTGGCCGACAAGGAATATCAAATGCTGCGCCGCGCCGCGCTGGACATCATTTCCGCCCTGGAGGTGGAAGGCGGCTGCAACTGCCAGTTCGCCCTCAATCCGGACTCCTTCGAGTACGCAGTGATCGAGGTCAACCCCCGCGTCAGCCGCTCCTCCGCGCTGGCCTCCAAGGCGACGGGCTATCCCATCGCCAAGTGCGCCACGCAGATTGCCATCGGCTACACGCTGGACGAGATGAAGAACGCCGTCACCGGCAAAACCTGCGCGTGCTTTGAGCCAGCGCTGGACTATGTGGTCTGCAAGGTGCCAAAGTGGCCCTTTGACAAGTTTGTTTACGGCAAGCGCACGCTGGGCACGCAGATGAAGGCCACGGGCGAGGTGATGGCCATCGGCGTGAACGTGGAGCAGGCGCTGATGAAGGCCGTCCGCGGCTCGGAAATCGGCTGCGATACGCTGCGCATGAAATCCATGGCGGAGCTGGACGACGAGGCGCTGCTGGCGCTGATCGGCCGCTGCACCGACCAGCGGATGTTCGCCGTCTATGAGGCGATCGGCCGCGGCGTTTCCCTCGAAACGCTGCACGAGATCACGAAGATCGACCTGTTCTTCCTGAACAAGTTCAAGAACCTGCTGGACATGGAAAACCGCTTGACAGCGGGAAACGTCGACGCGGAGCTGTATCTGGACGCCAAGCGGATGGGCTACCCCGACAAGGCCATCGAGCGCCTCTCCGGCCAGCCGGTTCCCTTCCACCGCGACCCCGTGTACAAGATGGTCGACACCTGCGCGGCGGAGTTCCAGGCGGAAACGCCCTACTTCTACGCCACCTATGACGAGGAGAACGAGGCGGAGGAGTTCCTGGCCGAGCGGCCGAAGAAGCCCTGCGTCATCGTGCTCGGCTCCGGCCCCATCCGCATCGGACAGGGCATCGAGTTCGACTATGCCTCCGTCCACTGCGTCTGGATGCTCAAGCGCGCCGGATACGACGTGGTGATGATCAACAATAACCCCGAAACCGTCTCCACGGACTTTGATACCGCCGACCGGCTGTACTTCGAGCCGCTGACCCCTGAGGACGTGCTGGGCGTCATCGCCACGGAA
>CAZRLM010000294.1:0-1291 GCA_964600835.1 uncultured Oscillospiraceae bacterium
GACGCGGCGTCCTCGGTAAAGTCGTACCCGCTCATGCCTTCTCCGACACCGGCGGACACGTTTTCGCCCACAGGCTTCACGCGCTTCGAAGGGGAGTGAATGTCCAGCGCCATATTCAGCGCGGCTTCGAGGTTTGCCGCGACCGTTTCCGCGTCGCTGTCCCAGCCCGCAGCCGTCATTCCTTCGCCGATGCCCTCAAGGATGTGTGTGCCGGTTTCCGTCGTGTCCAGACCTTGCAGAAATGTCAGAATCTCCTGAAGGTTTGAAACGTCTTCTTCCGACACCTGTTTCCCTTGCCGGATCGCGGAAACAACCTCACCGACGTAGGTGGACAGTTCGGCCACGCGCTGCGGATTGAAGTCGTTCAGCATGCTCTGGTTCAGTACACCCTGATCGACGCTTTCGCCACGGATGGAAGCCCAGAACCGCTCCCAGCCGTTGTAGTCAAGAGATTTGGTGTAGGAGTTGATGCGCGATACTGCCGAGCCGATCAAATCCATCGTGGTTTTGGGCATCTGACCGATCATCAGTCCGGCGGTGGTCGTGCCAAACTGATCTACCTCGTCAATGAGCGGCGCAAGCGCGTCAATCGCTTCCTGCGTACCGGTGATCTCCGGAGCAATCAGCACATGCAGCGTGCCGTCCTCGTCGAGTACCGCCACCTTGTCCGCCGTCAGCAGTTCGGTGGGCACGGCCTCCACGGGGATTTCCTGCCCGTCCTGCCAGAACTTCGTCTGCGGATCGAGCAGCGCGTCGGAGGGACTCTCGTACACCTCGCCGAGCTTCACGATGCCCTTGACCTCAACCGGATTCTCCGCCACAAACTTGCGATAGGCCATGAGGTCGTAGCCGTAGATGCCCACGGTCATGTTCAGCTTAGGCTTGACGGCGTTGGTATCGTCGTATTTGGCGATGTATGCCGTGAAGTTCTGGAGAAGCTGGCTCTTGTCGCAGCCCGTCGCCTCCGCGAAGCTGGTGACAATGGCCTCGATCTGCGCGGCGGAGAGCGCGGAAATGTCCACGTTATCCGCTTCCAGATATTTGGCAACCATGGCCGTGATGTTATCTGGGGTCAGGGAGGTCGTGAGCGCGCCTCCTGTGACCTCCTCATAGGCCAGCACAAAGGCCGTGATGCCTTCCGGCGTCAGGCCGCTCATGTCCACACCGTTTTCTTCCGCATACTTGGCGATATAAGCGGTGATCTCATCGGGCTTCAAGGCGGACATATCCGCGCCCGCATCCAGCTCTTTGTAAGCCGCCACCATGACGGTGACGTTCTCCGGGGTCAATC
>CAZRLM010000295.1:0-1285 GCA_964600835.1 uncultured Oscillospiraceae bacterium
CCTACGCAAAGAGCCATGTCAAGGGTGGGCGGGATAAAGCACAAAAAGAATACAAAGGACGAAGCCGAGCGTGCGGCCCGGCTTCGTCAACCCGTCGATATCGGAGGGATTCGTCGTTACACGTTGAACAGCAGCTCCGCGTAGGTGGGGAAAGGCCAGGCGTCGCGCTCGACGATGGTTTCCAGCTCGTCGGAGGCGTTGCGCAGCGCATCCATCGCGGGGATGAGCGCGTCGTGGGCGTAGCGGGCGACGGCAAGCGCGTCGGCGCTGTGATCGGTATGGACGATCACGTCCTCCAGCGCTTCAATCCGCTCGGAGAGCGCGGCTCCCTCCATGGTTAGGCGCTGGAGCAGCTTCTCCTCCGGCGCGGCGGTGAGGGTCGGGGAAACGTCCTTGATCGCCCTGGCCTGCCGGGCTACCTCGCCGGTAAAGCGCATCACCGCGGGCAGAATCTCTCGCTTCGCCATCAGCAGCGCGGTTTCCGCCTCGATGTTGAGCACCTTCGCGTACTCCTCCAGATAGACCTCGTAGCGGGAACGAATTTCCGTTTCGGAGAACACCTTGTGGGATTCAAAGAGACGGATGTTCTTTTCCTGAATCAGGTAGGGCAGCGCGTCGACGGTGGTGCGCAGGTTCAGCAGTCCACGCTTCCTGGCCTCTGCGACCCAGGCTTCGGAGTAGCCGTTGCCGTTGAAGACGATCCGCTTGTGCGCGCGAATTTCGCGGATGATCAGCGTGCGCAGCGCGGCGCGGAAATCGCTGGCATTTTCCAGCTCGTCGGCAAAGAGCCGCAGGGATTCGGCAACGATGGTGTTGATCACCGTGTTCGCGCTGGAAATCGACGCGGAGGAGCCGAGGGAGCGGAACTCAAACTTGTTGCCGGTGAAAGCGAAGGGCGAAGTGCGGTTGCGGTCGGTGTTGTCCTTGGGGAACTTTGGCAGCATATGCACGCCGACGGTCATATCGCTGTGCTCGCGGCCGTGGTAGGACTCGCCGCTTTCCAGCGCGTCGAGAATTTCGGTCAGCTCGTCGCCCAGGAACATCGATATGATAGCGGGCGGCGCTTCGTTCGCGCCCAGACGATGGTCGTTGCCCGCGCTGGCGACGGCGACGCGAAGCAGATCCTGATAATCGTCAACGGCTTTGATGACCGCGACGAGGAACAGCAGGAACTGCGCGCTCTCATAGGGGCTATCGCCGGGGTCGAGAAGGTTGTAGCCGGTATTGGTGGTCATCGACCAATTGTTGTGCTTGCCGGAGCCGTTCACGCCCGCGAAGGGCTTTT
>CAZRLM010000296.1:0-1276 GCA_964600835.1 uncultured Oscillospiraceae bacterium
CAGAGATCCGCACCAATGCAAATTGGCAGGATACGCAAAGTAGCAAATAAGGAGCAAAGATAATAATGAGGAAACCAAATGAAAAAAGCATTAAAAATCATCGGGATCATATTACTTGTTCTTGTCGTAATCGCATTGTTGGTATATTTCCTTGTACTTCGCTATCCGAAGCTCGGCGATAATCCCAAAGAAGGAAAATGGTATCGTGTAACGAGTAGTGAAATGAAGGATTCAGAGGGTAATGGGTATCACGCCTTTTTCAAAAAAGGTACGGAAAATAAAGTCCTCATCTACTTTGCCGGAGGCGGTGTCAGCATCAATGAAGAAACCGCAAGGGACGATACCTACAACACAAAAATGGTACAGCCGGATATACTGGCAAATATCACAATGAATATGGGTGGTCTTGCTTCCGACTCGGAGGACAGTCCCTTTGGCGATTGGAGCATGATTTTGTTCCCCTATGCCACGGGAGATTTCCATGCGGGAACGGGCGAATTTCATTATACAGATAAAGACGGCATGGAAAAAATTCTTTACCATAATGGTTATGTTAATTATACGGAAACTATGAAGCAGGTAATGGAAAAGGCGGGAATCAGCAACCTGGAAGCGGTTGTTGTCACGGGATACAGTGCAGGGGGCTTCGGTGCGGCACTGCTGGCGGACGATGTTTTTACGAACTACTATCCCAACGCAGCAAGTAAAACCGTTCTGGTGGACGCTTCCTTGCTGCTGTATGAGGATTGGCATACCGTCGCCACAGATGTATGGCAAACGCCAGAGGAAATCTCTGATAAGTTGACTGGAAACAACCTTACCTTGGATTGCTTGACCGCCCTGCACGAAAAATACGGGGACGGCATTCATCTTCTGTTTGACAGCTCCACAAGAGACGGAGATCTTGCAAAGGTTCAGAACTATTTGGACACAGGTGTGATGGATATTACCGAAAAAGAAGCTGACATTTATCAGCAGATTCTGAAAGAAACGATTCCGCAGTTCAAGGGAGCCGGCGTCAGTCTGTTTATTTGGGACGGTCTGCCGTGGTATGATGATCCAAGAAATTTGACCATGCATACGATCATCGCAACGCCTACGGTATGGCTGCCGTTTGAAGAACAGCAGAAGTCGGTTGCAGAGTGGCTTTCGGATGCAATAAGTGGTGATTTGAACGACTACGGGCTTGAATTGGTGGATAAACAGTACGAAGCAACCGAGTGTGAATGCTAAAATGGACTTGAGCCACTTTGGGTAAAATGCCAACGAATATTTG
>CAZRLM010000297.1:0-1213 GCA_964600835.1 uncultured Oscillospiraceae bacterium
CATTGCACTGTCAGGGCCCTTGACAGCTTGCATTTCTCCCTCGCCTCCTTTCACCCAATAGCCGACACAGCCCGGCAAATTGCAACATTCCGGGATTTTTTTTCACGGCGTTACGCAATGAAAACGACCGGAAGCTGTGACGCATTCCGGCCGTGCCGCAGGTTTTGATTTGTATGGAGCCGTCAGTTCAGGTAGCCGTCCCGCGCCTTGACGTCGAAGCGGCCTTCCAGCAGGTGCAGCTGTTCGTCGGTGATGGTGTTGACCAGCGGCAGGTGGGCGATCTTCATGTAGATTTCGGCGGCCTTCTCGGCTGTCTCGATCAGGCCGAAGGTTTCGTCCAGATCCTTGCCCGCGCCGTAAATGCCGTGCTGGCTCCAGACGACCAGCCGCGCGGTGTGCATCTTCTCGGCGGTGGCGACGCCGATCTCGTTGGTGCCGCAGAGCATCCAGGGCAGCACGTTCACGCCGTCGGGGAACACCACAATGCACTCGGTGCACATCTGCCACAGCGTGCGGGTGAAGGCTTTCTCGTCCAGGCTGTGGACGTAGGTCATCGCCAGCAGATTGGCGGGATGGCAGTGCATGACGACGCGGTTGTCCGGATCCACGGTTAGGCGGGCCACATGGCTCATCATGTGCGCCGGAAACTCGGAGGTGAAACGGCCGCCGTCAGAGTAGCCCCAGAGCAGCTCGGCGTTCTCGCCGTCCGCGGCGATGCGCATGAGCCCCAGGTTCCGGGCGGGGTCAAACTGAACGTTCTTGAAATACTTGCCGGTGCCGGTCACCAGAAAGTACCGGCCCGCCAGTTCGGGCGCTTTGAAGCCGATCGGGATGGTACGCAGCACGCGGGAAACGTCCACATAGTCCGCCACCTCCGCCTCGTCCAGCAGAAGGCTGACGTTGCCGCCGTTGCGTTCGTCCCAGCCGTGGCGGTACATCTCGGTGGTGGTGCGGATCATGTCGATCAGAAAGGGCGCGGTCATGATGTCCTTCATGGGTGAATTCCTCCGTTTTTATCGCGTAATGACGTCTACGGGCACGTTGAAAATCTTGGCAACCTTCAAAATGGTGTCGATGTGACGGCCGACGGCGGCGGCCATATGGTGGGTGGGGCCGGCCTCGCTCCAGCGGTTGCAGAACTCCCGCGCGCCGCAGGTGAAGCGGGTGCGCATATTGGTGTCGCCGAAGGTGAAGATGGGGCCTTCCTCGTTGA
>CAZRLM010000298.1:0-1206 GCA_964600835.1 uncultured Oscillospiraceae bacterium
GCCGAAGGATCGCCTGGCGTTCACGGTGTTCGCGGGCGACGAGGACTGCCCCCGGGACGAGGAGGCCGCGCAGCTGTGGCGCGACTGCGGCGTGAAGGACGATCATCTGTTCTTCCTGCCCAAGGAGCACAACTGGTGGGGCCCGGCGGGCATCACCGGCCCCTGCGGCCCGGACACGGAGATGTTCATCATCACCAAGGAGCCTTGCGGCCCGGACTGCTCTCCCGCCTGCAAGTGCGGCGCGTACCTCGAAATCTGGAACGACGTGTTCATGCAGTACAACAAGCAGAAGGACGGCAGCTTTGTGCCTCTGTCCCAGAAGAACGTGGACACCGGCATGGGCCTCGAACGCACCATCTGCGTGCTGACCGGCAAAAAGACCGTCTATGAGACGGACGCGTTCGTGGACATTCTGGCCAAGCTGACGGAGCTGTGCGGCAAGGAGTACGGCGCGGATGAGGAGACGACCAAGGCGTTCCGCATCATCGCCGACCATATGCGCACGTCCACCTTCATCCTCGGCGACGACCGGGGCGTGTCCCCCTCCAACACCGACCAGGGCTATATCCTCCGCCGCCTCATCCGCCGCGCCGTGCGCTATGGAATGCAGATGGGGATGCCCGAGGGCTTCACCGCCGAGGTGGCGAAGGTCATCATCAACCAGTACAAGGGCGCTTATCCCGAGCTGGATCGCAACGCGGCCTTTGTGCTGGAGCAGCTCCAGCTGGAGGAGGCCCGCTTCGCCCGCACGCTCAAGCAGGGCGAAAAGGAATTTGAAAAGGTGTACAACAGCGCTGCGCAGACCAAGGCGCTGCTGGAGAGCATCCTGGCCGCGGAGGATAAGGCGGCCTTTGCCGCCGAGCTGGCAGCCTCGAAGCGGCTGCGTCCCTCGCCGGACATGATGCCCATTATCGACGCGGCGAAGGCCGGCGACGGCGACGCGGTGGTTGCGGCGGTGAACGCGCGCCTCATGACGCTGGACACGCTGGACGGCCGCAGCGCCTTCAAGCTGTACGACACCTACGGCTTCCCCATCGAAATGACCATCGAGCTGGCCGCTGAGAAGGGCCTCAAGGTGGATCAGGCGGACTTTGACGAGCGCTTCAAGAAGCATCAGGAGCTGAGCCATCAGGGCGCGGATCAGAAGTTCAAGGGCGGTCTGGCCGACCACAGCGTCGAGACGGCCCGCCTCCACACCGCGACCCA
>CAZRLM010000299.1:0-902 GCA_964600835.1 uncultured Oscillospiraceae bacterium
CGCGCACGAGGAGGACATCCGCGAGATGTTCCGCCAGACCGGCAAGCGCGAGGACGGCAAGAGCTATGTGTACGACGGCCGCACGGGCGAGCGCTTCGATAACCCCGTCACCGTCGGCTATATGTACTATCTGAAGCTGCACCACTTGGTGGACGATAAGATCCACGCGCGCTCCACCGGCCCGTACAGCTTGGTGACGCAGCAGCCGCTGGGCGGCAAGGCGCAGTTCGGCGGCCAGCGCTTCGGCGAGATGGAGGTCTGGGCGCTGGAGGCCTACGGCGCGGCCTACACCCTGCAGGAGATCCTGACCGTGAAGTCCGACGATACCGTCGGCCGCGTCAAGACCTACGAGGCGATCATCAAGGGCGAGAACATCCCCGCCCCCGGCGTGCCGGAGAGCTTCAAGGTGCTGATCAAGGAGCTGCAGGCGCTGTGCCTGGACATCCGCGTGCTGGACGTGAACAAGAACGAAATCGAGATTCCCGAGCTTGACCCGGAGGACATGGTTTCCTCCGACGACAGCCGCGAGGAGGCGCGCCCGGAGGCCGCCGCCGAGCTGCCCAGCCTGGATGACGAGGCGGACGAGGACGACGAGGCCGCGCAGGACGAGCCGGAGGAGCCTGACTTCATCGAGCAGGAGTTCTCCCTGGATGTTGACGACGACGTCGACGACTTCAACCTCAGCCTGGACGACAGCCCCCTCGACGACATCGAGTGATCCGGCTGCGTAGGCTTTCCCCAAGGCGCGGCGGCGTCCCCGCCGGTTCTCCAACAGGTTATCGAAGGGAGCGAGGACCCTTTTGTTTGAACTGACCAACCTTGATTCCATCCAGATTGGCATGGCTTCGCCGGAGCAGATTCTTGCCTGGTCCCATGGCGAAGTGACCAAGCCTGAAACCATC
>CAZRLM010000299.1:912-1199 GCA_964600835.1 uncultured Oscillospiraceae bacterium
CGTTTTGTACTGCGAGCGCATCTTCGGCCCCACCAAGGACTGGTAGTGCAACTGCGGAAAGTACAAGCGCGTCAAGTATATGGACAAGGACAAGATCTGCGACAAGTGCGGCGTGCAGATTACCCGCGCCAAGGTGCGCCGGGAGCGGATGGGCCACATCCAGCTGGCCGCGCCGGTCAGCCACATCTGGTACTTTAAGGGCATTCCCAGCCGGATGGGGATGCTGCTGGACATCAGCCCCCGCAGCCTGGAAAAGGTGCTGTACTTTGCCAACTTTATCGTGCTGG
>CAZRLM010000300.1:0-1195 GCA_964600835.1 uncultured Oscillospiraceae bacterium
GACAGGCATGGGGGGACACGCTTCCGCGGCAGTGTACAGCCGGAGCGTTCCATGCGCGCGCGGTATGCGGGGTGTGCCCCGCCCCGTCGCAAAATGGGATTCTTAAGGGGCAATGCCCCTTAAGCGGGAGTGCAGAGGGCAGAGCCCTCTGCCGTTACTTGAGCGTTACCACCGTCACGCCGGTTTCGCCTTCGCCGTATACGCCGAGGCGAAAGGACTTGACCAGCATATGGTGCTTCAAATGCTGCTGAATGCCGGAGCGGAGAATGCCGGTGCCCTTGCCGTGAATGATGCTGACCTCGTTCAGACCCGCCATCACGGCTTCGTTCAGGTACTGATCCACCGCGGAGAGCGCCTCCTCCAACGTCATGCCGCGCACGTCGCATTCCATGGACACGGTGCGGGTCAATGCGCCGGTCTTGGCGCTGACGCTGGCCTTCTGCTTGGGCTTCTCCTCCCGCACCAGCCGCAGCTGCGACAGGTGCGCCTTGAACTTCATAATGCCCGCCTGCAGCTGCACCTCACCCTTGGCGTCCGGCGCGGCCAGCACGGTTCCCTGCTGCCCCAGCGTCAATATTTCCACCCGGTCGCCAGGCTTGACCGTCTTGGGCGGCAGGGTGTTGTCCACCTTCTGCCGCAAGCCCTCGCTCAGACCGTCGACGCTCTGCTCCAGGCGGCGGCGGATGGCGTTCGTCTCCGCATCGGGGGCGGAGGCTGCCTTCTTCATCCGCTTCAGGTCGCTCAGGATGCCCTCGGCCTCCCGGCGGGTGCTCTCCATCAGGCGGCGGGCGTCCTCCCGCGCCTTGCGCATGGACGTTTCCCGCTTCTCCTCCATCTCCCGGCGCAGCCGCTCCGCCTCGTCCCGCAGCCGCACGGTCTCCTTCGCCGCATCCGCCGCGATTTGCCGCTCCCGCTCCGCCACCTGCCGGTGGTACTCCGCGTTGGCGATCACGTCCTCAAAGCGGACGGAATCGGTGGACAGGAGCTTCTTCGCGTCGTCGATCAGATTCTCCGGCAGGCCCAGCTTGCGGCTGATCTCAAAGGCGTTCGATTTGCCCGGCACGCCGATGGACAGCCGGTAGGTGGGCCGGAGCGTCTCCACGTCGAACTCCACGGAGGCGTTCTCGACCCCCTTGGTGGACAGCGCGTAGGCCTTCAGCTCGCTGTAATGGGTCGTCGCCAGCGTCCTGACGCG
>CAZRLM010000301.1:0-1194 GCA_964600835.1 uncultured Oscillospiraceae bacterium
CGTCCTTCAGGCGGGTGACCTCGATTTCGTAGCGTGTCCTCATGTGTGTGGACCTCCTTCTTGATTTGGGAACTGTGGCTCCCGCGACCGGGCGTCCCCGGTTTCGGCCTGTGCCGGAGGCCATCGTCAGGCGGAAAAGACAGTCTGTTCCTCAGGGTAGGCGATTTCGGTGCCGCTGTGGCTGGCGATTAGCTGTCCGGCATGTTCGCAGAGGTACGGCATCGCCCTCTGAATGCGCTCTTTGCCGTCGAGCTTGGTCAGCAAAATGTGGTTGAGATAGTCGAAAAGATCGTCATCGAACCAGTCGAGGATATCCATCAGGGTTTCAAGGTTCATGTGTTTCAACTTGCTTGGCCTCCTTTTGATTCAAGAGCTTAGCCGAGTTCAATGCCGACGTACCTTGGATAGTCAAATCCCTGCGGGTCGATGATCAGGACGGTCAGCGATCCCTTGCAGGAGACCCGAATGGCAGCGACCGCGTCATCCTTCATGGGATGCGCTTGATTTGAAAACTCCCTGACCCATTCCCTTTCGGAAAACAGATTGTCGTGCAGCGCGAAGAACTCGTTTTCTTCCAGCTGTACTTCCTTGGCAACGTAGTAATCGCCAAGAGCTTTGTCTCCGAAAATTTCCTTGAGTCTCTGCGTGTCGAATTTGACCTCGTCGAGATTGGCTGGTTTGCGGACAAAGAATGTCTTAGGCATGAGTTGTACCTCCTTGCTTGATTTGGAAGCTGTGAATTTTAAGCCTTACGCCTCGCACTTCTCGCCAATCCGGCGCGAAAGCTCCGCGAGCCGATTTGCGAGCGCCTGTGCATCGGTGGTCGGCAAATCGAAACCGGCCAGTTGGCTGATCAGATTTCCGAGCTTGCCCCGGTATTCACAGAGTGCGGTGTGCAGGATCATAAGCTCCTCTTGAGTCAGAGTCAGGGTGACGGTTGTGTTTTTTTCCATGGTGTGTCCTCCTTGATTTGAAAGATTGTGTGCGGCTTCCCGCGACCCGGCCCAACTTGACTTGTAAGCTGTGGCCGGTTTCGGCCCGGAGCCACCGGGCCTTCGTCAGGCGGGAGGGTGTGCTTAGGACGCCTGCCTCCAAGCGGCGTTGCCCGGCAGATTTGCGAGCAGGTGTTCGCGGGCGGTGGAGAATTCGTCCCCGATGAAGCCCAGCCGCAGGAGCCAGCACCGGAAGGTGTAC
>CAZRLM010000302.1:0-1177 GCA_964600835.1 uncultured Oscillospiraceae bacterium
GTCTCGCCGGGATCAACCGGCACATCGGGATTCTCCGGATCAGGACTGGTACCCGCAGCAGTCGCCACGTTCACCACGCTGCCCGCCAGGATGTCCGCTTCCGTCACCGTGTAGGTCGCGTTGTACGTTTCCGTCGCGCCGGGAGCCAGGGACGCAATCGTCCACTCGTCGCCCGTCAGCTCATCCGTCACAACCGCGTCCGTGATCGTCAGGTTGCCGTCGTTCGTGACCGTAATTTCGTAGTGAATTTCCTCGCCCAGCACATACGCCGTGCCGTTCGCAGGCGCGCTCGTCGTCGTCTTGGCGACGGTCAGGTGGCCGTTTGGATCGTCAATCTTGTCGGTTTCCGCACTCGGCGTGAACACAACGTCATCCACCGTCACATTGGCCGTGTTGCCGTAGGTACCCCGCAGGATGTCGTCCTCCGTCACCTCATGCTCCGCATGGACAATCACCGTTGCGCCACTGGCCAGGCTCGCGATGGTCGCGACGCCATTGTCCAACGTATAGCCGTCGCCCGCAAGGATTGTCGCCGTCGGATCGGTCACGGCGATGTTCGTCAGCTCAGCGTCGGTGATGTTCTCCACCCGAATGCTGAAGGGGATTTTCTCGCCGAGCTTGTAGTTGCTCTCGACAGTTTCAGGCGTGGTCTTCTCCGGGATAATGGGATCACCGGTCACCGTCAGCGTGCCAAACTGCGTCTTGATGTCGTAGTTGTCCGCGTTCACGCCTTCGTTCAGCGTGTAGGTGAAGGTATTCTCGCTGCTACCCACCAGCGTCTGGCTGCCCGTCACGGTGTACGCCGCGCCCTCGCCGGCCGCGAAGCCGTCGCCGCTCACCGTCACTTCGTCCTTCGTCAGCGCCGTGCCGTCGTACGGCTTGCTGTCCGTTCCGCTCGTCAGCGTCACGTTCCGCTTCGTCACTTCCAGCTCGCCGTCAACAGACTCGCCGAAGGTATAGTTCTCCGTCACGTCGGTCTCGCCGCGCATCACATGGTACTCGGTGACCTTGTTCGCGCTCTCGCCAACGTCCGTCCGGCTGCCTTTCACGACCGCCGTCAGGACATCGCCATCCGCCAGCACGTTCTGCGTGAAGGTATAGCCGTCGTCCGTCAGCACCGTGCCGTCGTAGACCTTCTCTTTGCTCGCCGCCGTGATCACGATCATGTTGGTATTCT
>CAZRLM010000303.1:0-1148 GCA_964600835.1 uncultured Oscillospiraceae bacterium
GTTGGGGTTCAATCATTCTCTGCGTGTAAACGGCGAGGATGTATGCATTTCGATCACAGAGGAAAAAGACAGTATCATCCATGAAGTCACACACGCTGAACGACTGGAAATGCTGGAGTATGAGGAAGCGCGCAGCAAAGGGCGCTATGCGAGCAAACCCAGAATCCCCAAGTATGATCATCCCTGGAGCGGCAGGCTGAAAATAATCATTCAGGAAAGATTCTCTTTTGAAGATTGCAAAGCATATGTTCTCGAAGACAGAATTGGGGAGATTCTGATTGCGCTTTTTGAAGCATCGAATATTTCGCGCCTTCAACGGATAGCTGCTGCTGAAAAGTATCAAAGGGAGGTAGAGGCACGCAGGATCATGGAGCAAAAGAAACAGCAATATAATGCTGAAATCGAAAAGACAAAAGCTCTTCTCAACAAAGCGAGGGATTATGAGACTGCACGCATGATTCGTGAATACATAGCAGCAATACGTACTGCTTCTGATCCAGCTGAACTTGATCAGGACTGGATTGATTGGGCAGAGAAAAAAGCTGATTGGTTTGATCCGAACGTCGCTAGAGACGATGAGTTCTTTGGAAAACGGCGTCATGAAGATGATCCAGAGCGGAAAAAACTTGAATGTAAATGGTAATTCAAAAGGCCTGTGTTGAAAAAGGTTCTTCAACACAGGCCTCTGATGATCGGTTGTTTGTGTGATGATTTTAATCAGCTGTAAATGATCTCCTGCAAAACTATCTCTTCTGCCTGCGAGCGGATGCTATTCATCTGAGAAATCCACCCCAACTGGTCAGAAGCTTTCAGCTTTTCATTGATGCCTTCAGCTTCAGCCATCTGGGCGATCATCCGTTCCATTCGATCCCGGCAGACTTGATCTGTTTCCGCCAAATGCTCATACAGCTTGCCGGAGAGAATCAGACGAGTGTATAGTCCAGGAAGATGCTCTTCCAGATATGCCTTGCGCATCCGGCCATAATGGCCGATGGCTGTATGAGAATCAGAGGCTGAAATATCCGGGAAGTAATAGTCTCCATGCAGTGTGTAGTGGATACCGTTTTCTGTCATTTCGATGGGAAGCTTCTGCTTCATGGTGAGATCCTCCTTATAAAAATCAGTCAAGTTTATTTCTTACCCAAACC
>CAZRLM010000304.1:0-1147 GCA_964600835.1 uncultured Oscillospiraceae bacterium
GCACCGGAAAACAGAGGCCATCACGGCGCCCCTGCTGGCGGGATTTTCGCCCCAAAAGTTAGCCCGGCAAGCTGGGGAATTGGACCGATTGCCGGAGGCAGAACAGCAGGCACAGCAAAAGGAGGATATGGAAAATGAATGAACTGATGATTTTCGAAAACGAGCAATTCGGAAATATTCGGGCCATGGAGAAAGGCGGCCAGCCCTGGTTTGTGGCGGCGGATGTATGCCGGGCGCTGGAAATTGCCAATGTGGGCAACGCGCTGGCCCGGCTTGATGATGACGAAAAGGGTTCTATCCGTTTAACGGATGTAACCCCCAACGGAGGAAATCCCAATCTGTCTATTGTCAACGAACCGGGCCTTTATTCCCTGATATTGGGCAGCCGCAAGCCGGAGGCCAAGGCCTTCAAGCGGTGGATCACCCACCAGGTGCTGCCCTCTATCCGCAAAACCGGCGGCTATCTGGCGGGCAGCGGCCAGCTTTCCCCGGAGGAATTGCTGGCCCAGGCGCTGCTGGTGGCCCGGCGCACCCTGGGCGAACGGGAAGCCCGGATTTCCGCCCTCACTGTGGAAAACCAGATTATGCAGCCCAAAGCTGCTTATTTCGACCAGCTGGTAGACCGGAACCTGCTGACCAGCTTCCGGGACACCGCCAAAGCCCTGGGCGTGGGCCCAAAAGCCTTTGTGGCCTTTCTGCTGCACCAAAAATATCTTTATCGGGACAAAAAAGGCAAATTGCTGCCCTATGAGGACAAAAACAACGGCCTTTTCGAAGTCAAGGAGTGCTTCAACGAGAAAACCCAATGGAGCGGCGTGCAAACCATGATAACCCCCAAAGGCCGGGAAACCTTTAGGCTGCTGTACACAGATGGGATTTAAGTAAAGTCAAGCCTGGGGGCAATGAGGAGGAAACCGCTGGCAGTGGGGCAGCTGATTTATCATTGCCGGTGCAGGGTGGTTGGCGTGGCGCAAGGCGCCAAAGGCAGCAGCCAAAGATGGGCCAGGGACCCGATAACCGGCAAAGGTGAATTGGTGCCGCAAATGACCGATGAAGAATGGCTGGAGACGAAGAAACAGCAGTGCGGCGCTCAGGCCATAGAAGCCGCTTCCAAAAAGACAAAAAACAAAGCCGCCGACCGAAAGCA
>CAZRLM010000305.1:0-1143 GCA_964600835.1 uncultured Oscillospiraceae bacterium
ACCTATATTTACGGTTCCGAGATAAACTTTAATCTTGGTACGGCAACGAAAGTCAATATGATCCTTCATGGGGACGGCTCCACCAATATTTTTGTAAAAGACGGTTTGCTCCCGTTTGCTAAATACGAAAAGGAAACCGCTCCAAATGCTTTGAACGGTAGCGTTAAGGATACGCTTTATCAAGAGCGTGAAGTCAACGGACAATTCGATTTGATTCTAACAAATCCTCCGTTTAGCGTTGAACTGGACAATGACACCAAGAAAACCATTAAGCGCGACTTCATGTTCGGTGAGAAAAAGAATTCGGAGAACCTGTTCATTGAGCGTTGGTATCAGCTTCTACGGGAAAATGGTCGTGTAGCAGCGGTATTGCCGGAAAGCGTATTTGATACAACAGAAAATAAATACATCCGCCTATTCCTCTATAAATATTTCAAAATAAAAGCAGTTGTATCCTTGCCACAGTTAGCATTTGAGCCCTATACATCAACAAAAACAAGTATTCTCTTTGCACAAAAGAAAACAAAAGAAGAGATTGCAGCTTGGAACGAGACATGGGATACCGCATCGAAAGACTATTTACAACTTAAAACTCGTGTGGATAATTTAATTTCTGTGTATGATGTCAAGAAAGTAAAATCAAAACTTCCGTCTATTAAGAAATTGACCCCCAATGAAGAAGTTGCGTTGCTTCGGAAAATGCTGAAACACTATATTTCTGATGCCGATGACTGCTTAGACACAAATGGCTTAATCAGCAAATATCGAGAAGAACTGGAACTTGTCTGTAAGCCCGACAAAGACACAAGAGATACTTTTGGTCATGTGAATACATGGTGGGTATTTAGTGAAGTTGCAAAAGAGCTCGATTATGATGTTTTTGTCGCTGAGGCACAGAGTATTGGTTATAAGCGGTCTAAACGCGGTGAAAAAGATGCACCCAATGATCTTTATCGCGTCGATACATATGGCAAAGCGCTAATAGATGATGGTATTAACTTGACGATATTAGATGCCATGCGCGATATTGAATGGGATTGAGGAGAAATATATGCAGACAATTAAAACTGTTCCATTATCAAAGTTTGCAAAGTATTCAAATATCCGTCTAGGTGCGTATTATGAACTGCCTACGCTCGTCTT
>CAZRLM010000306.1:0-1141 GCA_964600835.1 uncultured Oscillospiraceae bacterium
AGGCGGCCAGCCGCTTGTCGAAGCTCTTCCACATGATCTGCTCCATCAGCCACATGACCTCCGAAAAGCGGGAAGCCATCAGCTCGTTGGTGTAATTCGCCACCGGCGCGGACTCGTCCATGATCCCCTTATAGACATCCGCTGGGATGACGAACAGCTCCGTATCCTTTTCCGCCTCTATTGTCACCTCAAACTGAATGGAGCGCATGATGCAGGAGGCCGAAAACAGGCACATATCCCGGTCAAACAGCCGGTACAGGGTGATCTCCCGCCCTTCGTCCGAGAGCATATAGGCCCGCAGCTGGCCCTGCTTCACCAGCAGTAGGCCGGCGCAGTCCATGCGCCCGTTGTGGATCACCGTCCCACGCCTGATCCGGCGCTCGGTCAAGTTGTCCAGCAGGCGATTTTTCTGTGTGATATTCAGCCGATCCCATACAGGGAACAAATCTTCAAAGCGCATCTTCCGTCCTCCTGTACCGGAGTATAGCCGAATCCATGGCGTAAGTCAAGAATTTTTATTGACATATGCCGCGAACAGCGCTAAAAAAAGCAAAAGAGGGAACTTTCAAAAGCAAAAGCCGCGAGCATTCCGCGCCCGGCTGTGTTTCGTGATCAAATCACGGAAGTTTCCCTGCCATCCGGTAAAATAAGTGCAAAGGAGGCGGTGATCCTGATGAAGCAATACGTTTGTTCGATCTGTGGATATATCTACGACGAGGCCGTCAACGGCCCCTGGGGAGCCTTGCCCGACGATTGGAAGTGTCCCCTGTGCGGCGCGGACAAGGCCGCGTTCCGGGTGAAGGCGGAACCGTCCGGAGCCAGAAGCACCGACGCACCGGAAAAGCCCCATGTGGAGCGGGAGCTGTCCGCCATGGAGATGAGCGTCATCTGTTCCAACCTGGCCCGGGGCTGTGAAAAGCAATATATGGAGCCGCAGATGCAGAGCTTCCGGAAGCTGGCGGATTTCTTCCGTTCCAAGGCGGAACCGGCCCGGGAGGCGGGCACGGAGAAGCTGTTAGTGCTGATCAAGCGTGATCTGTCCGTCGGCTATCCTTACGGAAAAGCCGTGGCCGGAGATGGGCCGGATCGGGGCGCGCTGCGCTGCCAGGTCTGGAGCGAGAAGGTCACCCGGATGCTCCAA
>CAZRLM010000307.1:0-1137 GCA_964600835.1 uncultured Oscillospiraceae bacterium
AAACGCCTCCACTTTTTCCTTGGTGTCTATCCGCAACACCTTAAAACCTAACTGCTTTATCAAACCGCAAACATACTCTTGCAGCTTACGCAGCTTTTTACCAGGTGCCTTTGTTTCCACAAAATATATACGCCCATACGGCACAAGCACGATGCGATCCGGTACGCCGTTTTGTCCGGGGCTCACAAACTTTAATGCCCAGCCGCCAAGATCATTTTTTACTCGGTCGCACAATTCTTTTTCAACAGTTTTTTCAAGCATCGTTTTCCTCCTTTTCTAACTTTCTCACGCGCGCACGCATAATACACGCAAACAGGCGGGTTAGGGCGTAATTTTACTCTCAAACTCTCTAATTTTATACTCTATAAGAAAAAATGTTAGAATGTTAGAAAAGTAATAAAAAGCCTTATTTTATGCGGTTTTCGGTCTAACAATCTTTCTAACAATTAAACAAAACTATGTTTTTTCGTGTAAAAATGTTAGACGGCATTTTTCTAACAATTCTACACGAAAAACAAATTGTTAGATGCTAATTGTTAGATTTTATTAAACCCACGCTGTGTGCCATACGGTCCAAAATGCAGAGTACCGGCAGACTTTTGCCAGCCGGGTGTTGCTGCCATTATGGCGTTAAGCTCTCTGGTGTCGGTGTTTTTCATTTCTTTAATATTGCCGCCGAAAGCCTCGCACCAAACCTCAAGGGCGCAAATGCGATCACGGGGCACAAGGTGCAGGCTGTCGCTGCCCATTGTCACGCCGCCCCAGAACATACGCCGCTTGTCAAGCGGCCACTTGCTCCAATCGTCCGGCACCGGTCGCTCCATAAATTCACGCACGATACCCTCACGGCTGGATGCCTCTCTGTGTTCCTCTTGCTTTTCCTTGGCAGCATCCTCAATGGCACCGGATAAGTAAAGCGGCTCACCCGCCTGCCAGCGCACATACGCCTCAGCCCACAACTGATCTATTTCCGGCTCAAGGTCACGCCATACGCTTTTGGTGTGCCTCTGTTCGCCGGTGTCTATCGGCCAAAAACGGCGGTTGCCGGTGGTGTCCTGCAAGTATTCAGCGGTGTTGGTGGTGCCGAAAAAGATGCAAGTGCGGGGTAACTCCTTAACATTACGCCCGTATGCTGCA
>CAZRLM010000308.1:0-1124 GCA_964600835.1 uncultured Oscillospiraceae bacterium
CTACATTTATACCACCAGTATAGGCTTCATAGAAGTTATTAGCTCTTGTTTCTATTTTCTTAACAGCATCTTCACCAAAGTCATCTACAAGCCTAGCTCTTACTGCGCCTATATCTAAATCATCAACATCTTTAAATCCGTAACGGTTTCCATAAATTTCCCTAAGCTCACCATCACGCATCTTTTCTTGAAGTTCACTCATAATATCAGCATTTGAAGCTACCTCATAGTCTGATATTTCAGCGCATCTATAAAGTTCTCCATCTGATCCGTCATAATTTGGTAAAGATGTAACGTTGTCATCACCAGTAGACACAAGACCACCAATACGTTTCTGAATATCTTCTACATTCTTGAAGAATCCAGGGTTACCAATATATAATCTTAAACTTTCCTCAGATGAAATAATAGCTCTATTCGTTGCGTCTTGTAATATAGCAGTTATAGCCATACTGTGTGCTGTACGCTGCAAATTTTGCGTATTAGGCGTTATTCCTTTCTATGTGAGATCTTTATACATCTGAGCGTACAAAGTGCGTTCTACGGCGTCTATTTGACTCTGATTAAGGTTAATGTTATTAAGCCCAAGATAACCAAGCTTTTCATCCTTTGAGACAATACCAAGACTAACTGCTTTATCTACTTCGTTCTCATACTACTCTTGAAGAGTTAATGACATTATCTATTCTTGCTCTTCTCTAGATTTATCGAAGAATTGCTCATTAAGAGTTTTAAGCTATTCGTCAGGAGACATCTTGTTTATTTCGTAACGTTTAATCTGTCCATCTTCATACACTCTAAGTGTTGTAAGTGATTTAAATTGAATACCACCAGGCTGCTTGCCCTTCTTTCCGATATGATAATTCATTATCTTATCTTCATCATTAAGTACAGGTAAGCCCTTAGGATTATCTACATGCAAGCCAAGTTGTTCTCTACAATCAAGAATAGCTTCACGTTCTGTATAAGCGTAGTCGATAAACTGGTTTAATACAGATTGATTAGGCTGTAAGTAATAATGCATACTATCTAAGAATACCATCTTCGGAGCACCAGATACAGTATAGTCACCATTATCTGACTATACAAATTCCATTCCTGGGATATTTATACCACCAAGAACC
>CAZRLM010000309.1:0-1099 GCA_964600835.1 uncultured Oscillospiraceae bacterium
GGTTCTTTTCGCCGAGTCGAAAAGAACGTCCTAACACAAAAATATAGTAAAAAAGCGAGCACCCGCCGGGGGCCCAAACAACCTCGTTGCGTTGTGCCCACATGGAACCCGCGCCCTTTGGCGCGGCCCACACACCCTTTTTCCCTAAACGCATGGATTCCGCGCCTGCGGGCGCGGGCAGAGGGCGAAGGTCGCCCGCCAGGCTTTCCGATCGCCCTGCACTCCTTCGGCTGCTATTTTTTTGGCAAATGCACGCAAAGGGCCCACACACCCTTTTTCCCTAAACGCAGTGTTCCGCGCCTGCGGGCGCGGGCAGAGGGCGAAGGTCGCCCGCCAGGCTTTCCGATCGCCCTGCACTCCTTCGGCTGCTATTTTTTTGGCAAATGCACGCAAAGGGCCCACACACCCTTTTTCCCTAAACGCAGTGTTCCGCGCCTGCGGGCGCGGGCAGAGGACGAAGGTCGCCCGCCAGGCTTTCCGGTCACCCTCTGCACTCCTTCGGATGCGCTTCTTCAGGCAGTGTTTTTTGCAAAATGCAGGGACTCCGCGCCCGCGAGGCGGAACACACATTGACATTAAGCATCAGCGCAAAAACCTCAACGCAAGCCGTTCATCAAGCACAAAAAAACGAAGGAAGCTTTCACTTCCTTCGCTATCTGGAATCCGGCAGCGACCTACTCTCCCGGCCCGTTACCAGGCAAGTACCATCGGCACTGAGAGGCTTAACTGCTGTGTTCGGGATGGGAACAGGTGGAACCCTCTCGTCATTGCCACCGGAAAATGTGAACTTGTTTGTTTCCCTGCGCCTTGACAACTGCACACCGAGTGATTTTGAGTCTTGACCGTTTGTTCAATTAGTCTCGTTTTCGCGCTTCCGTTCTGCGCTTCCCTTCCGCGTTTCCGCTTCCGCTCCCGCCTTCCCTTCGCGCTTGGACTTGCGTTGAAATCAAGCCCTCGACCGATTAGTATCATCAAGCTACACACGTTACCGCGCTTCCACCGATGACCTATCTACCTGGTCGTCTTCCAGGGGTCTTACCTCTTTCGAGTGGGAGTCTTATTCTTGAGGTGGGCTTCACGCTTAGATGCCTTCAGCGTT
>CAZRLM010000310.1:0-1086 GCA_964600835.1 uncultured Oscillospiraceae bacterium
GGCATCGTGCCCGGCGGCGGCATCGCGCTGCTGAACGTGCTGCCCGCCGTCCGCGCCCAGCTGGATAAGTTCACCGGCGACGCCAAGACCGGCGTCGAAATCGTCCTGCGCGCGCTGGAGGAGCCGATCCGTCAGATCGCCGCGAACGCCGGTATTGAGGGCAGCGTGATCGTCGAGAACATCAAGAGCGCCAACAAGGCCGGTTACGGCTACGACGCGCT
Organism: uncultured Oscillospiraceae bacterium; assembly: GCA_964600835.1. Classification (GTDB taxonomy): domain Bacteria; phylum Bacillota; class Clostridia; order Christensenellales; family Aristaeellaceae; genus UBA11524. Next base: position 222 of record CAZRLM010000310.1, read on the forward strand.
CAAGGGCGAGTATGTCGACATGATCGAGCGCGGCATCATCGACCCGACCAAGGTGACCCGTTCCGCGCTGCAAAACGCGGCGAGCGTGGCGGCGATGGTGCTGACCACCGAGTCCCTGGTGGCGGACATCCCCGCGCCCGAACCCGCTGCGCCCGCCGGTGCTGCCGGTGGCATGGGCGGAATGTACTAAGAAGATTCAAAAAAGTGGCTTCGGCCACTTTTTTGAGTTGGGGGAAAGCCGCCCGCGAACCCTCCGACGCCTCCCAGGGGTTTGCTGCGCCCCGCTGCAGCCTTGACGGCGCGACGGGGCTTCGCACGCCAAAAGAGGGATGAAGCGGTTTGCTGCTTCATCCCTCTTTGTTCTGGTAACGGTTACGCCCGGTCGGCGATTTCCTTGTTCAGCTTGGCGATGAATTCGTCCAACGTCATCACGGTGGTTTCGTCGGTTTCCCGGTCGCGGACGGACACGTTGCCCTCCGCGATTTCCTTTTCGCCGATGATCAGCATATACGGCACGCGGTCAATTTGGCGCGCGTAGCGGATCTTGTAGCCAATCTTCTCGTTGCGGTCGTCCAGCTCGACTCGGACGCGCTGCGCCCGCAGAGCGTCGTAGACCTTCGTCGCATATGCCATGCTCTTGTCGGACACGGGCAGCACCTTCACCTGCAGCGGCGCGAGCCAGGTCGGGAAGCGACCCGCGAAGTGCTCGGTCAGGATGCCGATGAACCGCTCAATGGAGCCGAAGCACACCCGATGGATCATGATCGGGCGCTTGCGGCTGCCGTCCTCCGCGACGTACTCGAGCTGGAAGTTCAGCGGCATCTGGAAGTCCAGCTGAATGGTGCCGCACTGCCAGGTGCGTCCC
>CAZRLM010000311.1:0-1083 GCA_964600835.1 uncultured Oscillospiraceae bacterium
TTGGCGAGACGCGCACCTTCACGACCAGCCACGAGGTGACGGAAGCGGACATTCTGGCGGGCAGCGTGGTGAACGTGGCGACCGCGACGGGCACCAGCCCCGATCCGGAGAATCCCGACGTGCCGGTTGATCCCGGCGAGACGGAGGATCCGACGGACGATCCGAACGGCCACCTGACCGTCGCCAAGACGACGACGAGCACGCCTGCGAACGGCACAGCGTATGTGCTGGGTGAGGAAATTCACTACGAAATCACGGTCACGAACGACGGCAACCTGACGATCACGAACGTGGTTGTGATGGATGAACTGACGAGGGATGCGTGGACGATCGAAACCCTGATGGTTGGCGAGACACGCACCTTCACGACCAGCTACACGGTCACGGAGGCGGACATTCTGGCGCACAGCGTGGTGAACGTGGCGACCGCGACGGGCACCAGCCCCGACCCGGAGAATCCTGACGTGCCGGTTGATCCCGGTGAAACAAAGGATCCGACGGATGATCCGAACGGCCACCTGACTGTAGCCAAGCGCACGACGAGCACACCCGCGAACGGCACGGCGTATGTGCTGGGCGAGGAAATTCACTACGAAATCACGGTCACGAACGACGGCAACCTGACGATTACGAACGTGACGGTGACGGATGAGCTGACGGGCGACGAGTGGACGATTGCGTCCATCGCTCCCGGCGCGACGGAAACGTACACCGCGACCTACGAGGTGACGGAAGCGGACATTCTGGCGGGCAGCGTGTTGAACGTGGCAACCGCCGCGGGCACCAGTCCTGATCCGGAGAATCCCGACGTGCCGGTTGATCCCGGTGAGACGGAGGATCCGACGGACGATCCGAACGGCCACCTGACCGTCGCCAAGACGACGACGAGCGCGCCTGCGAACGGCACGGCGTATGTGCTGGGCGAGGAAATTCACTACGAAATCACGGTCACGAACGACGGCAACCTGACGATTACGAACGTGACGGTGACGGATGAGCTGACGGGCGACGAGTGGACGATTGCGTCCATCGCTCCCGGCGCGACGGAAACGTACACCGCGACCTACGAGGTGACGGAAGCGG
>CAZRLM010000312.1:0-1059 GCA_964600835.1 uncultured Oscillospiraceae bacterium
CTGCCGATGGGGCCGACTGTAATATAATGGGCATCGCCGTAGACCTGGGCATCGTCGGAGACCTGGGCATCGCCGTAGACCTGGGCATTGCCGGAGACCAGGGCATTGCCGTAGACCCGGGCATTGCCGGAGACCCGGGCATTGCCGGAGACCCGGGCATCGCCGCAGACCCAGGCATCGCCGGAGACCCAGGCATTGCCTTCGTGATCCAGGTTGCTATCGCTTTGGATCCACCCACCGATATCACCAATGGTAACATCTGCAAAGCTGATCACAGCTCTGATTTGATGGAGGGTATGTCCAAAAACGACTTTTACCTCTCCTGTAAACTCATACTTTTTGCGTTTCAATTCCATTTTCTATCGCCCTTTCTGATTGTTAATGTGTCCCGTGTTCGGTAGCACAAAAGATAGATTGCGTCTTCCTTTCGGTAAGTAACGGCGTATTCGTTGGGATCGAGGCCATTTTCTCGGAGGATCCGTTCCTCCTCTGGTTCCGGTACTCTGACGTTCATACCGATTACATCCTATCGGTTTTTCTAATCGGCTCAAACTGAGCTTCCGGAATCGAATCAAGATAGCGGCGACGCTGTACCATGACAACCGCCTCACGGATGTCCCGTTCCAGCTTTCGCTGATCCATCCGCTCTTGCAGGCGGGCCTTAGCTGCTGCTATTTCATCGGATGAGAATTTCGTAAATATGTCCATCATTGTATGTACTCCTTTGCCAATTTTCTTATGTCGCTGGTGGAATAGCCCAGCACTTTCAGGATCACGTTCGGATCAGGTTTCAGCACTTTCACAATGACTCGCATTGTAGACAGCGTTATGTTACCGGGATTCTTGAGATAATTACCGGCGGTTTTCTGGCTGAATCCAAGCGCTAAGCCTATGTCCTGCTGGGTGTGATATCCGAACCTGGCACATTGTGCCCGGAACTCTGCCAGAAAGTCCCGCATGGCGTCCCGATCTGCATTTTGCCTTATGCGAGGCATTTAAATCACCTCCTGTTTTTGATTTCCGCCCGGCTTACTCGCCGGGCTTTTTCTACTTTGCTGG
>CAZRLM010000313.1:0-1058 GCA_964600835.1 uncultured Oscillospiraceae bacterium
CAGGGAAAATTGTGCAGAGGGGTTGTTTTCTTCGCTGGTTTGGGATATACTATGGTTGAGAGCTGTACCCCGGCTCGTCATGGACGTATCGGCCCTTTGGGGCGCATTGAGAGAGGCGTTTGCATCTTTCACCGGGGCAAGGCTCTTTTTTTCTTTGCCTTTATACATCGTCTGCACGCGGAGATCGTGTTTTGAAGATACAACATAAGTTACAACTGTTGTTCTTCCCGGAACATTCTTCACAAATTCAATGGCCTTGTGTCCTTCATATGTTTTTGCGGACAGCTTAATCGTATCAGGATTCTGTACAACGTCTTTGATTGCAGCGAAATCCTTCTCCGCCTTCTCGTTCCCATGGTCTTTAATGATCTTTACAACCTCGTCAGAGTACAGCGCCAGATTCAGTCCTTCTGTCTCCACCCCTGTCTCGTTATAGATTGCCTGCGCCAATTCACTGCCAATCTGGCCGAAGTACATCTTCCCCTTGTAGCTTCGGTCTTTCAGCGCACGCTCAATAAAGGCCAGAAGCTGCTCGTCGCTTTCGTAGATGTTGATCAGCTTGCTGTTCTTCCAGTTCTCTTTCTGGTGCTCGCTGTATTCCCGCAGGGAAAATTGTGCAGAGGGGTTGTTTTCTTCGCTGGTTTGGGATATACTATGGGTGGAGCTGTACCCCGACCGTTTCGGGCGTTCTATTGCAAGGGGCTTTGCATCTTGCACCGGGGCAAGGCTCTTTTTTTGTTGCGCAATATACATGGTCTGCACCCGTAAATCGTGCTTGCTGCCTATTACATAAGAGACAACGGTATGTTTTCCTTGCATATCCTTTGAAAACAGAATAACGTCATGCCCCTCATATTGCTCATCCGACAACTCAATGGCATCTGGATTTTGAACCACCTCTTTTATTGTTAAGAAATCATTCTCAGTAACAGCTCTCTGACCGCGTGGCGCTTCTGTTTCCTCGCTTCCATGCTTTTTGAAAATTTTGATGATTTCGTCGGAATACAGCGCCAGATTCAGTCCTTCTGTCTCCACCCCTGTCTCGTTATAGATTGCCT
>CAZRLM010000314.1:0-1057 GCA_964600835.1 uncultured Oscillospiraceae bacterium
TTTGCAAACCTCGGATCTGCTGCTTGGGCGATTATCAAAAATACCGGGCTTTGGTTTGCAAACCTCGGTATGGGCATCTGGAATGTGCTCAAGGCTTGTGCAAACAATGTAAGTGTTGCCTTTAATAACGCTTGGGTGTTCATACAGCAAGGCTTTTGGGGTATGGTAAATGTCATTATGCAGGGGCTTAAAAGCCTTGCAAATATGGCAAATAAAGTGCTTGGCTGGATGGGTGTAAACATTGACACCTCCGGGCTTGATTTTGCCGCCAAAAAGATTGATGAACTGAACAGCAAAAAAGAGAGTTATACCAGCATAGGCGATGCGTGGAATGAGGGCTTTAATACCTTTGCTTATGACAGCGTAAGCGATGCGTGGAATAGCCACTCCTACGGCAGCGTGGGCGATGCTTTCGGTACCTATGATGTGGACTTTGGCAAAGGCTGGAGCGAGGGTATGAATACCTTTGACACATTCCAGGACGGCTGGGGCTCAAGTGCCTACAACAAGGGCGCAGAGGTGGGCAGAAATATTAAAAGCTCCGTAACCGGTGTTTTTGATAATATGCTCGGCAAACTCGGTCTTGGTGAGGACGGTACAGGCGGTTTAGATCCTTACGGCGGCGCACTTGGCGATATTGCGAAAAACACAGGCGATACGGCAAAGAACACGGGCAAAAGCACTGAGGAGCTTTCCTACCTGCGAGATATTGCAGAGCGTGAGGCTATTAACCGCTTTACTACGGCTGAAATTAAGGTTGATCTTGGAGGCGTTACAAACAATGTGGCGGCCAACACGGACCTTGACGGCATAATCAGTTATTTAACAGACGGCGTTGCCGAGGCTTTGGTAACGGCAAGCGAGGGGGTGTATTGATGTGAGTTATAAATGTTATCTTTTCGGTGAGCTTATGCCGCAGACACCGGCAAAGTTATCCGTAAAGATCAGCGGAAAGAATACCACAGTAACCCTGCTGAACGAGGGCGAAATTAACTTTTTGAAATATCCGGGGCTCACAGAGATCACCCTGCCGCTTGTATTCCCTATGCTGACCGCA
>CAZRLM010000315.1:0-1056 GCA_964600835.1 uncultured Oscillospiraceae bacterium
ATTCTGTCCGGCAGCCCTCGTAAGGGCGGCAATTCCGACCTGCTGTGCGACGAGTTCGCCCGGGGCGCGCAGGAGAGCGGCCACGAGGTCGAAAAAATCCGCGTGGCGACGAAGAAGATTCATCCCTGCTCGGCCTGCTACTATTGCCGCGAGCACGGCGGCGAATGCGTTCATAAGGACGACATGGCGGATGTGCTGCAAAAGATGATCGGCGCGGACGTGATCGTCCTGGCCAGTCCTGTCTACTTCTATTCCATCGACGCGCAGCTCAAGGCAGTCATCGACCGCACGGTGGCCCGCTGGCTGGAAGTCAAGAACAAGGAGTTCTACTACATCGTCACCATGGCGGACGAGGATGCGGCTTCCGCCGATACCACACTGGCCTGTTTCCGCGGCTATGCGGACTGCGTGAACGGCGCGGCGGAAAAGGGTGTCGTCATCGGCAGCGGCGTCTACGAGCCGGGCAAGGTGATGAACACGTCCGCCATGCAAAGGGCCTACGACATGGGCAAAAATGTATAAGGAGAAGCAAAATGAAAAGAATTTTTCTGTTGCTGCTTTGCTTGATGCTGACCCTCGTGCTTCCCGGCCTTGCGGAAGGCGGCAGCGCGCAGGGTGAAGCCCCCGGAGAAGGCCCGGCGAGCGCCTCTGCCATCACCATGGTGGAGGACGTGCCCCTGCTCACGCTGAACAACGGCGTACAGATGCCGCAGTTCGGTCTGGGTACACAGATTCAGCGTCTGGAAAACGGCGATCTGGCCATCCTGAACCAGACCTCCCGGGAGGCCGTCGCCGCGGCTCTGACAGCGGGTTATCGCCATCTGGACGACGCTCACGGCTATCTCAACGAGCGCGGCGTCGGGCAGGGCGTTATTGACAGCGGCGTTCCCCGGGAGCAGATCTGGATCACCGGCAAGCTGTGGCCCAACGAATTCGCCGACGCTTATCATGCCGTGGATCAGATGCTGGAACGTCTGGGCGTGGACTACATCGACCTTGTGTACCTGCATCACCCGGCGGGCGACATCGAAACAATCGTCAGCGCGTGGCAGGGAT
>CAZRLM010000316.1:0-1049 GCA_964600835.1 uncultured Oscillospiraceae bacterium
AGTACCGGGAAGGGCTGATCGTCGGCAGCGCCTGCGAGGCGGGCGAGCTGTTCCGTGCGGTGCTGGCCGGGGAGAGCTGGGACAGGCTGAAGGAAATCGCTTCCTTCTATGATTATCTGGAAATTCAGCCCATCGGCAACAACGCGTTCCTCGTCCGCGAGGGGCGGGTGAAGGACGACGAGGGGCTGCGCGACCTGAACCGGGTCATCGTGCGGCTGGGCGAGGAGCTGGGCAAGCCGGTCGTCGCCACGGGGGACGTGCACTTCCTCGACCCGCACAACGCCGTCAATCGCGCGATCATTCAGGCCGGCATGGGCTACGAGGACTGCGACAATCAGCCGCCGCTGTACTTCAAAACAACGGAGGAAATGCTGGAGGAGTTCGCCTATCTGGGCGAGGAGAAGGCGCGGGAGGTGGTCATCACCAACCCGCGGAGGATCGCTGATCAGGTGGACACGCTGCGGCTGTTCCCCAAGCACCCCACCGGTGCGGATACCTTCCAGCCTCTCTGGGAGGACGCGGCGGACAACATCCAAAACATGACCTGGAGCACGGCGAAGGAATGGTACGGCGATCCGCTGCCGGAGATCGTTCAAAAGCGGCTGGAAAAGGAGCTTGGCTCCATCATCGGCTACGGCTTCGCGACGCTGTACAACATCGCCGAGCGGCTGGTGAAGCGCTCTCTGGACGACGGCTACCTGGTGGGCAGCCGCGGTTCGGTCGGCTCCAGCTTTGTGGCGTGTATGTGCGGCATCACCGAGGTGAACGCGCTGCCGCCCCACTACCGCTGCCCCCATTGCCACAAGGGCTTTTTCGACGTGGACAAGAAGAAATACCAGGTCGGCGTCGATTTGCCGGACAGGGACTGCCCGCTCTGCGGCCGGAAGCTGGTCAAGGACGGGTTCGACATCCCCTTCGAGGTGTTCCTGGGTTTCGCGGGCGACAAGGTGCCGGATATCGACCTGAACTTCTCCGGCGAGTACCAGTCCAAGGCCCACCATCAGGTGGTGGAACTGTTCGGCGAGGGCCACGTTTTCCGTGCGGGCACG
>CAZRLM010000317.1:0-1048 GCA_964600835.1 uncultured Oscillospiraceae bacterium
GCCTTCTATGTGCCCTACAACCTGAGCGGCAACTTCCTGGTTGAAAAGGAAATGTACGAGAAGTGCAAGTCCTTCTTCAAGGATGGCGCTCCCGTTGCCACCGAGGAGGAAGCCGACGAGGTGACCTCCAACTACTGCAAGACCCTCGAGACCTCCGTGTCCTACGGCCCCTACAAGCTGTCCGCCTTCGAGCTGGACAAGGAGTACACCCTGTCCCGCAACGAGAACTGGTTCGGCTACAAGGACGGCAAGCACAAGGGTATGTACCAGACGGACAACATCAAGGTGTCCGTGATCGTGGAGCACGCCACCGCGCTGCTGGCCTTTGAAAAGGGCGAAATCGACGGCATCAGCCTGGCCAACGAGGACATGGCGAAGTATGCCTCCAGCAAGTACATCAAGTACACTCCCGAGAGCCACACCACCAAGATCACCTTCAACACCAACTACGAGAGCCTGGTGAACCACGGCACCGGCAGCCAGGTGCTGGTTGTGGACGAGTTCCGCAAGGCGTTCGCCTTCGCGCTGGACGCCAACGACTTTGCCACCAAGTACACGTCGGCGGGCCAGGGCGGCTTCGGTCTGCTGAACTATATGTACTGCTACGATCCCTTCACCGGCGCGCTGTATCGTGACAGCGAGTACGCGAAGGACGCGCTGGTCAAGCTGTTCGAGATGGAGTACGGCGAGGGCAAGGACTACGCCACGCTGGACGAGGCCTATGACGCGATGACCGGCTACGACATGGCGAAGGCGCAGTCCCTGATGGCCGTGGCCGCCGACAAGGCGATCGAGGCCAAGATCTGGGACGGCGAGACCCCCATTACCATCGACATCCGTGTGTACAACACCGACACCATCTATGTGCAGATGTTCAACTACATGGATACGCAGCTGAAGGAAGCCGCCAAGGGCTCCAAGTTCGAGGGCAAGCTGAGCATGACCATGACCGCTGACCAGGATTACTACAACACCATGTATTCCGGCGGCGCGGACATCATCTTCACCACCTGGGGCGGCGCGACCATGGATCCCTTCGGCAACTTCG
>CAZRLM010000318.1:0-1036 GCA_964600835.1 uncultured Oscillospiraceae bacterium
TGTAATAAAGGATAAAGATAATCCTTGGTAGCTTGACCCCAGCGAGGACTTACTACCTATTCCGCAGCACGGAACATTTTAGGATTATTTTTAATAGCAATCTTCTAATCTAATAGAAATATTCTAGTATTTATCAAATTTGTATATTTCATTTCAGCGTATGCTTTTCCGCAGCACGGATCCACATACCATTCCCTCAAGAATGTCTTAATCTGGATATACTCGTTTAACTCCTACTATTCCTACTTCTACATCGATCATTGGATCACCTAAACTATCTTTAAAGTGACAAACTTGTTTACGACCATTAACGTTGATAATGACGCTCTTTTCAGTCTGATTACATGTGTTGAGCTTAGGCCCGAACGCCCCGTCCCCCGCAGTTGACACTCCAGCACCATCTGCAATACTTGACTTTTGAGCAACCATTCTCGCTACGTTATCTAGTCGTTCTACTACCCAGTTAAAGTCTTTATCTTTAACGGCTTTCATCACGATTTCTCGCGATAATCCTTCCATAATGGCTTTTTGGTTAAGCCCTTCGGAAAGATGCACTAGTGCGTCCCATACCTTGAGAGCAAAGCTCTCGAATGGTATAGTGCGCTGGCAACCGATAAGTTTGTTCCAAAATGCATATTTTGTTTCACCAAGAACAACGTCTCCATTATCCATGATGGTATACATCTTGTACTTATCTATGTGATCGATTTTCTCGAACACATTTGCCTTTATTTCTTTATCCAAGAGCAACACACTTATTAGTCCCTTACTCTTAGGAGTTAAGAGAGCTTCCATAAGCTTACTGCTGGATGTTTACATTAACATTTACTTCTGCAGAAACATCGCCATTAGCCTTTTGGGCTGACTTTGATTTTTGTGAAAAGTAAGTGTTAACCTTATCGTTTACGTCAGAAATTGCTGACTCACACTGTTTCTTTGCAGTCTGCAACATCTTGATAAGATTGTCAATACGCTGCATCTCTCCAAGATTCAACTTGTTAATTGACGCAGCCAGCTTCTTAGGGTCGCTGAACAC
>CAZRLM010000319.1:0-1032 GCA_964600835.1 uncultured Oscillospiraceae bacterium
CAAGACAAAAAGATATGCCATCTCGTTTAAATGCAAGAAAGAAAATGATGAGAAGAGAAATAAACTGTGGCAAATAGTTTATGCGAAAAAGTCGTTACTACTCAGCCATTAATTAGTGAATAATTAAACGTTCACTAGTTTTTTTCACGTAAAAACTAGGCAAATAATGACTTGCCTTGATATATTGCTTTTATGCAATTAAAGGGATTTAATTTTCTTAGCTTGGCGGTTTTAATGATGCTCATAATATTGCCAAATCGCTCTCCACCTTTAGTACTTCTAAATCCCCCCGAAATCTTCGTTTTCCCTTTAATCATTCGAAGGCACCGTTCCATAAAATTGTTTTCACTTGGAATGGAAAAATCGTAAATAAAGAATAGCATGGTATTTTTATATTTTTTGAATCTTCTTAAAAGAGTGGTGGCTTTCTTTCTCCAATAAATAGAGGATATATTTTTGTTTTGTTCTTCGGCAATTTTTAATATTTCATCAAACTCTTTTTCTATTTTCTCGATTTCCTTCTTTGTAAAACTAGTTTTTCCAAAGTTCATTAAGATTTTTCTTTGTCGATCTAATTTTAAAAGAAATCTATATAAATCAATTTGCCATTCTGTTTCAAGAATATTTTGGTCTCCTTCTATACAGTATCTGCCTATATGGATTATGCAATCTTGATTGTTTGTTCCATACTTAAAGATACCGGATTCATGATCGGATATGATTGTTCCAAAATATCTTGTTAAAATGTTATCTTCTTTTATTGGAACATCGCCTTTGTGTTGATGATATTTATATAGAACATTGGTAGGATTCGCATATCCTCTATAATACGTCTCTTTTCCATTTTCACTAGTAGTAGTCTCGTCAGTATGGCTATATTTTCCATTTAAAATGTTAGTAGTTATGTTATTGAGTGTTTCTTCACTTTTATCACTAAATTCTTCGTAAATATTATCTATAGTTCCTTCTGATATATCAATGATACCATCACTTAAATCAAAGATAAACTCTTTTATTTTACTATAGCCTAAA
>CAZRLM010000320.1:0-1024 GCA_964600835.1 uncultured Oscillospiraceae bacterium
GCCCAAAGCTGGCCCTATACTTATCGTCCTGCCGGGAGATGAACGCTTTGACCTTGTCGATGTCCGCCTTGCGCATACCCGCCAGCTCGCCAATCTCCATGATCCAGAAGCCCTGCAGCTTTTCCGCAGCCGTCTTGTCGTTCATGTCGGAGATGGAGAGACTGTCGGAGTACCAGTCGCCGCCAAGCAGCGCGATGAGCGTGGACTTGCCGATCCCTTGCGGGCCGTTGAGCACGAGGATGTTGTCGAATTTAGTGCCCGGACGCTGCACGCGGGCGACGGCGGCGCACAGCGTCTTTCGCGTCACCGCGCGCACATATGCTGTATCCGCAGCGCCCAGATAGTCGATCAGCAGCGTGTCCGCGCGCGCTGTGCGATCCCACTCCGGCAGCGCGTTCAGGAACTCACGGATGGGATGATAGGAGCGGTCGTCAGTGACCTTGGTAATGTCCAGCTCATAGTTGCGGGCGGAGAAGGAGCCGTAATAGGAATCGACATAGCTGATCAGCTGCGCATCGTCGGCATCGCGCCAGAATCGCGCCGGATGCTTCCACGGCACATCGCTCTTGATCTCCATGCCGTCCGCCAGCTGATTGAACACAATATCCTTGAGCGCCGGGTCGTGCTGGACAATGAGCGTGATGTTACGCAGGGTGTTGCGAACAGCGCCCGTGCGATCCAGATCGAGCTGCTTTTGCCAATCGTCGGTGTTCTCGAATTCCAGCTGTGCCTGCGCCATGCGCTCGGTGGCCAGCGTGTCCTTGACGTGCGCGTCCGCGACGGCAAACTCCTGCATGGCCTTGAAGGACGGGAGCTTCGCCGGTTCCGTATTCTCGCTGACCTTGGCGTCCAGGTGCCCAAACCTGTGCAGGCGCACCACGTCAAAGGCGTTGAGCAGCTGCCCGCACACGGGGTCGCTGGCGTGGTGGCTGTAACAGAACTTGTCCTCGTAGATCACCACGCCAGCCTGGGAATCGGCGGGGATGTAGTCATAGCGTCCGCCCATGGCGCTGGGTTTGTACAC
>CAZRLM010000321.1:0-1023 GCA_964600835.1 uncultured Oscillospiraceae bacterium
GCGGGGCGCCACATGGGACGCTTGGGAGCGAAACGGCGACCATCAGAGGTCGCCTACGCATCGGCGATGGAGGGGTTGCAGGCGGCAGCAGGCTGCGCCTGCGGTGGGCGATGTGATTAACGCTTCCGGTGCTATGCAGTTGCATAGGCCGTCTTTTGGCGCGCCAGAAGGCGCGCAATGCGGTGGGGATGGCACGCCAACTGGTTTGCATTGTTGAGATATAAAAAGCCAGTTGGCGTTTTACCAACTGGTGTTCCGCATCTGCGGATGCGGGTTGGGGGCTTTCCGATCGCCCCCAACACCCCTTCGGGTGCACTCCTTCGGAGGGGGTGTTTCTGCGGATAAGTACCAGATTTTTTGATAAAAAAAGCTGGGCTGCCCAGCTTGGGAGGTCCAGGAGGGCCAACCGGCCCTCCTGGCGAGGGAGTCCAGAGGGGGCAGCGCCCCCTTTGGTGGGGTGCAGGGGCGAAGCCCCTGCCTCACGCTTTGGGGGTGCTGCCGTAGCTGTTGGAGGTGTCCATCACGATATCCGTTTCTTCTTTGAGGCGGGAGGTGGCGCGGCGCTCGTTCAGGAGCGTCAGGTAGCGCTGCTCGTCAATCGGGAGCGTAACGGCGTGACCAAGCCAGTCGGATAAGTGCATCGCGTTAGAGAGCATCAGACCGTTGATGCCCTCGCGCCCGTCCGCAACCAGCGGCTCGCCGCGCAGGATGTGCGCCGCAAAGGCGTTCAGCACACCGACGTGCTGCGGGTTCTCGCCGTCCGTCTCAACGGTGAACGTCTCGCACGCGGGCTGCGCAAAGCCCTCCGTGCTCGTCCTGCACCAAACGCGCTCGTCCTCCGCCAGCTTGCGGCAGACAAGTCGATCCTGCTCGCAAATCAGGCTGCCGCGCGTGGTCGTGATTTCCAGCCGGTTCGTGCCGGGCGCGTCGGCAGTGGTCGTGATGAACACGCCCGTCGCGCCGTTCGCAAACTCCAGGTAGGCGGTCACGTCGTCCTCGACCTCGATGTCGTGCCACTTGCCG
>CAZRLM010000322.1:0-751 GCA_964600835.1 uncultured Oscillospiraceae bacterium
ATTACCTATAAATACATTTAGAAATGTCTTAGGATTCATTGAATTAAGTAGATTTGATAACGATAATGAAAGAAAAGAAAATATAACCAACCAACAGAACTTATCAATTTTTTTCTTTCTTAAAGCGAACAATATTAATACTATACCAACAGCCATTATTTTACATATATTCATAACTCTAATTAAAGTATCAAAACCAGGTACATTAATTCTAGGTAAAGTTAGAATAATAAAACAAAGCATATATAGAAGAAACTTTAAATTAACTTTCATAATAACCTACTTTTCAAAACTTGATTTTTCAGGAAAAATTTTTTGAAAGCTTTCCTTTAAATCTAAAATCAAAGAATTATATTCTTCCTCTGACATTGGACCATCATTTATAGCTATAATATTGTATTTTTTATTTCTAATTGATTTTATAATTTTAGATTTCAAACTACTTATTCCATCCCTATCAATATAATAAGAGATTCCGAACTTATTACTTCTTGGGAAGAATTTTCCACTCGCAATCTGCCACTCTTTAAATAACCATTGATTAACATCACTTGTTTCACGAAATTTATGCATACAAGTACTATCTAATATTTCAGGTTCTTTTTCCCAAACTTCATTAAAAATACTTTTAAGATATGAATTTGCTATATGTTTTTGATAAAAACCAGGAAATCTTGGACATGGCAATAACGTAATTGTTCGAAGAATAAGTTTCCCATTTTTTAAATTAAACCATTTAAAAAAATTATTT
>CAZRLM010000322.1:761-1008 GCA_964600835.1 uncultured Oscillospiraceae bacterium
TAGAGTCTTTAAAATTAAAATGTTCATTAATAATATTAACATCATTTATACAAAAATATTGACTTATTAAACTCTTTTTAGGACAATGAACATTTAAAGCAACTGTGTCCAAAGGTATACCATTTTTAAAAAAGTCTTCTTTTTTTGTCTTTTTTATCAAATAAACATCATCATTAAAAAAAATAAAATGTTCAGATAATACTTTTCTTCTATGACTATTATTCTCTATGGAATTTGCACTAAATTT
>CAZRLM010000323.1:0-1005 GCA_964600835.1 uncultured Oscillospiraceae bacterium
AAGAAAACTTCAAAAGGAGTGCGCCAACCGAGGCGCTTGCGAGGTCTGTGATTGATGAGATCGAGAACGCGATCCAATTCAGCCTGAGAAACGTTGTGGAAGTTGCAGCCTTTGGGAAAGAAAAACCGGAGCAGCCCATTCGCATTCTCGTTGCATCCCCTTTGCCAGGGCTTGTGAGGTTCGGCAAAGAAGATAGGCGCTCCCAGATCCTTCTCCAGTTTGCGAAACTCGGCAAATTCGGAACCATTGTCAAGCGAAAGGCTAAGAACCGTTTTGTTTTCCAGGGCTTTCCGGATTGCCTCTCTGGTTTCTGACGACGTCCTGGAATGCACAATCCTGCCGCACACAAACCCGGTCTTGCGATCCACCAAAGTCACCAAGCCGCCTTTGCCCTGAGCGCCACAAATCGTATCGCCCTCCCAATCGCCGATGCGCGTCTTTTGACAAATCTCTTCCGGCCATTCAGGGATCGTTCGATCTGGATGAATGGTGTTGTAATTGGCGTTGCTGTTTACCTTCCGCTTTCCATGGCGGCGAAGGTGCGCTTTGGCGCTGACGCCAGGCAACAAGCCTCGATGGATATGCCGATAGATCGTCGAACAGCTCAGGATGCTGTCCGGATGTTCTTTGTTCCAGCGGCCTGCGATCTGTTCCGGCGTCCAGTGCCACTCGCTGAGGGCTGTTACAACATACACAAGTTTTTCAGGTTCAAACTGCTTGATCAGCCTGCGCGGCATCCTCTTTCTATGAACAGCCTTGCTGTAAGCTCCGTAGGGATTGTAGCCCTGCTTGCTTCGATTCCGCTTCAATTCACGGCTGATTGTTGAAGGCGACCGTGTAAGGATTCGGGCAATAGCCCGAATACACAGGCCTTTTTCTTGAAGTGCTACTAGACAATATCGCTCTTCTAGTGTAAGATGATGATAGGACATCGCTTGATCCTCCTGTTGTTGGTTGTGTGGTAACGCCATTTTAACACAGGACCTTGCGATGTTCTTCTTTTTT
>CAZRLM010000324.1:0-1005 GCA_964600835.1 uncultured Oscillospiraceae bacterium
GAAAACAACAAATAGCGAAGCTGCCATCAGCAATACAAGTAGCATCGCGAGAAACGTCCATTTTTTATTTAACTTTTGGGAATTCATGTAAAACTTCCTCCTTATCCTTTTTAATGCAGTAGATTTCCCTGACAGGAATGCGAATATGATGCTATCCTGCCAGGGAAATCCAACGAAATTAGTTAATTAGTTGGATTCGATGGATATCAGCAAAAATGATTTATGGGAAGATTTCAATTTCAAAAGGAACCGAATAGTCATAAGTAGTGCCATAACCATCATGTTGTAACTGATACCCCAGGTTATTTGCTTCAACACTCAGCCAAGAAAATTCTCCGCCATGGGTTCTCAACACTGTAAAGTCATATGTATCTGACAATACCCCTGTAGCAATCAATTTACCTCCTTTTTGTACCACTTCGGCACTATAGTTATCACTACCTATTCCATAATGCAAATCGCCACTGGAAAATTTTACGCTGGAGGAAATGGAACTTTCCTTGTTTGCATAATCCGTTTTGATTTGCTCGGCAAGCGTTTTAGAGTTCGAAAGACTATGACTTAGTTCTCCTATTGTTTCACTACCTAAAGGAGCCCCATCACCCCACAAAAAATGGTGAAACATTTCGTTGGCCAGAGGATAGTCTTTAATGGAAAGTCCAATATTGGAAGCTAAGCTGATATTTAGCTTATACTCCATCCTTTTTCTCTCGATATTAGCCTTGGTGCAACTAGATAAAAAGTTTTTTATCCAATCCCAAATCGGCCCTTTTCCGGAAGGGTCTATTAAACATGATGGACAGTTGATACAGTATGCGAATATGTTGTAAGAAATAAGCTTACCATGCTGTCCAAGTATATTGTCCGCATTGACAAACCTGCACCAAGTGGGGTTATAATACCTGTTTTGGAGGTAATACAGCCCGGTCTCCTCATCATACACATACCCGCGATACCTGAACGGATTGAGCGTGCCAAGCGTGTCAGCCATCAGGCCGGTCTTGC
>CAZRLM010000325.1:0-1000 GCA_964600835.1 uncultured Oscillospiraceae bacterium
CCGCATAGCGGGTGGTTTTTTTGTTTCGCTTCGCTCAACTGTCTTAAGACACTAACAAAAAAGCGGCCGAAGCCGCCTGAAAAACATTTTGGGGAGCCGGTAAATACCGGCTCCCCGTTATGATGCGCCAAATCAGAACATCAGCGCGTAGGTCTGCTCGATGGACAGCACCTTCATGGTGATGTGGTACTCGTCCAGGGCATCAGCCGCGCCGGAGTAGTGCACATCGAAGTCGCCCGCCGTCTCCTCGGAGTAGTGCAGCACGTCCACGTTGGTCACGTCCAGGTGCAGCAGGTAGGTCGCGTTATTGGCGCGCACCAGCAGCGTGCCGCGCGCGCCAACGGTGGACAGGTTGAGCGCATTTTGACCCAGGGTCAGCTTCACGGTGACCACGCCGTTGGCGTCGTCCGCGGTGTAATTCCACTCGCTGATGGTGGACAGGCCCACGCTGCCGTCAGGATTGACGGACATGATCTGCGCGTTGGTGGTGCCCTCCTTCGCGACATAGCCTTCCGCCTCAGCCTCGGCCTTGGTGGGCAGCTCGGAGGACTGAGCCTCCAGCACAGGAACCAGCTCAGCCAGCGCGTCGCCGGTCACCAGGGTCTTGGTGGCGGAAGCCGAGGTGTAGGTGTCAACCGTCTCCGCCAGGGCGGAAGCGGCGCACAGGAGCACCGTCAGGGCCAGTACCAGAGAAAGCATCTTCTTCATGGGGATACCTCCTATGTAATGGGCTTTTTTCTTCTCCGCAGAGAAGCAACAAAAAGGATAGCATTTTCGCTTTTTTCTGTCAAGATGATTTTGGGGGCGTGTGCGCCATGCCCTGGAAGTTTTTTCAAGACAAGCGGCTTTTTAGCCCGCGCCGCCCGCAATCAGCAGGGCACCCCAGCCTGGGAGGGCCAGGAGGGCCGCACACCCCTCCTGGCAGGGAAGTCCAGGAGGGTCAATGGTAGGTTATCATTCCAAGTGCAACAGAGAAATAAAGGAAAGGAGACAAAAAAGA